>JAPNUP010000010.1 GCA_026627345.1 Bacillota bacterium | reverse complement strand
TTTGGTGAGCCACCCATAGCGCGAGAATGGACCACCCGCTTCACGGAGCATCATATTTTCTGTCAGGGTAAAAGGAAGCACTAAACCGTCTCGTTGTCGATCCTGCGGCACATACCCAATCCCCGCGCGCATCCGCGCACGCACACCGAGCCGTCGGATCGATGCACCTGCGAAAAGCACTTCGCCACTGTGAATCGGACGCAGACCTGCCAACGCCTCGACAAGCTCCGTTTGCCCGTTGCCATCGACGCCCGCAATCCCGAGAATTTCTCCCGCCCGCAGGGTCAACGAGAAGTCTTTGATGCGCTGCACTTTGTGATCGTCTTGTACAGAGACCCCTACCACTTCGAGCAGCACATCCCCCGCTAGCGCCGAGGCCGCTCGGTGACTAGCCAACAC
This sequence comes from Bacillota bacterium, assembly GCA_026627345.1. Taxonomy (GTDB): domain Bacteria; phylum Bacillota; class Bacilli; order Alicyclobacillales; family SLC66; genus JAPNUJ01. The sequence goes on along the minus strand of JAPNUP010000010.1, from coordinate 103,599 downwards.
CACATCGCGACCCACCATTTTATTCGCAAGCTCCTTAGCCGTCGCCCCGGCCATCGCCTGCGTGTGCACTGTGCAACCTGCGCGCATCACAGTCACTGTGTCGGCAATCTCACGGACTTCATCGAGTTTGTGCGAGATGAAGATAATCGGAATGCCTTCCGCCTTCAGCCGCCGCATCACGACAAATAGTTCACCGGTTTCTTGCGGCGTCAGCACGGCAGTCGGTTCGTCAAGAATCAGGATGCGCGCCTTGCGATACAGTGCCTTGACGATCTCAATGCGTTGCTGCATGCCGACTGGCAAGTCCCCGACGCGTGCCGCAGGGTCGACCGGCAAACCGAACGTCTGCGAGATGGCCCGCACTTGCGCCTCAGTCTTGCGGCGATCGAATCGGCCCTTGGATAGTTCGCTCCCCAGCACCACGTTCTCTGCAACCGTGAGTGCGGGAATCAACATGAAGTGCTGATGGACCACGCCGATGCCAGCCCCGATCGCTTCACGGGGACTAGCAAACCGACAGGCAACGCCATCGATCAGAATCTCTCCACGATCAGGCTGATATAGGCCACTAATCATCTTGATCAGCGTCGATTTGCCCGCCCCGTTCTCACCTAAGATAGCGTGCGTCTCGCCCGATTCGACTAACAAATTGACGTCATCATTCGCAATGACGCCTGGAAATTCTTTATGTAAATGGCGAATCTCCAGAGACGACATTTCCGCCCTCCTCTCACAAGTAGATGCCTATCAGACAAAAAGGGGCGCCTGTGATCCAGAGCGCCCCTCGTCTCACTGCTCAGTGTGTCGACTGCGTCAGAAGAGCTGGAATTTTAATTTTGCCGGACTCGATCTTCGGAATATAGGAGTTGACTTCCTTGACGATCGACGCAGGTACTGCCTTGATGACCGGTGCATACCCGACGCCGTGGTTTTTCAAATCAAAGTACGTCGTTCCCCCCTTGAAATGACCGGACACCACGGTACCAATGACGGTCTCCGTGGCGACGTCCACCGCTTTGAGAGCTGATGTCATCACGGTTTTGGGCGCCAGATAATTCTGGTTGGCATCCACGCCGATCGCGTAAACCCCTTTCTGTGCTGCCGCGCTAATGACACCGTTGCCTGTACCACCTGCGACAGGGAACACGATGTCAGCGCCATCGGAGATTTGCTGATTCGCAAGCTCAGTCCCGCTGGCTGGATCGCTATACGAGTTCGCCCAGTTCAACAACACCTTGGCCTTTGGATCGACATGGTGAACGCCTGCGATGAAACCTGCAATATAGCTTTCCACTGGCGGGATCTGGGTTCCCCCGATGACGCCGACAGTATTGCGGCCATTGATCCCGTGGACGTGTTTTTGCGTATTCATTAACCCGGCCATTAGACCAACGAGGTAGCCGCACTGCTGCGTTTCAAAGATTGCAGAGTCGATGTTCGAACCAGGTACCTGATCGTCAATAATCAAAAATTTCGTGTGTGGATACTGCTTAGCTACCTTTTGCACCGCATCTTGCATGAGATACCCGACCGCGATGACCAGGTTATACCCTTGTGACGCATAAGCCGTGAGGTTGGGTACGTATGCCGCGGCACTCGCCGATTGGACGACACTGCCTGTCACGCCCCACTTTTTCTCCGCCATCTGCAAACCCACAAAGGCCAAGTGGTTGAAACTGTGGTCATTCAAACCACCGGTGTCCGTCACCAGTCCTACTTTGATCTTGGCGTGGCTCGTGTGCATAGCGGCGGCATTTTGCGGCACTGCCTTTGGCGCAACAGGCGCGGCCGACGGTGTCGTACTGCATCCTGCGAGCAGAGTCGTCAGTGCGATGACAGACGACAATGCAGCAGCTGTCTTGGACATCTTATTCATCAGTGGTAACCCCTTTTTGATCTGTAAGTCAGTACATGTCAGTTAGCATATACTGCCACTTGACAAGCTATTCATCAACCTGTCTAGCGGTACTATAACTTGTTCGACACCATTCGTCAAAAACCTATCAGAAAAAGATAGCAAAGCGCTCATAAACGCTTGCTGTCTCTCGCAAAAGCCAGAACCTTCACGAATCATCAGCGTTCGGCCGTTATTCTGGAGGAGCCACGTAGCGGTGGGTATTCAGTCGGGCCAAAAGAGACGTTGATAGACTCTCGTACGACCACTTCGTCTTCATCAAATGTACAGACCAAGCGCATCGTAAACGGCGTCTCGTAGAAGCGGCAAGTCACTTCGCAGGTGTGTTCATCCTGCCAGCTTGCACTCGCTGCTACCTTGGCTTGTACCGACCCGAGAAGCGACGTAGTCCCTTTCACCCAAGACTCGCGACCGCACTCGACGACATGCTCGCCGCGTTCGTTGGCGACAGTCATACGTAAGCCAGTTTCATGAAAGGAAAACGAGATCGTATGGATCCTTGACGATGCCTCTTGCATCCTGTAAGTGCGACCTGAGATGGTGCGCTCATGACCTGGCACACCGTAGCGAGGCGGATTGAGGGTCAGCCCTGCGAGCTTTTGCGCCAGTGTCTGAGTCACCATCGCGTCGGCGTCTAGTACAGCTGCTTCACAAGCGGGCAGCAGATGTGTCCATACCTGCGCCAACACCGCTTGCATGTCGCGCACGCCGCTCGTGATTGCGATCACCATATCTTGTGCAGGCATGACGATGCAAAACTGTCCGAAAGCGCCGTCACCGCGATAGGCTCCATGACGGCAACGCCAGAACTGATACCCGTAGCCCTGCGCCCAGTCGCTGTTCTCGCACTCATCCTCGCTTTTGCCAACATCATTGGCGATCTGCTTGTCAGTGGCTTGCGCGATCCAACTGCTCGGTATCAGCCGCTGTCCTTCCCACTCGCCTTGTTGCAGATAAAGTTGACCGAACTTGGCGATATCCTCCGTGCGAATGTTTAATCCCCAACCGCCTGCGCACACGCCCTGCGGGCTACGTTCCCATGTCGCACCAACGATGCCAAGCGGCGCAAACAGACGCGGCTCAAGATAAGCGAGCAAGTCCTGTCCAGTGACTTTTTGCACGATAGCCGATAGGATGTAGGTGGCGCCACTGTTGTACACAAAGTGGGTCCCGGGCGCGTACTCGACCGTGGCTGCAAAGAAAGCACGCACCCAGTTTTCGTCAGTTGCACCCTGGCGCAGTCGCGGCTCCTCCTGATGCCCAGTCGACATTGTCAGTAGATCGCGCACGCGCATCGCTGCCAAGTTAGTAGAGATGTCTTTCGGTACCTCATCCGAGAAAAATGATAATACCAGGTCGTCGAGAGCGAGCCTACCTTCGGCGATCGCCAAACCGACTGCGGTTGACGTAAAACTCTTGCTGAGTGAAAATAGCATGTGCGGTAGCTGCGCGGCATACGGTTGCCAAAAGCCCTCGGCAATGACGTGTCCGTGCCGGACGATCATCAAGCTATGCAATTCCAAGTCTGCAGCCTTTACCCCATCCACAAAGTCAATCACACGCTGTGCATGCACGCCTTGTTGCGCAGGTGTACTACGCGGTAAGGACATCTGTTCCGGTGTCATCCACATCTCCCTTTCTTCCCTTGTGCAGTCTCGTACAATATGTTCTGCAATCGGTTCAAAACTCCTGCCTCAGATAACGGCTATGTGTGTAGTAACTAACCTTCACGTAAGGTATATCGATACACCGACTCCCATATACATGGAGTGTGTCGCAAAAGACACAAACCTTAGTCCAAGGGGTGACCAAGATGTGGCAACTGTGGCTGATGGGACTCATCGGCATCTGGGTAGCCGTATCACCGTGGGTGTACAGCTTCTCCAGCAATACCGGAGCCCTCTGGAATAGCCTCATTTTCGGCGTCATAACTCTCATCCTCGCCATCTGGTCCGGAGTGGCAGCGAAAAATAAGAGCTGACACGCCGCACCGCAGATAGAAAACCCGCCTCGGCTCGTGAGGCGGGTTTTCTATCTGCTAAACGAGTAGTCATTACCTTACGATTTGAGAGGATTGCAGGTTGGATCCACCGCCGCTTCGCTTAGTCGATCGCAGCGACGAAATAAGTGCGCCTGCGATACAGACGATGGCTGCCGCCCAAAAGACGGTATGTAGTGCGGACATAAAGGCCGCGGGCGTCGTCTCTGTCGTCATCCCCGTGTAGGCTTTGCCTGCCAGACTGTGCAGGCGCGCCGCAAACAAAGATACAGACAGCGCAATGCCAAACACCATACCCATATTGCGCATCAGGGCATTGAGCCCACCGACTAATCCCACTTTATCCCGCGGCGCTGCGCCCATCAGACTCGAGTTGTTAGGGGATTGAAACATGCCTTGACCGACTCCGAAAATGACAAGGTGCAAGCCTACGACCCAGACGGCAACATGACTGGACAGTAAGTTTAGTAGGATAAAACCGAGGGCGTTTAACGCTAGCCCGCCTGTCGTCAGAATAAACGGGCCGATGCGGTCAGACAGCCAACCAGACAACGGCGCCACGACGGCCATCGCCAGTGGATAAGACATCATGGCAAGGCCTGTCACCTGAGGCGTCTGATGTAGAACATTCTCAAGGTAAAACGGCATCATCGTATTCGTGCAAAACAGCGACACGAAAGAGAGCATGGCAGCTATGCCAGCTGCGGTAAACATGCGATTGCGAAACAGCGAAAAATCGATCATCGGATTTTGGGCCATGCGTTCGCGCACGCCGAAGCCTGCCAATACGAGCAGTGATAAAATCAGGCCGCCAATGGTGATCCCGGCCTCCCAACCCCAGACGTCGCCATTGGATACGGTGTACAAAAGTGCGACGATCCCGACAATAAATAACGCGCTGCCCGCATAGTCAAACTGGCCGCTGCGCGTATCGGTGGGACGGTGCTTAGGGAGCATAAACAGGCCTAAGATGAAGCCCACGATACCAATCGGCACGTTCACCCAGAAGATGGAGGGCCAACCAAACCAGCCAATCAAAAGACCACCGAGAGCTGGGCCTGTGAGCGACCCCAGCGAAACCATTGCCCCTGTGACGCCCAGCGCTCGGCCGCGCTGCGTTGCAGGAAAAGTCGTGGCAACGATTGCTTGACTGTTCGCCATCAAGAGCGAAGCACCGATCGCTTGCAAAATGCGCGCGCCAATCAGAACATCGATCGTCGACGTGAATCCACAAAGCGCAGAGCCGCCTGCGAAAATCAAGAAACCGATATTGTACAAGCGCCCTCGGCCCCACATATCAGCAAGTTTTCCAACCAGCGGCAGCATCGCGCAAATCGCAAGTAAGTAAGCGGTCACTACCCACTGCACAACGTGCAAGGGAACGTGAAGCGCGGTCGAGATCGTCGGCAATCCGACGTTGGCGATACTGCCATCGAGCGTCGCCATAAAGGTGCCAACAGAGACGTTGGCGAGAATCCACCATTTACGTGAGGAAACATCATCTTGCAGTACGGCTTGCGACATGTCTGACCACCTTTACATACGTCTTGCGCTTGTAACCGGACAAGCGACTGGTCGCGTCTGATTTCACGTCAAAGGAGTGATAGCCATGAAGATCGCGCAAGACAACATAACAATCACATCCAGAAGGCCACGGCTGCTGCAGCGCTTGCGCTGCTTGGCCGCAGGCGTATCTTGCAGTCTGGGGCTCTGTCTGTCCCCTGCCCATGCAGCCTATGCGGCAGCACCACCGGCAACTTACGTGGTCCAGCCTGGCGACACACTCAGCGCCATCGCACAGAGGTTTGACACCACAGTACAGACGCTGATGATCATCAATCACCTCGCGAACGCGAATCTGATCTACTCGGGGGAAGTGCTACTGGTATCTTCCAGATCAGGCGCGATTGCTCGGTCTACAGTGAAAGCGACGGGACGCCTAGCCGACCTGCGTCTGGGCACGGAATCGACGCTTGGCAAAGCGGTCGCACAGTTTGCGACGGCCCGTGCCGGCCTGATCTCACTCGCAGTGATCGATCTGAAAAACGGAGAACACCTCTATTATCAACCCCACCAGCATTTTGACACGGCCAGTATCGTCAAACTTGCGATCATGGAAGCACTCCTCCATGTATCGACGCAAACGGAGCACGCCTTATCACAAGCAGACCAAGCCTTGATGACAGGTATGATAGAAGACAGCGACAACGACGATGCCACAGCGCTCTGGAATCAAGAAGGGCAAGCTCCTGCCATCCAACACTGGCTTGGGCTAGTCGGTGCTACCCATACCACGGCCAACGCTTATTGGGGACTCACACAGACTACAGCGCCCGATCAACTCGACTTGCTCAACGCACTGATCAGCCCCAACCACCTGCTCGGTCATGCACAGCGCGTCTACGCCTTGAATCTCATGGAGCACGTCATCCCATTTGAGGACTGGGGCGTGTCGTTCGGCCCCGCCGGCCATGCGCAGGTGGCGCTCAAAAACGGGTGGTTACCGATCGACGATGACTGGAGCGACTGGGAGATCAATAGCGTAGGGATCGTTCGAGGCGATCACCGCGACTATCTGATCGCTGTACTGACCAGCGGCAATCCTACAGAAACTTATGGCATCGACAGCATCGAGCACATTTCGAAAGATATCTGGGAAGCACTCGGCTTCGCTTACGATAACCCTTCGAGTTCGTCAACCAGCGACCCTACGTAAGCGACTGCGCTACGAATCGGGGCCTCTGTAGACATATCAACCCCCGCTAGACGCGCTAAGTCGAGTGGATCGAGCGAACCGCCAGCCTTCAGTGCACTCAGCCATGCTTCGGCAGCCGGCTCTCCCTGCTGCATAATGCGTTGCGCGGCCGCAGTGGAGATCGTAAGACCCGCTGCATACGTGTACGGATACAGGCCCATGTAGTAGTGCGACTGCCGCATCCAGGTCAGACGGGCACCTTCATCGATAACGACGGCATCACCCCAGAAAGACGCCAGCACCTCGCCTTTTAGTTCAGACAAGAGTTGGGCTGTGAGCGATTGACCCTTTTGCGCCAACGCATAGACGCGCCGCTGTAGTTGCGCTTCGAGCAAATGCGTTACAAAGTTATGATAATACGTGCCGAGTGACTGCTCAATCACCCACAGGCGCATGCGCTGATCAGTAGAGTGAGCAATCACGTGATGGGCCAACAAGCGCTCATTCATCGTCGATGGCGCCTCCGTAAAATACAGTGAAGGCCATGTGGACTGTGGTCGCTGATGGCGACTGGCAAGCACCGCATGGCCTGCGTGTCCGAGTTCGTGCGCCAGTGTAAACGCACTGCGCATGTTGTCGGTCCACGTCATCAAAATATACGGATGCACCTCGTAGTGATCGGCACAAAAAGCGCCAGACGCCTTGCCCACGTTGTCTGCACGATCAACCCAACGATCGCGAATCGCCGCTTGCATGATGGACACATACTCGTCACCGAGCACCGCGGTGGCTTCCAAGATGAGTTTGGTGGCTTCCTCATAACTTGTGTGCGCGGCAAATTGCGGGTCAAGCGGCGCGTGCAAATCACAGTAGCGCATCTGCGGAAGCGAATGCGCGCGCTGGCGCAACTTGGCCAACCGACGCATATGCGGCGCGAGTTCCGTCAAAATGATTTCGTGAACCATATGATACATCTCCATCGTCACACGTTGTGGATGCAACAACATGTGGGTCACCGACGGATAGTGCCGTAGCCGTGAAAGCGTGACTTGCTTCTTGACCTCGGCGTTATAAGCGGCCGCATAGGATTGTTGATACTGGCTTAAGGTGTTCACAAAAGACGCATAAGCCGCTCTACGTTCGTCCGTATCTGCAGACAGCTCATAGCGCTCCTCGTAGAGCGCAAAAGACATCGGCAAAGTGACATTTTTACCGTCGCGCGAGACGGTAATGGGTGCAAACTGCAAATCTGCTGATTTACTGCGTTCATAAATAAGCGCTGGCGCTTCGAGTACCTCACCTAGCGCTGCCAAAGCAGATTCCACTTGAGCATGCAAACGATGCGGTTTCGTCTCAGACAAATCCTGCAAAGTCTTACGCCACACAGCAAGGCCCGCTTCCTCATGCACAAACTTCTCCACAAGACCATCCGGCAGAGACAAAATCTCTGATTCGACGAAGGACAGTGCCGCTTCTGAGACAGCCATCGCGCTGCCTACACGCCCAGACTGCTCCTGATACTCGGCATTCGTGCCATCTTGTGTTTCTCGCAATTGCGCGAAGGTAGCCACGCGCATCATGCGCACAAAAAACTTCTCATGTGCCTGCAGGCAAGCCAGAAGTGCGGACGCGCTCTCGTGCAAGCGCCCACGGTACTGCTCGACTGCGTTGACTAGCTCTGGCAGGGAAAGCAGGTCTGCTTCCCACGCCTGAACACTTGGGTACAAATCTTCTAATCGCCAGGTTTGCTCCAAAGGAACTTGCTCACGTACCCATCGATCGGTCATTTCACGTCCCCCTTTGCACGTCTCGGTTCCGTCACCATAACACCGTACCCAACATCATACTACAGACTAGGGAGTTCACGCGAAGACAAAGTGACATGGTGCGCGTTGACCTTGCCTGCTGTGACCACTACTATGAGGGGAGAGTAGCGGTCTACGAGAAAGGACGATTCACTTGAAGCGATTTGCAGTAGTGTCTGATATTCACGCGAACCTACCTGCTTTGGAAGCCGTCCTTTCCGACATTGCCGCGCGCGGCATCAGTCACATCTTGTGCCTCGGTGATTTGATTGGCAAAGGCCCGAGTCCCGCACAAGTGGTTGACCGCGTGCGCGAGACGTGTGACACCGTCATTCGTGGCAACTGGGATGAGGCCGTAACGATGAATCGCGGAACACCGATGTGGGACTTTTATCGCGAACGGCTCGGCGAAAGTAGATTGCAGTATCTCGGTGGGCTTCCGTTTGCCATAGACTTGAGCATGAGCGGTCGCAAGATCCGCCTTTTCCACGCTTCGGCGATCAGTGTGCACCACCGCGTACAACCGTGGAGTTCTGAAGAGGAACGGCTCGGAATGTTCACGCACACCACGGCCACCGGTGGACGCGCAGGAGACCCTGCGCCTGACGTCGTCGGATACGGGGATATCCACAATGTCTTCTTACAACACCTGTCTGGTCACACACTGTTCAATGTCGGCAGCGTGGGTAATCCGCTCGATATCACGCAAGCCAGTTACGCGATATTGGAAGGCGAGTCAGGGGCGACCGAAAACGGGCCCTTTGCCATCCAGTTCGTGCGCGTGCCATATGATATCGAACGAGCCATCGCAGATGCACAGGCGGTCGATATGCCACAACTGAAGGAGTATGCAAGCGAACTACGCACCGCGCGTTACCGCGGTCTCAAGAACTGAACCCGCAAAGAAAAAGGGGGATTCGCATGCATCTGCCACTTTTCTCACATCGTCCAAAGCTCTTAAGTCAAAATCGCCCGTATCGCATCGGCACACAGTGGCCCGATGAAGGTTTTCACAAGACCGAGCAAGCGCAGTACCCCGATCGCGGGCAGCTGACCGATCCGCGCGAAGCCACCTTACAGATCAAGGATCCGGCTTGGGTGGGGCTCCTTCGCCAGTACGGGCGCAGTGTGACCGTCGATCTCGGTCAAGTCTGTGAAGTACAAACGGTCAGTCTACGCTTTTTGCAAAACGTCGGCGCAGGTATTCAAGTTCCAGACTGCGTGCGCTTTTACATCTCTCATGACCAGACGCAGTGGTCGGCGATCGGCGAACACCCGATCGATCGCCAGTGGTACAACGCGACCCAAGCTACGCTTCGCACCTACGCTTGCCACTCTGTAGCCACAGGCCGCTATGTACGGGTCCAATTTACCGCTAAAGTCTATGCGTTTATCAGTCAGCTCGAAGTCTTCGGACACATCATGACCAGTTCCTCGGACAACGTTCCTTCAACCCCTGTACTGTCGTCGCTGATGGGAGAAGACTACCTGTTTGATCCCCAAGCCGATGACCTTGGCGAAGCGTTAGACCACACGCTCACACAAACGAGAAGTACAGACAGGTCTTTTCAAGCCGGCTACCTTGAGCCAAGCGACCCCAGAACCGGTGGCATCACCCACATGCAGTTGATCTATTCCGGGTCAAATACACCGCAGGACACTTGGCGCGTGGAGGACTTTTTGCCCACTATCGCGATGCTCGATGATGCAGATACACCTGTTGCCCCACTGTTCGACGGTGCACTATTCCTACCCTTTGGCAAAATGGTCACGAGTGCTGAAGCATGGGCGGATTGGCTAGACGACTTGTTTGCCATGGATGTGCAGTTACATGCGCTGAACCAAGCTGTCGGCACATATAAATCCAGTACAAGTCACGATGCCTATCAAGTCGGTGTCGTGATTACCCTACCTGGCACCCATGCCAACCCTTCGCAGTTTGGCGCTCTGCCAGGCACACGTCAGAACCTTGACCTAAACCCCGCTACAGCCGGGGCACAAACCGCAGCGCAAAACAGGCGCACAGCGCTCTTATGGGTCTTGGCGGAAGTACAGAAACGCTGGGGGAACGCGCACTTTGCTCATCTGCGCCTAGCCGGGCTGTACTGGCATCCAGAGACGCTTAGCTTGTCCGACCCTACTGAGCCAGCGCTGATCGCATCCCTTGCGCAAGCTATCCATGAACAAGGACTCCTGTTCTACTGGATCCCGCTGTATGGAGCCATTGGTCTGACAGCGGCTAAACAGCTCGGATTTGACACCGTGATCATCCAACCGAACGCAGCCTTTCACCCCGAGGTCGATGCCGCAACCAGACTACTTCACACCGCTCATCTCGCGCAGGCATACCACACTGGCGTCGAGATTGAACTGCACTGGGATATCAATCATGCGACTGATGCCAATAAGCGTGCACAAGCCCTGAAAGTCTATGAAACCTACCTGTCATCTGCAAGCAGTCTAGGGTTTTCCGCCCATCACGCTGTGAAAGCCTATTATCTGAATACGAAATCCCTCGTACTCTGTGCCCACAGCCCGCATCCGGAAGCGCAAGCCGCGTACAAGGCGACCTCCGAATTTATCGTCAGTTCGTAGCGGTCTTCGGTCGCATCACTTTACGGATCACCGGAATCAACAGCGACAAGAGTACAAAAATGACAAGAAACACGATAATCACAATTTTTAACCAGCCGTTCATACGCCACACCTCCTTGACTCACTGCACCCTGCAAACCGCCGAGACGCCGCACGGGGCCTCATGCCCCTGCGACGTTTCGCGTACCTAATAGCAAAAGCTTAGTAGCCTGCCCCGCCACCCATGCCCGGAACGAGCAGGAAGAACAGGACGAAGATAATCAAAAAGACGACCGCCCAGGATGTGTAACCTCCAAATGTACCCATGGTGATTTCCCCCTTTGCATCGACATGTCTTACAATATGCCGCAGGACGAGCGTTCGTGTGGGCAGACTTCCCTAGGGGGTATCCGTAACCTGCTGTAGCGGCTGCTGGAGGATGCAGGGATTGTTGACATCTGTGTCGAATAGCTTGCGAGATACTTCCTGCACCTGTGACATGGCGCTCTCGCGCCTTAACCGATCGATCGAGATAGGGGATCATCCACATGAATATGACTGCCACTTCTGAACTGGCAGCCCGTCTCAAGCAAAATGTCGGGCAAGTGATTGTAGGCAAAGAAGACAGCATTGACCTGCTTCTTGTGGCTTTACTCTGTGGTGGTCACGTACTTTTAGAAGATGCGCCTGGTACAGGTAAAACACTGATGGCCAAGGCTCTGGCCACCTCACTGCACTGCCAGTTTACCCGCATTCAGTTTACCCCGGACCTGTTGCCTAGTGACCTGAGTGGTATCAACTTTTACAATCAAAAGACAGGAGATTTTCAGTTTCGTCCAGGCCCACTCTTTACACATATCTTGCTCGCCGATGAGATCAATCGTGCGACGCCACGCACTCAGTCCAGTCTCCTCGAATGCATGGAGGAGCGGCAGATTACAGTGGATGGTCAGACGCACGTGCTCGAACGGCCCTTTTTCGTGATTGCGACGCAAAATCCAGTGGAGAACCAAGGCACCTTTCCCTTGCCCGAGGCGCAACTCGACCGTTTTCTACTGAAGATGCAAGTCGGGTATCCCACATCTCACGAGGCGGTGAACATCTTACAGCGCTTCAAAACAGGGAGTCCGCTCGATCACTTGTCAGCTGTAGCCAGTGCGCAGGAGATTCGTGACGCGCAGGACCGGTACGCCGAGGTGACTGTCAGCGACGATCTGCTGACTTATATCGTGGCGATCGTCGAAGCGACGCGTTCACATCAAGACGTGATCCTCGGCGCCAGTCCACGTGGCAGTCAAGGACTCATGCGGGCGAGTCAGGCATATGCCATTTTGCGCGGCCGTGACTTCGTCACACCAGATGACGTGAAATATTTGGCTAAACCAGTGCTGGCGCACCGTTTAGTTCTCACGCCACAAGCCCGCATTCGTCAAGACTATGCCCGCACAGTGATCGATGAAGTACTCGCCACCGTTGCAGTGCCTACTGAGGACACCCTGGGAGTGCGCTGATATGGACATTCGCTGGCTGATTCTCGCAGCGCTGGCAGTGGCGATCGCGCAAGCTTTTTTGTTTCGTCGATACGGTTTACGCCATCTTACTTATCAGCGTTATTTTAACGAGCAAGCAGTCTACTGCAACGAGCAGATCGAGCTTATTGAACGCATTGAAAACGCCAAGTGGCTTGCACTGCCCTGGGTGACAGTTGAATCTATGTTTCCGACCGGTCTACACTTTGGACCGATGACCGAGACGGCCGTTCTTTCAGGCGAAGCTTTTCAATACCACCACAGCCTTTTCACGCTGTCGGCTTTCACAAGGGTGACCAGACGTCATCGCATCACGTGCATCGCACGCGGCGTATACGGTATGCAAGATGCCACCTTGACCTGCGGGGATCTGCTCGGCGGTAAGCCTCACTTTATACAGATCCATGCGCAGTCCAAGCTCATCGTGTATCCGGCAATCGTGCCGCTGCAGGAGATTCCGCTCCCGACACACAGTTGGCAAGGACCGATTGCCGTGAGGCGGTTTGTGCTCCCAGACCCTTTCACCATCGCAGGTACGCGAGACTATCAACAGGGCGACCCGCTCAATCAGATTCACTGGTCTGCGACCGCGCGTTCAGGTCGCCTCCAAGTGCACAAACGCGACTTCACGGCGGACTACCAATTGATGATCCTACTAAATTTTGAGGTCTCCGAAGAGATGTGGGAAATCGTCACAGATCCTGCCCTCATCGAGCGTGGCCTGTCTTTTGCTGCTACGCTTGTACAGGAGGCGACGTCGCTTGGAGTGGAAGTCGGATTTGCATGCAATGGGACGCTGCCCGAGGAATCGTCTTCTTACGCTTTGGCGCGCTCGGCGAACAACACCGGGAGCGATCGGGACCGTGAAAATCGGTCATATCCACACTTCTATCCGCGTGCTGGTCTACCACACCTGCACACGGTGCTCACTGCCATGGCAGAAGTCACGATGCGCTGTGCAGGCAGTTTTCACTCTCTAGTGACGCGTGAGCAAGAAGATACGTACCGCCCGCTCGATTATCTCATCATTACGGCTCATCAAAGTGCGCGCCTAAAAGACAGTGTAGACGCCCTCGAAACCGTAGGACATACAGTCACCATCGTGCCGCTCGATAAGCCGCCCACCGCATAGCGAGAGGTGATATTGAACTGGAGGAGGTCAAGCCCCATGCTCAGGCGGCGTCTGATTGCGCGGTCCCTACAAAGCCTATTACTGTTGTTGTTACTTTTGCCACTGTTTCTCGTGCCGTCTCTATACTTAGCCGCTAGTGAGCCTGACTGGGCCAGCGCATCGCTTCTTTCCATGGCAGGTATGGCCGTGATCGCGGTGGCTACGACCCGCTTCTTGCGCAAGTGGCACGCCAGTCTCACACTGTTGCTTTGTGCGTTGTTGGACTATTTCGTTCCTAGCCTGTTCGCATGGCGTCCGCTGCCGTTATACGTGGTGCTGCTGATCATCGCGAGCCTCGTGGGCGTACTGACAGAGCGACGACAAGAACCAGACATGCCGCCTCAAGTATTTTGGCTAGGACTATTCTTATACTTCGCAACTGCCGTCGCCAGCCGATATCTGAACGCCTTGCATCCACTGTTCCCAGCTCTCGATTTCGCTGCTGTCGTATGCGTGGCGGCAACCCTTTTCGCGATCAATCGCCGCTATCTAGAGACGGAGTCCACAGGTGCAGACGGAGCCCCTCCCAGCAAGACGCTCGTGCGGCACAATCGGTTATACGTCGCGGCCATTCTCCTAATCGTGCTGATCCTCGGCGCTATAAGTGTGTTGTTTCAACTCGTCGGACGAGTGATCCAGTGGGCCGCCGGCGTGATCACCGACTTGTTTCTGTGGGTGTTGCACCAGCCACATCCATCTGGATCCGTTGTCAGAAAGACGAGTGGACATCCGACCGAACGAAAGCTACCGAGCGTCCCTACGTCGCATGCCGGACTAGGGACCATCGTAGGCCGCGACATCTTGCTAGGCTTGTTGACGCTCGCCTTTTTGTATGCGTGTTATCGCCTGCTACGGCATGTGCCTGCTTGGTGGCGCTATCTGGCCAAATGGCTAGCGCCGCGTGACTTGCCAGACGGCAGCTACATCGATCACACAGAGGCGATTGTGCACGTACAGCACGTCTCGCCTCTATTCAATCTACGCCGTCTGATCAAACGCAAGCAGCGCCCTAAAGACCTTGACTGGGCTGATCTATTGGACTCAGAGCAACGGGTGCGGTGGTTGTATCGGCGACTGCTCACCGTCGCCATACAACGCGGTTATACGTATCGCCCTGAGCTCACGGCGCAAGAAGCAGTAAAAGACCTCATGGACTGGCTAAGGGCGCATACCTCCGGCGAGAAGATCGCGGCTTTGTCCATAGATAACGCCGAATCTGCGAGCGATCTGCAAGAAGCGACGAAGATCAACTCGCTGGCCAGCGCCTACGATACGGTTCGCTACGGGGCCAAACCATGGCCTGACGATGCGGTCGAAGCGTTGCGCAGTGTCCTTTTACAACTCGAATAAGCGCTCAGGCGTTACGTCGGGCATACCTGCCGTACCCTGCCAACAGCACGAGCGCGATCAGGACGACGAAAGCGGACAACCCACCCATCAAGATTCGAAAGCCGTGCACCGTGCCGATCTGTTGTGTCACGCGGTTGGCATTATAGCCACTGATCGAGAAGAAAATCGCCATAATCGCATATTGGATGGACATCCCAAGACGTACGATTAGTCCATTTATGCCCAGATACATGCCTTCTCTGCGTTTACCGGTCACTTTTTCATCGTGATCAATCACATCTGCGAGAAGCACATTTAACAGCACCATGAATCCTGCCACAGGTACCCCCATGACCGCCCCGACGATAATTGTCGCAATCGCCGTGTGCAAGATGAGGAACGTCAACATCACCAAGATATAGATGAGACAACTGATCAGTGTCGCGCGAATAGCCGAGAGGCGGATGGCCAAGCGTGCCCATACAAAGGACAGCGGAATCGCCACCACAAAAATCATGCCGAGAAACAATGTGCTTTGAAGCGGCGTGAGCACCACCACATATTTTGTATAAAAAGACGACAACGTCACCATCATGGTGGTAGCGAGTTGAATAAATAAATTGGCAAAGACGTAAAACAGAAACCGTCGATTTTTAATCGTTTCGCCAAGCGCTTGTTTAAACGCGAGTGGCTCGTCACGGTAACTCGGATCCTCAAAGCTCCCAGCCAAAGACAAGTAAAGCGAGATTACAGATATCACCGCAAAGACGGCTGCCATCGTACTCCATCCGAGAGCTTGTCCGACGGATTTGGAAAGCGCTACCCCGGCGATCAAACCGAGTATGCCAAACAGCTGCTGCCAAGCCGAGACGTAGGAGCGGTCGCGTGCGGTGCGATACATCTCCGGATATAGCGCCCCGATATTTAACGCGACAAAGGTGAAAAAGAAATCAAACAAAAAGGTCATGATGAGAAAATAGACGATTAGCATGCCCCCTGAAACGAGCGGGGGGCGAAATAAAAAGTAAAAGGCTAGACCCAGTGGCAAGCTACCAAGCACTACGTACGGAATTCGGCGCCCAAAACGACTCGTCGTTCGATCACTGACGTATCCGGCAAGCAGATTTAAAAATGCATTCACAATACCGTAGACGATAAGACCGAGAGACAACTGCGTACCATTTACGTGCAGATCCGTCACATAGTAAAAAACCGCCACCGTATTGAATGCTTGCCAAAGTAAATTGATGCCCAGTTGGTTTGCGCTATAGGCCAGCTTACGTCGCATCGGCACCGTGCCTCGCGTGATGTCAATCATAAAGCGCCGTCGGGAAAAAGTGTAACTGACGCGTGGCCAACACTTTGAATGCCTCAGCGTAACCTGTGGCTTCAGGATCCTTACGGTACTGGCGCCACAATTCCTGCGCGGCATAGCCAAAGTACATAGACAATAACGGCCATTCTTCATTGTCAAACTGACTTTTATGCGCCAGCAGTGATGACATCTTCGTCTCCCAGTACGGGGTCACCTCGACCCATGTATTAGGGTAGCTCGTCCCATAAAAGGCGACCTGCGGAATCTCACAAGGCGGTTGATCCCCTGGCGGAAACAAAATCGCGTTGTTGCAAAACTGTAGTGCTCTTGCCACCGCCAGCCCCGTCTTGATGTGATCCGGATGTGCTTCGTAAGGCATCCACGGATCCACTGTCATCACGATCTCTGGCTTCAAACGGCGGAACAATGCGACCAAGCGCGCCGTCACATCTTCGATGGTATAGTCGCCTCCATCTGGAAACCCCAATTCTTCCTGCACACCGACGCCGAGAATGGCGCCCGCATGCATCCTCTCAGCGCGCCTCGTCGTGACGAGTTCATCCGCTACCACCGCTGTTCCTCCTGCTCCTGCTCCTGCGCGGCCGTCAGTCACTGTGATGTAAGCGACCTCGCAGCCTTTGCTGGTAAGCGTTTTGATCGTACCGCCTGCGCCTACCTCGTTATCGTCTGGGTGTGGCTGCACGCAAACCACGCGCTTAGCCTCCAGCACCTCCGGCAAACCGAGCACTTGTCGTATGTTCATAGATACCCTCCGCCATCATCTTGTAAACCCTTACACAAACATCCAAAGGGGAAGCTGCGCATCGTAGGCCTCCCCTGCGATACACAGCCCCTCTCTTTTTACGCGAGAGATCCCATCGGGTCCCACGGTGCAAGCTGCGTCGGCGTCCCGCTTAGCGCCTGCTGCAACGATGCAGATAAATACTTCTTGTGTACCACCACCTGATACATGAACTCACCGAACCAATCGTCACTCATGATGAAAAAGCCGTCATTGCCAGGCTCTTTGCCCCAGCTATTCTCGACTTTCCAACGGTTTGGCTTGCCATCGACCAGATTGACGCCAGTGAAGACCATAGCATGCGTCATCTGACTCTCGCCGTAATCGAGTCGCTCTGCCTTCGTTAGCGTAAACGGTACACCAAGTGTGCCTTCGTAGTCGTACAAGGCCGTATCCATGATGCCGCTATCGCGATCGAGCATCTTGCCGACATCGCATCCAAACCAAACAGGCTCGTTGTCTTTGAGTTGTGAAAGCGTTACACTTCGCAGCGTATCTGCATCGACGTTCAGATAGAGCACGTCGCGCCCGCCTTTCACATTGCCCAAAAACTGAACCGTGTAGGTGTGATGGTACGGTTTGTCGGCCGTCGGTGCATTGATCACGCTGACAAAATCGCGCAGATCGAGTCCAACATACTCTTTCATGAAGGCTTGCGGTGTAAGCGCTAGACTGCGATGGAACTCTTTATCGGCATCGCGATATTCAAAATCAAAGGTTGTCGGCGGCTCACCGAGGAAGTGACAGAGCATGCGATAGATCTCACCTAGCATGGCTTCTTTGCGTTCGCGAAGGACCGCAACTGTTGCCCCTTGGCTGCTATGCCATTCACGTAGCTGCGCTGCGTGCTCACGCAACTTCACTGTCAACAAGCGATTCATCATCGCCGATTGACTGCTATGGAAAGTCTCTGGCATCACATACTTCGGCACTACCCCGTATTTTTCCACTAGGTTGACAAACATATCCCACTGTCCGCCATCTTGCACAGGACTAGCGAGCAACCACGAAACCAGTCTCCCACTCGTTGGTTCATCCAATGTTTCGAGGATGCTCTCCAAGAAGTAGTTGGCCTTTTCAAATTTATCCCAAAACATCATATGCGCCTGCGACAACTCGAAATTTTCCAGATTGCAGTTACGCGCCACTTGTACGCGCAAGATATTCAACCCGGCAAATAACCAGCAGCGTCCACTTTGCTTCTGATGCGTAATCTGTCCCGTCTTGATCTCATGAGAGAATGTGTACTGCATGGCAATCGGTGAGTCATGATTCAGTGCGACTGCATTGACGCCGTTTTTCGCGACCGCATTCATCAGCGTCCGCCGCGCCCGATCCTGATGCAACTGCGTTTTATACTGCTCGATGAGCTCAGGCGTAATCGCCTGCCCTCGTTCCAACTCGATCGCCATCGACACAACCTCCTAGATGAAGGCGACTGCATAAAAGTCGCCTCGCACAAAGTGCCTACTCTCTTTTCATACTACACTCCCTATGAAAAGATGCAAGAGGCCTCAGGTGCGTCTTGTCGGCTGGGCTCGTTCAAGATAGCGCAGGAAAGGAGGCGGCACGGGCGTCTCAAAATGCAAATCCTCGCCGCTTATCGGATGGCGAAAAGACAGGATGCGCGCGTGCAGACCAAGACGCCCGATCGGGCTGCCTGTCCCTCCATAACGTTTGTCGCCGACGACCGGGTGTCCCAAATCTTTCATGTGCACCCGAATCTGGTTCTTGCGTCCCGTTTCCAACCGCGCTTCGAGCAGGGTGCAGTGGTCAGCGGCTTTCAACACGGTAAAATGCGTCACGGCTTTATCACCGTCACCCGGTCGCAGGCTCGAGTACACAAGCATGGTCTTGGTCTCTTTGAGCCAAGATGTGATGACGCCTTGTGGCTGGCGAACGCGACCTTCTACAAGCACTGTATAGACGCGCTCAGCTACGAGGTCTTTCCAGTTATCTTGAAGTTTTTCCTTGACGTCTTCTGATTTTGCAAACATCATGAGACCTGACGTATCTCGATCCAGACGATGCACGATGAATATACGCTTGTCGTCGCCGCCTTGCTGCACATACGCTTGCAGTTGCCTGTAGGCGGTCGCATATTTCTCCTCCTCCGTTGCAATGGACAAAAGACCGGCGTCTTTATCTACGACCAGAAGATACGCATCTTCGTAGACGATCCGAACGCCATGCAGTGAAGTCGTGCTTTGTGGTTTAAACAAGTTGACTCTCACGGTCTGGCCGACGCCCAACTGAAAATTGTGTTGGGTGGTGACACGCCCTTCAACGAGCACTTGTCCACGCGTCAAAATCGCCTTAACCTTATTGCGGCCTTTGTCCGGCATGATCGAAAATAGATAAGGTAGTAGCTCACTTGGCTCTTCTATGACACGGACAAGTTGCCCCGCCTCTGAGTCTGCTGCGGCGCTAACCTCGCGTGATCGCTTCACCGATGCCGCCTTTTCTTTCACCTCAGTATATCTGCGCGCCTTCGTGCGCTGTTGTGGCAACGAACCCATCCTTCTTTCTCGTCTCTTGGCAGTCCACTTCTTGCTCGACCACCTTGTCTTTCACAGTCTACTACAAATACGGGACGATCCGCCTGCGTCACCTAGGCAAACGGGTGGAAAAATCCGTACAGCCTCTTCGATGTGCGAAGAGGCTGTCGCAAACGCTGTACGAAAATCCGCTTACGTAATATCTTTCGCTTCTTTTTTAGGTGGTTGCGGGACTGGTTCTGTAAACTCACCGTGACCGAGTGCGTAAGCCACGTAATTGATTTTGCACTTGCTGCAGTAAAACGTCTCATACTCCTGACTGAACCCCGTTTGCTCCAGGTGGCCTTCGGGACCACAATGTGGACACAGCATAACCCCTAACCCCTTTTCCGCGTAACGTGCATGGCCGATCGATCAAGCGAGCTGATAATGCGAAATTTTCGACCGGTATAGATCAATAATCTCTTCAACCTTACCCTCTGTGTTGCCTTGCGCAACGATCTTAAAGATCGCCTTGTCAGCGTCCGGCATGATGAGCGCCCAACCATCGTCTGTCAGCACTTTAATGCCATCTATGAGCTCAAGCTGCTGTCCTTTAATGTCTTCCATCAACTGTCGCATGACGCGACCCTTGGCGCGCACGGGACAGGCCACAGTCTCTGTCTTCATATGAAACTGCGGCAACTGATCGAGGATCGTCTGTAAGGAGAGCGCTTCTTCAGCGAGAAACTGAAACAAAGAGACGACTGAGTAAAACCCGTCGTAATGAACCTGCAGCGGATTATCCCGCCCAACTTCAAGAAGCGACCGCAAAACAGTCTTCGTGCGCACAACGGGAATGCCAACTTGCTCACTCATCTCCTCGATCAGCGACGGTGCCGTGACCGGAACCACCACTGGCGTCCGCTCCTTGACGGCGATCAGCATCTGTAAGATGGACAGCTCATCGCGACTGACCTGCTGGCCTGTTTCCGAGAAAAACAGGAACTTTTGTCCGCTCGTGTCAAGGGAGATGCCGAGGTGCGCGTTATTGGCCACCACCGCCTTGCCGATGTCCGATGCGTTCGGGGACAACAGGACGACTTCACAACCCAGCTTCTCAAGAATCGGTTGCATGACTGAAAGTACAGGCTGACTCTGACAATGCAGCAACACGATGAAGTGCTTCGCGGCAATGACATCGACGCGAACGTGCGACAACACTTCATAGACATAAAGATCGGCCACGTGTGTTACTTGCTCAAGTTTTCCGATTCCGTGTGCGTCTGGTCGCGTATAGTCCTCCTGCATGAACGCATTCTCGACTTTGCGTTCGGTCGCTTTATCGATCGGCAGCCCTTCGCCGTCGTAAAACTGAAGCACTATGCGCTTGTCGCCGTCATCGTCCACGCTGCGGATATGCACGCCGCCTACACTACTCGATCGACGAATCTCGTAGCGAGCCACTGGAACCGGTGTCACCCCGATGTCGCGCACCTGAAGGCCGATCGCCATCAGGCTCGAAATCACCGACATCTTGAGTATGGCGCAATACGGATACTCGTCACAAGAGACGGATACAGTCGCGCCTTTTTTGATATTGGACCCATACGAAGAAGCGATTTTGCCGACCATCTCCGGAATCAGTTCGATATTGGCCAACCCGCTGATACCGTCTTCATCAAACAAACTGTGAAAGACAGTGCTGCCCCAAATCAGTGAGGTCTGCTGAATGGTCCCCTCACCGATGACTTTCTCTGGCCACACTTTGACCCCCGGTCGAATCACCGCCAAGTCGCCGATGCGCGTCTTCTCACCGATCACCGCACCTTCGCAAATGTCTGCACCGTTGCCAATCGCGATATTGCTACAAAGCATCGCACCTGCCATCGTCGTCGATGTCCCAACAAAATTCCCATTCCAGACAGCGGATCTTTCCATGGTGACACGAGCGCCAATTTGCGTATGGTGCCCCACTACAGCATAAGGTCCGATCTGTGCATTCGCCCCGATGCTCGCACCAGGGCCGATAAACGATGGCCCTTTGATGACTGCACTCGCATGGATCTGCACATCGTCTCCGACCCAGACCCGTGGATAGCGCTCAGTGCCGCGAATATCCACGTCGACGAGCCCCATCAACATGTCGAACTGCGTCTGGCGGTACTGATCGAGATTACCGATATCCGACCAATAGCCTTCTGCCACGTACCCATACAGTGGTAAACCACGGTCTAGCATCAACGGAAACAGATCTTTGCTAAAATCAAATTCGCGATCACGGTCAAATAACGCGAGTACTTCAGGTTCCAACACATAGATCCCCGTATTCACCGTATCGCTGAAAACTTCACTCCAACTAGGCTTCTCCAGAAAGCGAATGATGCGGCCATCTTCTTCTGTCATGACCACGCCGTATTCGAGCGGCACATCTACCTTGGTCATGACAACCGTCGCCATCGACCCTTTGTCTTTGTGAAAACGGATAATGTCTGAGAGATCAAAATCGGTGAGTCCGTCGCCGCTGATCACAATAAACGTGTCGTCAAGAAACGCCTCTGCATTCTTGACGCTACCAGCTGTGCCAAGTGGCGCCGTCTCCTCAAAAACCTGAATGTTCACGCCGAACCCCGTGCCATCACCAAAATGCGTGCTAATCACCTGCGGCAGATACTGCACCGTGAGAGCGATATCGTCAAAACCATGTTTACGTAAAAGGTCGACAATATACTCCATACAAGGACGATCGAGCAGCGGAACCATCGGTTTCGGAACGTAACAAGTAAGCGGGCGCAAGCGCGTACCGCGACCGCCAGCCATGATGACAGCTTTCATCTGATATCCCCCTTCGCCCTTGCGTGATCAGATCCTGCACTGGAAAGTCCTCTGGCCCTACGGGCGTCAGTCAGCGAGGCTCACCTCCTGATCGGATAAGGCGCGCTCGTATACGGCCATGGTTTGCTCAGCGATTCGCGCCCAGTCGTAGCGCACCAACTCTTCACTCGCGACGGAGGCATAGCGTTTAGCTTGAACCGGATCGCGCAGCAAGGCGATAATCTGCTCAGCCAGTGAAGCCGCATGCCCGACAATGGCTTTTAAACCATTGTGCCCATGCGTCACCACGTCGGCCAACCCCCCTACATCGGAAACCACGACTGGAATGTTCACAGCCATCGCTTCGAGAGCAACGATCCCGAAAGGCTCATAGAGACTTGGAAAGACCGCAACGCTAGCGCGCATCAGCCAGTCATTGCGCTCTTCGTCCGTCACAAATCCGGTGAAATGCACGTGCTGCAAGACACCTATGTCACGCGCAAGGCGCGTCAAATCCGCGGTCATCGGTCCTTTGCCAATGATCACGATACGCGCGTTTGGGCACGCTGCGAGGATGGTTGGTGCCGCTTCGATGAGCGTTTGTACGCCTTTTTCACGCACGAGGCGTCCTACAAAAACGATGATCGCCTCATCCGCCTCTGCCCCTGCCCGGCCTGTCGAGATCTCTCGCGAAGCTTCGAACAAGGCCGGATCTACGCCATTGGGTATCACATGTTGCTTTTGTTCGGGGAGGGCAAATGTGGACACCAGCTCGCGCTCCATGTACGAACTGCACACGATCACTTCCTTGGCATCATAGGTAAGCTGCCATTCGATGGCGCTGATCTGTCGTTGCAAATCCGTGTAGATGCCACCGTTTCGCCCATGCTCTGTGGCGTGAATGGTCGCGACAAGCGGCCACTGATAACGCGCCTTACACTCACGAGCGGCATACCCGACTAGCCAGTCGTGTGCGTGCACGACATCAAAGCCCGCACCTTCCTCCTTCACGAGCGCTTCCAGGGCGTCAAGCATGGCGAGATTCATGGCAAGCGTCCAGTGAATGAACTCTCCCCCGTCTGGCTTCATCACATCCACACGATGAATATGCACGCCTTCTGCCACTTCCTCGTGAAGACCTACGCCGCCAAACGTGGTCATGACGTGCACCTCGCAACCCGCTTGCGCGAGGAAGCGGGACAAATCATACACGTGGCGAGACAAACCGCCCACCATGAGGGGCGGATACTCCCATGACAGCATCAAAATGCGTAGCCCACCACGTGCCAAAGCGGGCTGTCTTTGCTGGCCGACCTTCACATAAACGACCGGGTTCAGATCAGGCAGTAACGCGTCTGCCTGTTCGACACGCGTCAGCCACGACACGTCAATGGCGTTTTTACGCACCATTTCGTACAGCATGGTGAATTGGTGGATATGACGCTTGGTTCGACGCACGGCATAGTCCACGGTCGTCTTTCCATCCATGATAAATGCAAAGTCGCTAGCTTGCGCAAGCATGAGCTCGCGCGCCGCTTGTCTGATGGCGCGTGCTGTCTCAGGTGTCGCGGAAACAGCCGATGCGAGCTCGGTCATGCGCGCTTCTGCCGTATGCAACGCCGGGTATATCCAATCGTTGGTTTCGTTGCACCACACGCCGGCATATCCGTCACGCCCCCATGACGACATAGGCAGTGCAGTAATTTGATAATCGCTGTACAAATCCAGATAGGCGCCTGGCGAAATCGCGTGCAGATCGGAATCATGGCCAGTTAATCGCAGCACTTGCCCCAGCCACTGTGGACCCTCAAACCACCAGTGTCCGAACAGTTCCGCGTCAAATGCCGCCACAGCGATCGGTGACCGGCCCATGTGCTCTTGTGCGGCGAGCAATTCGCTCCGTCGCTGCGACACAAAGTGTTCGGCATGCAAAGCGACTTTGCCCTGTGCCCAGTCCCGTCGGTACACGGTCTTCTCCACGTTCTCACCGGTAATGCGGTAATATTTCAGTCCGGTGTTCACGCGAATGCCGTCCGGGTGAATATAAGGCCCAATGATTTCTAGGTCGAGATCGTGGCCAATGTCTCGGTAATACTCGCGGTAATCCGGGTCTCCCGGATACCCGTTCACCGAGCTCCACACCTGTCGGGAAGCAGCTACATCGGAGGTAAAAGCAGCCACTCCTTGATCGGTCACGACCGGTGAGTGAGCACCCCAAAGAGGCGGTGGTGAAGCGGTGTCAAAGGCTGTTTGACCAACAAAAAAATAGGAGATGCCATACTCTCTGAGTATCTGATCGATACCTGGTATGTACCCACACTCGGGCAACCAAAACCCACGTGGCGCCTTGTTGGTCCAACGAGTATGCGAAGCCACCGCTTCTGCCACTTGCGCGCGCATCGCCTCCGGTGTGTGTACCAAAGGCAAGAACGCATGCGTAGCGCCGCAAGTGATCAATTCAAGACAGCCGGCGTCTGCCAGCGTCTTGAAGACGCTCAGCAAATCTCGCTTGTATTCGCGATAAAACGACAGAATATTCGTAAATCTATCGTGGTAAAAGTGCGCGACGTCACCGAGTTCAGGCTCGTCCGCAAGGCGTTCAGTCTCTTGTCGCGCCAACGCAACCAGCGCTTCCAAATGCTGCTCGTACAGCTCGCGCAACCATTCGTCAGCGAGCATAGATGCAAGCGTAGGGGAAACGGAGATCGTCACACAAAATTCCACGCCTTCGGCTTGTAACGCGAGAAACTCCTGTAAAAGCGGGATGTAGCACTCTGTGATCGCTTCAAACAGCCAACGATGCTCGAGCGCTTGGCGATCTTCCGGATGCTTCACGTAGGGAAGGTGCGCATGCAGGACAAAGGACAAGTAAGCTGGTTTCGCCATCCTCAGTTCACCGGCCTCTCGGAAACGGAATACCCGTCAAAGCTGTCTTCGTACGGAATCTGACTACCTGTTCGAAGGTCGGCACTGCCGCTTGCAGCGGCCACTTCAGAGGTCACTACCCCTATGGGTCCAAACCGGACAGCGCCCGTATCTACGGAAGCCACCTGTGGCGGCGTCGCGACAGGTTCCGATCTTAGCAGCGTGAAGAAGTGTCCGTCGGACAACTGCAACCCGATATCAACGACAAAGACGCGGTGAGCGGCGAGACCGTACATGTACGCGCTATCCGTTTCCGGAGCGATCGCCTGCAGCCGATCCCAGTGCGCATTCTCCCCTGTAAAATAAATATCAGTGACATCGTAAGCTCTAAGCGATAGGCCGAGTCGGTCAAACGGCTGACCAAAATGTTGGGCGATCACGCGCTTGCGCCAGTCAGTCATCTCCCAGTACACAAAAATCGTCTGCGGATCCCGGCACAAAGCAACGATGCGATCTTTCTCCCAAGTACGTGTCCACTGCTCATCTGGGTCCATACCCACACATCCTCTTGCCGGATCTAGGCAAAGCTGCAGCGCTTGGCGCGCCACGGCGCAAATGAAAGCATAAGCGCCGCTCGGCCTTCATTCTATGCGCTACAAAGCCGCGAAACTACTAACATTATATTCCGATCATTCGGACATGTAAATCAGTCTTCGACTCCTGTGAGCCGATTCATGGGCAATTCTTCGTTAGACACAAACCCGCTTCCTTCAACCATCAACTCAGGCGACACGAGATAGTCAAGGATGTAGGAGTGATGCTCGTCTGAAGCCCCGCCAAACGTCCATTCCGTCGCTTGTGAACGGACCGGCCTGGCTTTTCCTCCGGCCTCTCCAGCCACCACCACCATGAGGCCCCAACCCTTGCCTGGACTGTCCCCAAGAACGTCTTTAGGAACCGCTACACTGACCGTACGCGCCTCGTAGTTTGGCGCCACCGTAATTGGACCGGCGTATGTCCAGTCACTGTTATACACGTGTGCTTCCCCATGCCAATTGCCGCTGACCCGAATGAGTTTGTGCCACACTGCGTCGTCGCGAAAGCGTGCGCCGAGATCTTTCGTCCAGAGTTGCCCGGTCGCAGACTCGTTCGGATTTTGCAAGTAAATGTCAATAATTTGCTTGGAGATCCCGGACGGCCCTCCCCACGGATTATCGAGATGTCCGAGTTCCACTTCAAAATAGACGGTTTCTTCGTCTGCGTAGATCGTCACGGCAGCGAGTGAAAAATCTCCTGGTTTGAAATCCGGGTGAGTTGGGTAATGGTATTTGACTTGTCCGGTGACCACCGGGCTGTCATTGCGCACCGCATAAATCTGTCGCGGACGATAGGCAATGGTAATCGTGTGCCTTGAGAGCGCACGCTCTTGATCGTAGCCGATGATTTGGACCGCATTGTCGCCAGCCAACCCAAGCCGCAGCGGACAAGCGAAGCGTCCTGCTGCATCAGCCTGGGCATGAAAGTAGCGCCCGTGTGTCAGAATAGCAACCGTCGCCCCAGGGGTCGTGCTGCCAGACAAGACGATTTGCCACTTGGCCACTGCAAGCATGACCAGACCATCTGGCAAATCGAGACGCACCTCTGGGCCTTGTGCTGGCGGATCGGTGACGTACCGCTCCAACACAGCGGCCGGGGTATCCACTACACTTCCTTGGCGCAAACCTTCTGCCAAACGCAGGTACTGTGCCATTGCCCACGCCAGCGGTGTAGCAGACCCAGTCCCGGCGCCAGGTTGAAGGTGCCGTTCGGGGATCGCTTCCCCGTCCCACACCTGCTCGGCAATCATATAGCCGCAATTGGCGCTCGCCGCCATCGTCGCCAACAGCTCGGATACGCCAAATAGACGTTGTGGACGGTGTCGTCTTGCACTACCTGCTAGCGCCAGCTCGTACTCTCCGCGTTCCCCAGATAACAGCGGCCACGGATGCCCTTGTCCAGAACCGTGATACGGGGAACCGTCGCTGGCCTCGCCGTAACCGTCGCAGTTATAGCGGTACCAAAACGGATGCCCTTCAGGGCCTTGCCAGAATATGTGTTCGTCAATGACATCGACGGAGGAGACGATAACAGGGTCGTCTGCCGGTTTGATGCCAAGGCGCACAAGCTCCAGGAAACCCGCATCGACAATCTCCGTTTTGCGGTGCCAGCCGCCCCCATTCTTGATTTCCACGAAGTGACCATCATTTGGATCTGTGGTGTCACTGACTCGCAGGTAATAAGGACGTGACGAGAGTGCCCCATCTCCGGCCGCCGTCCACGTTTGCACATGCAAAGCCCATTCATCGGCTTTGGCTAGATAGACGGCGGCCGCGCCGAAATCTCCCTGTTGTTTAGCGATTACACCAGCGGCTGTAAGACCTGCGATCACGGCGGCCAGGGTAGATGGTGAATAGCCGCTATTTTCCTCCCAACGCTCTTGTTGACTGTGTGCGCCGTGTCGCACTAGGAAATCTGCGGCACGCTTGACCATCGTCCAAAACATCTCACCTTTGTCGATCATATAAGCGAGCAAGATCGGAAATGCTGTTTGATCAAGCTGCAACCCGCTCCAGTATGGGGATCCGTCCGGCCATGTATTTTGCGGAAACGAGCCATTGTCGCGTTGCTGAACGTCTTGCAAATAGCGAAGTGCGCGGATGGCGAGCGTCTCGTCACCGACACTGGCCAAACTCGACGCGACCTGATACAAATCGCGCGACCAAATGAGGTGATAGCCGCCTGTCCCAGGATCGCGTGCGACAATCGAGTCTCCCCACGGAATCGACAAAGATGCAGCCACGGCACCTAGATGTAACTTGTCCTCATGTGCCTTGAGCGTCATCGCCGCCACATAGTACTGCGTCTCGCTAACGCCTGCAGCCGTTTCCGGCAAGTGCAAACGCTTGATGAAACCTTGCCAACCAGCGCAATAGCGCGTATAGACCTGTTCAAAAGGCTGCGCTAGCGTCTCTTGAAGCGTATCTCGCGCCTCCGCAGACGTTTGCGCGAACGCCAGTACATAACTGAATGAAGCCGACTGAGCAGTGCGCGTCTGTTCATCGAAGCAGATCCGTGCGACTTGCACATGAACGTCTGCGACGTCAGACTCCCCGCTCGTATGCTCCCATAGCTGCGCCCAGTCTGCTTGCGACGCTGGCAATTGGTTCGCCCTGAGATGGCAGACTTGTAATGGGACACTAGCTCCTGTCGCCAGTGCTTCACCTTCCGTGTAGACGAGAGCGTATGTCGCATTTGCCGCATCGATCACAGTGCCCTGATTCCCGGCTGTCGCACCGCCGATCGATGGATACAGTAACCAGGCAAAATCATAGTCGCCGATTGTCCCGACATGCGTACGTATGGTGACCTGCAGGACAAGCGCATGTCGATCCGGGTCTGTACAGTACGTCTTTTCTATGCTATAGCGCCCGCTTAGGGCCTCGTTCGTTTGGCGGTACACAAGCGCATCTTTTTCAGGGAGCATCAGGGATTGCGACGTATCCGTCATTTCGAGGTCAAAAAATGTGTCCCGGTCTGTGACAGCCAGTTGCACAAGCCGCGAGGATGGTGTAGCAATATCCGGATAGTACACTTCCGTGAGCGCCCCGCGAGCAAGAGTGAACCAGACGCGCGAACGCAGCCCTCCGTCATCGTCCGCATACGCTGTCCCTATGCCCTCTTTGGCAGCCGTCGCCCACGTGTCCATATACAATCGGGCAGGGTCAAACCCTCCTGGTGATAGCGCTTGCGAGGTCGTTTCGTCCAAGTGGCCATCACTCTCTTTCTGTTTCTATCCATGTTTTCCCATGCCGTCTTGCATGTCGCTCCTATTATACAGGAAGATACGGCACCACTGCCTATTATTACGTCGAGGCACGGTGCTCGGTACCTGAAACAAGACAAAAAGCGGGTGCGCGCCCTGAGGCTGCACCCGCCTATGTGTATATGGCCATGCTCTTACGAAAACGTCGTCAGCACGCCAATCACAAGAATCGGAATGATCCACCAAAAATACTTGAATATCCGGCGAGCCGGCATAGACGGTTCATATGGCGCCGTGTTATCAGGCGTATCACGATAGCGAAACACGACAAAAAATAACGATCCAATCACAAAGACAGCTAATGCCCCAGTGAGCAGCATATCCATCATCATCGCTCATGCACACTCTCTTTCCCTTATGAGAACACTTTGAGTATAGCATAGAGCGAGTCGGAAACGGCTGTGTTCACACAGGTTTCATATCCTCATTGGCGCATGGACAGTCCGAGGCGCTGGCGTATGGCATCGATCGCGATGACGTGCACTTGAACGATATCGCCGACCGCGACTACTTCCAGCGGGTGGCGGATGAAGCGATCTGTCATTTGCGAGATGTGGACAAGACCGTCTTGCTTGAGCCCCACATCGACGAACGCGCCGAAATCCACCACATTACGAACTGTCCCTGTCAATTCCATCCCGATCGTCAGGTCTTCAAACTTGAGAATATCGGTTCGCAATACAGGCATTGGCGCTTCTTCCCGTGGGTCGCGCCCAGGTCGCTCGAGCGCTGCGAGAATGTCTCGCAGCGTGGGGGCGCCGACGTCTAGTTGCGCGCATAGCGCCTGCAGGTCAAGTTCTCGCACGTCGGCTAACCACGCAAGACACTTTGGCGGCTCTGCCAGTACATCGCGCGAGACGCCAGTGAGTGCCAGAAGACGCAGTACGACGTCGTATGACTCCGGATGAATGGGGGTCTTGTCCAGCACTTCTTCTCCACCCGTGATGCGAAGAAATCCAGCCGCTTGTAAGAGTGTCTTTTGTCCGAGGCGAGGGACGGCAGACAACGCCTGGCGAGTCACGAAGCGACCGTGGGCTTCACGGTAGGCGACGATATTTTTCGCAGCTGTTTTGTTCAGACCGGCGACATAAGACAGCAAGCTCGCAGACGCCGTATTGACATCGATACCAACCTGGTTCACGGCACTTTCGACCACCGTCGTCAGTTGCTCATCAAGCCGTTTTTGCGATACATCGTGCTGATACTGCCCAACCCCGATCGACTTCGGATCAATCTTGACCAATTCGGCCAACGGATCTTGAAGCCTGCGCGCAATCGACACGGCACTGCGTTCAGACACATCGAGTGTCGGAAACTCTTCACCCGCGAGCACAGAGGCACTGTACACGCTTGCGCCTGCCTCTGAGACCATGACGTAAGGGATGACGGCGCCTGACTGATCCCTATACGCCTTAGCACATTCCACCATGAATGTTTCTGTTTCTCGCGATGCTGTTCCGTTACCAATGGCGATCAAGTTCACGCCGTAGGCCGTAAACAAGCGCAACACCTCTCGCTTCGCCGCCTCCACCTGGCTGCGCGGCGGCGTCGGGTAGATCACAGAGACGCACAGTAGTCGACCAGTGTCATCCACCACTGCCAGCTTACAGCCTGTGCGAAAGCCCGGATCCACGCCGAGCACTGTCTTGCCAGGAAGCGGAGGCTGCAAGAGTAACTGACGTAAATTTTCCCCAAAAATGCGAATTGCCTGTTCTTCCGCCTTCACAGTGAGCTCTGCGCGAATCTCGCGTTCCATGGCCGGTGCAATAAGGCGACGATAGCCATCAACCACGGCTGCTTCGAGACGTTTGCGTGCGCCGTCTTGTGCACCGCCCACGTCTGGTGTGGACAGGTCGCTTTTCCCCTTACCGTCGCGTAGTACTTGATCGCGCACTAAACGCGCCAAAATGTCCTCCTGCGGCGCTTTAACGCTCACACGCAGGTACTCGTCGCGCTCTCCGCGGTTGATTGCCAAGATGCGGTGTGGCACCACGCGCGACAAGCTTTCTTCGTAAGCGTAGTAAAGCGCGTAGACGCTGTCTGTCTCAGCGGATGTGGCTATACTCGTAAGCGTGCCTTTGCGCCATGTCAGCGCCCGCACCCATTTGCGAATATCCGCATCGTCCGCAACTTCCTCGGCAATCACGTCAGCGGCTCCTTGCAGCGCCGCGTCTGCATCTGGCACGTCGCGCTCTGGCGCCACGAAGGGTGCCGCCGCGGCGATCAACCGACCCTCGTCTGCGTCTTGCGCCGCCAAGGCACGAAGTATAGTGGACAGTGGAGCGAGCCCGCGCTCGCGAGCCACCGAGGCACGCGTCTTTCGCTTGGGACGATAGGGTCTGTACAAGTCATCGACTTCCGCCATCGTCTGCGCGTGGCCAATCGCACTCCGTAAGCTCTCCCCCTGCGGTGACTGGGTGAGTACGCCTTGTTCGTGAAGCAGCCGCAAGACATCTATCTTACGGGCGTGCAGAGCCTTTCTGGTTTCGCTTTGTCCGGCAATCGCACGCAGTTCATTCTCATCGAGTTCCCCTGTCATCTCTTTGCGATAGCGTGCAATAAAAGGGATCGTATTACCTTCTTCAAGTAACCGCATAGCCGCTTGCACTTTATGCAAAGGCAATTGTAGTGCCTGCGCGATGTGGCTCGCGAAATCTGGCTCAGGTAAACTGTAAGTCGCATCCATGCCTGACTGTGCTCCTCACGTGATAATATGAAAGTAGCATGGCGCTCTCGCGCCACTGTCAGCTGGAACAACAAGCTGATACAAAAGCATACCATGAGAAGGACAGGCTGCACATGAGACATCTGATCAACGTCGGTCTCGTCGCCCATGTCGACGCGGGTAAAACGACCACCACCGAACAAATGTTATACCAGAGCGGACGCATCCGCACCCTCGGGCGCGTCGATGAAGGCACCGCACACACCGATTGGTTAAGCGTAGAGCGTACGCGCGGCATTTCCGTGCGCGCAGCCGTTACTCGCCTCAGTTGGGGAGCGTGCGACATCAATCTGATCGACACGCCAGGACACGTCGATTTCAGCGCCGAAGTCGAGCGCTCTTTGCAAGTATTAGACGCGGCCATCCTGGTCATCTCGGCTGTCGAAGGCGTACAAGCGCACACGGAAACCATTTGGCAAGCATTGCGCGCGCTGGGCCTTCCCACCTTCGTTTATGTCAATAAAGTCGACCGCGAAGGTATCGAGATCGACGAGCTGCTACGCGACTTAAGACAAACTTTGCATGAAGGCATTGTGCCTACGCAAACCGTCGACGCCTTTGGACCTGCATTTACACAAGTGACGAGCATCCTGTGTGAGGAAACTGCGGAGCAACTCGTGTCACCCGAGTACGCACTTTCCATACCGCAACTACGTCATGACCTGCACATCCTTCTTGCCGACACCGACGACGAGCTCATGGAAACCTATGTAAATGGAGATACCCCTTCCCTGCTTCGTCTCACACAAACGCTGTGGCGTCACACCAAAAACGGACAAGCCTTTCCTCTATTTTTTGGCGCATCGTTACGCGGAATCGGGATCGCAGAACTATTGACCGCCCTAACGCAGTGGGCTGCGGCCACTGTGCCAGCGGAACAGGTTGGGGATGCACCGTTGTCTGGCACTATTTTCAAGATCGAGCGCGATCGAGCAAACGGCCGCGTGGCTTATGTGCGTCTCTTTAGTGGGCATTTGCGTAACCGTGATACCTTATATAATTCGACGCAAGCAATCGAAGAGAAAGTAACACAAATCAGGCGCATCGACGCTGAGACGCACACGGACACTGGCTACTTGGAAGCGGGCGATGTAGGCGCCTTGTACGGTCTTCAGCGGTCACGCATTGGCGACGTTCTCGGTGTACCGAGTCAGCATATGAATCCCTATGCGCTATCCGTAGCCTTGTTGACCACACAGGTACGGCCGGTCAATGATAGTGATTACCATCGTTTGTCGGAGGCTATGCAGGAACTGGATGCGGAAGACCCGGCCCTGTCGGTGGAGTGGCGGCCTGATGTACGCGAATTGCACATGAAAGTCATGGGAGTCATTCAACTCGAGGTATACAAGCAGCTGATTGAGGAGCGTTTCGGGATTACTGTCACGTTTAGTCCACCTGCCGTCATTTATCAGGAGACACCAGTCTCGACCGCCTATGGCTACGTCGCATACACCATGCCCAAGCCTTGCTGGGCCATTTTACGTTTCTTGATCGAGCCTGGTCCGCGCGGCAGCGGGCTTGTATATCGTTCAGAGGTACGCGCGGAAAACCTGCTGTCAAGTTACCAAAATGAGGTGCAGCGACGGGTGCCAGAAGCGCTCGCACAAGGGATGTTCGGCTTCGCAGTGACCGATCTTGCCGTGACGCTGGTCGAAGGAGAACATCACGTCTGGCATACCCACCCGCTGGACTTCGTCGTCGCGACACCGATGGCTATCATGGACGGGCTGCGCGCAGCCGGCACGCAATTGCTGGAACCGATCTTACAGTTTCGCGTCAGCGTGCCTGAAGTGAACGGCGGACGAGTGCTCAGCGACCTCGCTCAGATGCGTGCGGAGTATGACAGTCCAACCGTGGTCCGTGGAAAGTTGATTGTCGAAGGCACGATACCGCTTGCCACTTCACTCGATTATCCGCTACAAATCGGTGCGCTGACAGGCGGACGCGGGGTGTTGGCCACGCGTTTTCTAGAATACCGTCTTGCGCCCGCGTCTGTCACGGCAAGCCGCGAGCGTTATGGCGTGAACCCGCTCGACACAGCCCGCTACATCCTGGCTGCGCGAAGTGCGCTCGGCCGCCTCTAGTCGTCTGCTGTCTATCGTCCCGCCGCAGCTCTTCTACTGCCACGGCGGACCTAGTGGCGGCCGGCGCCCCGGCTGCGGGCGCAAAGTGGGGCGTCCACCGCGTACACCAGCGCCAAGTGTCCGCCCAGGTGGCTGATACGCCCACATCTGCCGGCCAGCCTGCGGTCTGATCGGACCTGGCGCCCGGTTCCACGTGTTTTGGCTCGCTGGCGGATAACCCAGGGGAGATTGTGGCCTACGCTGAACCATCATGTCACCGCCATACTGCGGCGGTCTCGCCATCCGGCCGGGGCCCATCGCAGTCGGATGCTCCATCGGCCGAGCACCCATCTGCCCTTGCCCAAAGCCATGTGTCGGTCGCGGTCCAGAAGGGCCCCACTCGCCCTGCGCCATTTGCCCAGGGACTCTCTGACCAGGACCACCTGTCCCCATACCGCCCGGTCCTCTATGCATCGGCATTGGCCCCATCGGCCTAGACATCCCATCATTGCCCGGCGCGCGCTGTGTGGGGCGCTTCATGCCGCGATTGCGCAACATCGAAAAGAGAGACCGTTTTGGTGGCTTCTCGGGTTCCGCCTCCTGCTTGCGCATCCCCCAAGGCGCCTGCTCTGCGCCAGGCAATCCTTGTCCGTCATGCACTGTAGCCTCCGGTTGCTCTTGCGCCTCTGACGATCGTGGCTCCGCTTCCTCCGTCTGTTCGTCTGCAGGCATCAACCACCGTTTCACTAGGTCACCGATCACGATCGCTCACCCTCTCCATGACTGCCGCTATACCTTTACGCAACGTCCCGTCTGATCAGCTTATGGCGAGGCAGATACGATCGGCGCGGCTCCTGTCTCTCATTGGATCGAAGTCGACATGCGGCGTACAGCGAGCCTTCCTGACAACGGACACATGTGCTATGATTGATCCTGAAAGAAACGGTTTAGCTGACCGCTACCCGATCAGCGACAGGGAGGCATTCATATGACATCATCGGCTTCACAGCGCATGGACATGATCAAAGCGCTTACAGAGGCGCACGGCGTCTCAGGCTTTGAACAAAACGTCCGCAAATTGTATCAAACCTATCTCGAACCTGTATCCGAAGAGTTGTTGCGCGATCACTTCGGTGGCATCGTCGGACGCAAGACAGGTGACGCGTCAGGGCCAAAGGTGTTGATCTCGGGCCACCTTGACGAGATCGGCATGATGGTCAAATACATAACGGACGAAGGCTTCATCAAGTTTCAGACCTTAGGCGGTTGGTGGGCGCAGGTGATGCTTGCGCAACGCATGATTATCACAACGCGAAAAGGCGAGGTCCTTGGCGTGATCGGCTCGAAACCACCGCATCTGCTCGACGCAGATGAGCGCAACAAGGTGGTTAAAATTCAAGAGATGTACATTGACATCGGCGTGACTGACAAGGCGGAAGCAGAAGCGCTTGGCATTCGTCCTGGTGACCCGATTACACCATGGAGCCCTTTCGTGCAACTCGGGAATGATCGCGTGTTCATGGGCAAAGCGCTCGACAATCGCTTAGGTTGTGCCACAGCGGTTGAACTGTTGCGAGCACTCCAAGGACAAGCTCATCCGAACACGCTTTT
Organism: Bacillota bacterium; assembly: GCA_026627345.1. GTDB lineage: Bacteria > Bacillota > Bacilli > Alicyclobacillales > SLC66 > JAPNUJ01. Next base: position 68,045 of record JAPNUP010000010.1, on the reverse strand, counting down.
TGCCGGTGCCACGACCCAGGAGGAAGTCGGCCTACGCGGCGCTCAAACGCTCGTACACCACGTCAAACCAGACATCGCCATCGCGCTCGATGTCGGGATTGCAGGAGACACGCCTGGCGTCAAGACCAATGAAGCGATGTCCAAACTCGGAAAAGGACCTATCGTTCTCATTTACGACGGCTCCATGATTCCGAATCCGCGTTTTCGCGACTTTGTCATGGATACGGCTGCAGACGCTCACATTCCCCTACAAGTAGAGTCGATCGCAGGCGGCGGTACTGACGCCGGACGCTTTCAGACCTTCGGTAGCGGTGTCCCCTCTCTCGCTATCGGCTGTACAACGCGTTACATTCATAGCCACGCAGCGATCTATCACCAAGATGATTTCGATCACGGTGTACAGCTCTTGGCAGAAGTCGTCAAACGTCTCGATCGCAGCGTACTTGACGACATCGTCAACGACTGACGCGTTGCTTTCCCTATCTGTATAACAAACAGGCGGCGTGAGCACATGCTCCGCCGCCTGTTTGTTATGTCAGTCCGGTGCGTCAGCCCTCTTCAGGCAAGCTGCCAGCGTTCCACGCACCCTGAGCCATCTCCATCCGCGCTGATTGCGAGGTCAATCCGCGCCAATCCATGCGCAAGTAGCGCCAGCCGTTCGTGACACCGATCAGCACGATCAGCGTGCAAAATGCGATCCACGCCCCTGCCTGCCCGAGCTTGGTGCCGAGTGTCAGCCAAAGCGTCAACGGCATGAAGATCACCCAGTTTAAGATCAGCGCCATGCGAAATAGGAAGGTCGTATCCCCTACGCCGCGCAAACCGCCTGCCAAGATGATCCCGGCCCCGTCAAACAGCTGGATAAACGACGCGATGTGAATGAGCGAAACAGCCAGTGCGGAGACGGCCACATCCGAGGTATAGATGCGGGCCACGTCATGCGCGAAGAGCCAGAGAAAAATCGAAAACAGCGCCATAAAGATAAGTCCCATCCCAACCGTATACATGCCCACGCGGCGGGCCGCAAGCGGTTGTCCAGCACCGAGGTCTTGACCCACACAGATCGTGGCTGCCGCCCCAAAACCGTTGGCGGGCATAAACCCCAGGGACAGAATATTCAAAGCGATTTCGTTGGCTGCCACTGCTGTAGTGCCGAGTCTCGTCACACAAGCAGTAAACACTAACATGCCGATACTCATCGACATCTCCATGACGCTGAGCTTGACACTCTCTTTAACCAGCAAACGCACCTGCGCAAAGTGCATCTGATGCCAGACACGGGTCGCGTAACGCTTGGCGTAAGGCCCATAATACACGAACGTAGACAGCGTCACGCCGAGTCCTTCGGTGCACATCATGCTCCAGGCAGCCCCCGTCAAGCCAAACCCTTTCCAACCAAACACCCCGTACGTGAGCACTTCTGTGAGGATAATCAACAATACATTGGTGACAATCGAGATATAAAGAGGGGTCTTCGTATCGCCCACCGCACGCATGTAGGCGAAAAAAACATTGGTGAACATGGAAAAAGCGAAAGTCAGCATACGAATCCGCAAATATTCGGTCCCTGCCTGCACAAGTGTATGACTCGCACCCAGCCACTGCAATATATCCCTCGGCAGCGTCAGACTAGCGACTATCCATAACACATCGAGCAGCACAGATAGCAGTAGCGCAATTTGCATACGCTGATTGCCGTCGTCCATAAGGCCTTCGCCGTAATTTTGCGACACGAGATAGTTGATCGTCTCGTTGACTCCAGCAAACAGCGCCCAGGTATTGTAAAGCAAGATATTGCTGATGCCGACAACGGCAATCGCCTTGGCACCGAGATGACCGACAATGATCAGTGTCAGCATCCCGGTCAACGTCATCGACGAAAAAGTACCGATCGACGGCAATGCCAAGCGGATGATTCGTTGAACCAGCGCGCGTGGACTCAGCGGTCCTCTCGCCTTCTCGGTAGTGAAAACCAAAGTTCGTTCAACTCCATTAGTTGTCCCTCTGATAATCGGGGTATCTGCGCTGCCGCCAAACTCGCCGACAATTGCTCTGGGCGGCTGGCACCGATAATCGCCGACGTGATACCGGGTTGCTGGGTCACCCAGCGCACGGCCGTCGTTGCCATATCCAGGTCTTGCTTACGGCACCACTCGCGGTAGCGCTCGATGGCGGCGAACGTCGCTTCCTGCCAGTACCGCTGCTGATAAAGTGCTCCTGCCTGCGATAGGGCGAACCGGGTGCCTGCTTGCACCTCTTGCCCCGGCGTGTAGCGTCCTGTTAGCATCCCGCCTGCGAGTGGATTATAAGAGAGAATCCCGACTCCTTCATCCAGGCAAGCTGGAATCAATTCATCTTCAATCATCCGAAACAACAAATTATATCGGGGTTGCACACTTTGCAGCCGCGTCAGATGTTCAGTCTGGGCAATACCGAGCGCTTTCTCCAGTTGCCAAGCGCGCCAGTTGGATACACCAATGTAACGCACCTTGCCTTGCCGCACCAAATCATCCATCGCGCGCAGTGTCTCTTCCACAGGCGTCACCGTGTCAAACTGATGCGCCTGATAAAGGTCGATGTAATCCGTGCGAAGTCTTCGCAAGCTGTCTTCTACCGCTTTCATGATATGCTTGCGACTGAGACCCCCTGCGTTCGGTCCGTCTTCCATCTGTCCAAAGCATTTGGTGGCGAGCACGACGCGCTCGCGTTTCCCTTCCAGCCACTGCCCGATGATCGACTCAGTCGTCCCTGCCTTTTGCGTCCCGCCGCCAAGTGGATAGACGTCCGCTGTGTCGATAAAAAAGACGCCGTTGTCTAGCGCTTTATCCAAAATCGCATGCGCTGTGCGCGTATCCGCCTGATTGCCAAATGTCATCGTCCCTAAGCAAAGCTCGCTTACCTGTAACCCTGTCCGTCCTAGTGTACGAATCTCCATGTAGATCCCCCGTTTCGTTATTCCGGTTCATTGTATAACAAAAAGGACCTCGTGAGGAGCGCGAGGTCCTTTTTGCCAGCGAAATGGACGCTTATGCGCCAGTCGCGGGAAATAGTCGGTCGTACAGTTCAGCTGACTTTTTACACAGCGCTTCCGGCGATTCAGTGGGCGCAACAGGCGTCAGCACCTCTTGCGCAACCGCCCCTTGATATCCGATCTTTTTCAGTGCGCCTAGGAAGCCCCCGAGATCAATGACGCCTTCGCCTGGATAAAGACGGTCGTTGTCCAAAACCTGTTCGACGGGAAGTTCCGGTGCGTCATTGATGTGCACATGAACGATCTGAGAAGCAGTGAGTTTTTCAATGTCCGACACTGTGCCTGAGGTCGTATACCAGTGGTACGCGTCGAGCAAAAGGCCGACGTTGCTTTCCCCGATCGCATCGATCCAATCAAGCGTGCTACTCATGTCCCAGATAAACGGATTCGCCCAACGCGTGCGCAAGTGATGAGGTCCGACAAATTCCAACCCCAAATGCAGGCCATACGCGCCAAGAATCTGAGCACAGGCACGGAGCCGACTCGTCGCCAGCGCCATGAAGTGCGCTGCATTGTAGTCTGTCGAAGGCAAGACATAGGTGCAACAAGCAGTACAGCCCACCTGTGCTGCCGCTTCCGCATCGGCCGCGAGTTGGCGCAAGCCGCTGCGAAAAGTCTCCTCGTCGGTGCGCCACTCGACGGGCAGACCGATCGATCCGACCACCACCCCTTGCGCAGCGAGGAATTCCTTGCTGCCTTCTACCCCGTATGTTGCAAACAGCGTGGAGATTTCGGATCCACCTACGTCTATCGCTTCAAATCGGTACGCACCAGCGAGTTTCGCGAATGCTTCTACCTCCAGACCATTGCCCAGACCAGCCCGTGTGAGACCTCGTAACATATGGACACACCCTCCTGTGGTGAACTTTGACTTCCTACGATTGTACCAGAAAATCGTCTGTCGGTTTCATAAATGTCCAAAATGCGCTATGATAGAAGACGGTATTTTGCCGTAGTTATCGACATCGACGAATGGACTCTAGAACTGGTGGGAAATTATGGACAATCATTTGCAATTCAACTGGTCCGCAGACGTGTTACTCGAACAGCTGACGGATGGCTTTATTGCGCTCGATCTAGACTGGCGAATCCGTTACGCTAACCCGGCCTGCGAGACATTCCTCGGGTTGCGATCGATTGCATTGTCAGGCAAGTCTTTTTGGGAAATGGTACCGGAGTCGGTCGAGCCGCTTTTTCGTCAAAACGTAGAACGCGCTTTGCAATGTGGTGCCGCAGTCTCCTTTCGAGCCAAAGTCGGACATGGCACCTGGTGGCATACGCACCTTTATATGTTTTCAGGTGGTCTAGCGATTCTCCTACACGATGTGAGCCAACACGATCATATAAAAGAACTTATCGATGAAAACTATAATCATTTTGCTTTCCTGATCGACGCCGCGCAGCAAGTCACAAGCAGCATTGTTCACGCCGGGCAGTTCGGCCGCTTTATCGGCACACTCGCGGAGCAACTCGGGTTCGATGTCGCGGTCACACGCATTTTCCATGAGGAAACCGGACACTTGCGTCTCATGGACGCGCACGGCTTGACAGCCATCGCCGAGGATGACACTTTTACGTGGGTACCTCTAGGCGCGCAAGTCGCTGGTGTCGTCGCGAAAGAGCGTACTGAGCACATAGCAGAACACATGCTAGTCTCTACACCAGACCCGCTTACCCACCTTCATGCACTAGGGTTGCAGTCCTTGATTTGTGAACCCTTATTGGCGCACGGTCAGCTCATTGGTACGGTCGCTTTCGGATCGCGGACCAAGCCTACATTGACAGGAGAGCAGATCTATCTTGTGCGCATGATCGCCGAGCAGATTGCGCGCTCACTCGATCGCGCCCAACTGAACGCTGCACTGGCTGCGCGCGAACGCGAAGCGGCAGCCCACCTCGAGTCGATTGCACGCCAAGAAGCACAATTTGCCACTGAGATGATGCGTCTCGACAAGCTCAATCTCGTCGGAGAAATGGCTGCAGGCATCGGACACGAAGTCCGCAATCCACTGACGACCGTTCGTGGACTCTTGCAACTGATGGAACAGCGTGCAGATGACCGTAGCAAAGCACACTACCGCATTATGATTTCTGAGATCGACCGTGCCAACGCGATCATTACAGAGTATCTTTCGTTGGCCAAGCAGTCCATATTTAACCCGAAGCACCAAAATATCAACGAATTGATCGAGAGCCTCTACCCGCTTGTTCAGGCAGACGCCACCATCGGCAACAAGCAAGTGCAACTGAGTCTGAGTCCGGTTCCAGATCTCCTGCTCGACAGCGGACAGATCCGTCAGATGTTACTAAACTTTCTTCGCAATGGGCTCGAGGCGATGAGCGAAGGCGGCACGGTCACTATCGGCACATATGCAGAAGGTGACCATGTCAGATTGCTGATACAGGACAGCGGGGGTGGGATCCCAGATCACGTGATGGAGAAGCTTGGCACACCATTCGTGACGACGAAAGAAAACGGAACTGGGCTTGGCCTGGCTGTCTGCTACGCCATTGCTCGTAACCACTATGCCACGATCCACCTAGATACAGGTGCGGGCGGTACCTCCATACATGTACGATTCCCAATCGCTACCTAAAGCGAGCCGCCGCAGCGAGCCGCTAGGTGATCTCCAGGCGATTGACACCCCGAATACCTGATTCTCGCCGAAATTCAGACGGAGACGTGTTCATCCATTTGCGAAACGCTTTCGCGAAGTAGTTACCGCTTTGAAAGCCGCACTGCTCAGCGATCTGTTCGACTGTCAAGGTCGTCTCCACAAGCATGCGCGCGGCACTGGAGATTCTCTCTTTCGTGAGTCTGCGCGTTGGGGAATCGCCTACGTGCTGCCGAAACAGGCGAATAAGATGAAACTTGGATACCCCTGCCGCGAGCGCAATGTCGTCGAGTCCGATCGGACAATGGGCATCGCGTTCGATACACGCAAGCGCCTTTTGCACCGGTAGGGGGAGATGGCTAGCGCTTGGTAGGGCATGTAGATGCCTATACAGTCCCATCAAAAAGGCATACGCCCGAGCCGAGTTGGCAAAGGCATCTACCTTACCCTGCTGGGACATCGAACTGAGGTTTTGGAGCTGTTGCACCAGATCGTGTTCCGGCGTAAGCTCGATCGTACGTCCAAGTCCTGTGACAATATGGACCCACCATGGGAGACAGGCTTGGGACAGAGATACGAACTGCAGTTCCCAATGCGCGCTCATTGCAGGCAAACGATAATGAAAAGGCCCAGGCACTTCGATCAGAAAGGCCGTGCCCGCAGGCAAAGAAACCCATTGCCCTCCCACCTCAAGTTCCCCACAACCAGACACGGTGTACTGAAAAATGAGATGAGAGTCTTCGCGCCTTCGACAATCCCAGTCATAGCGGTCTTGTGCGGTGCGCCATTCATGACCGGCAAGTAGTACAGCCGGCAAATCGCGCGCTCCTTCTGCCAAGAAGTGAAACTGTGTGATCGAACGATCGGCCGTCGCGTACACCACCTTTCATGCACCAGCATGATTTTACCCTAGCAATGATCTCGCCCCCATTGTAGCACTGATTTGCGTAAAATCCTTCAATCTATCTCACGGCAACTTTTTACCTATGCACTGCGAAATTTACCCTTGTGTGCAATAGACTCGGACGCTACGCTAGGAAAGGATAGACGGTCATGTCGTGACGTCCGAGAGACCAAGGAGGCGCCGTTCATGAAGAAAATTACCTTTTTAGGTGCGGGTAGTACCGTATTTGCAAAAAATGTGTTGGGAGACTGCATGCTGACCCCAAGCCTGCAGACATTTGAATTTGCCTTGTACGACATCGATGAGAAGCGTCTGCAAGAGTCGTACCTGATGCTGACCAATCTTAAAGAAAGCGTTGGCAGTACCGTGACCATTCACGCCTATACGGATCGCAAAGAGGCACTGCGCGGCGCCCGCTACATTGTCAACGCGATTCAAGTCGGCGGCTACGACCCTTGTACGATCACGGACTTTGAGATCCCCAAAAAATACGGTTTGAAACAGACGATCGCAGACACAATCGGCATCGGCGGCTTGTTTCGCGCTTTGCGCACGATCCCGGTGATTCGAGCATTCGCCGCAGACATCCGCGAAGTCTGCCCGGACGCATGGTTTCTCAACTATACCAATCCCATGGCCGTACTCACGGCAACGCTCATCCGCGAAGGCGTCAAAACTGTAGGCCTATGCCACAGTGTTCAGGCGTGCGTACCACACTTATTTAAACAGTTGGAAATGGATGCGACGGACATACAGTGGAAGATCGCGGGGATCAATCATATGGCCTGGTTGCTTGAAGTAACCCGTGATGGAGAAGATCTCTATCCAGAAATCAAGCGCCGCGCGGCGCTTTTACAGCAGGAAAAGCACGGCGATATGGTACGACTTGAGATGTTGAATCGATTCGGTTACTACGTGACGGAGTCTTCTGAGCACAATGCCGAGTACCTTCCATATTTCATCAAATCGACTCATCCGGAATTGATTGAGCGCTTCAACATTCCCATCGACGAGTACCTTCGCCGCTGTGTGCGACAGATCGAAGGCTGGGAACAGATGCGTGACGAAGTCGTGCATAGCCGCCAGATTGAGCATCATCGCTCTCACGAGTATGCATCCTATATCTTTGAAGCGATGGAGACTGGGCAACCGTTTAGCATCGCTGGGAACGTGATGAATACAGGTCTGATCACGAATCTGCCGACAGAGGCTTGTGTAGAGGTGCCGTGCATGGTCGATCGCACGGGCATCCACCCCTGTTATGTAGGGGCACTGCCTCCGCAGTTAGCGGCCCTCGATCGCACCAACATCAACACGCAGTTACTCACGCTCGAGGCGGCTTTTACAGGCAAGCGCGAGCACATCTACCACGCCGCCTATCTCGATCCGCATACCAGCGCAGAGTTGACGCTCGATGAGATCACGGCGCTTTGCGACGACCTGATCGAGGCACACGGCGATTGGTTGCCGCGTTTTCACTGAGTCAGGAGCCCGGCACACCCCCCATCTGCTCTCGCATACGCTGGCAGTTGGGGGGAAGAAGATGGCGCCACAGTCAGATTGGGAGTCAAATTCCATTCATGAGCGAACGCTCGTCGCGGTCAGACAGATTCTAGACCGTGTTTTCGGTCATGTCCACGGCATCGAAAAGGTCGTAGTCACGCAAGGCATACAGCTTCTCTATCCGAAAGTCGAGAAACGCATTTGTGACGCCAGTGCCGAAGAGCTCGAAGCGGAGCTGCGCAATCTGCGACAACTGGTTGACCTGGCACTCAAAGACCGCCCTGCGACCGCCGTGAGCCGCCGCACAAGGCCCACCGGCAAGAAGCGTACCACTCGCCGAGGGAGCCCGCGCAACTGAGAGGACTGCCTTACAGTGGGCGATAAGTAAACTGTGTAGAAAATGTCGTAGCAAGGCTATAAGCTTGCAAATCTTTCATATGGGCGATGTCGCTCTCGGGCAAGGTCACGACTGTGAACCGTGTCTGACCAGGAAACAAAATGCCGAACGATTTCTCCGATAGCGTGAAGTCACCGCGAAACAAACGCACACCGTGCAATCTCGCTGTCAGTTGACCGGAAACTGCATAAAGAGGCACGGACAGTCCATTGTGCGCAAATAAAAACACCTGCAACGCATGATGGGCACGAACATTGTCATACCCGAACATCGTCAGGGTCAGCCGCGACGATGCATAGTGGGCCTGCTTTTGCGACTGGATCAATGCCCCGCGAAATGCGCTGGACATACTTGGGTAGTCGACGACTGGCGCATAGTCAAAACGTGGATCCATGGATTGGTAGCGAATGACCGTGACCGGCATCACATCCGTTACGCGAAAGCCGGCACTTGGTTCTTTGCGAGTGACAAACAGATAGTCCCAACGTACATCACGAAGTAAGCGGTGGGTTTTGGCAAGGCGCTCATTGTACGTCAAGTTGGCGTAAATCATGTAGTCATCTGCGTTGTGCCAGACGGGAACCGAGTCGATCTGAAGGTGTACGAGTTGCGTTGTCACCTTATTGCGCAAGTTAAAACGATCGATCGCCGACTGCGTGATAGCAGCAGGCCCCGCTACATCCCGCATCGGAGCGGTTATGGTCTCCGGCCGTCGATAAGAGACGTCCGCGTTGCTGCGAAGCATACGAGCAATGCTGGCAACCGCTTGACTTTGCGCTGAAGGCGGCTTGTGTAGCTGTGCCGCATGCGCTGGAACGCTCCCTAGAAATCCTTGCAACCCCAGTGCGGAAATGGCCGCAGCTCCTAAAAATGCTTGCCACTTTTTCATGTGATCACCCTCCCCTTTCTGTCGCTATGAAAATCAGGCTCAGAGCATCTATACAGATGCTCTGAGCTCTCCGGTTGTGGCGATTAACCCAGTAAAATGCCGAGATTGATTCCGAGGTTCGCGCCCACATTGGCGTTTGCTTGGGTAGAGCTTCCTGACGAGGCATTAGATGAGCTATTCCCATTCACGCTGGTACCAAGACCAAGTCCCAGCCCAAGCGACAAATTGGTCATCAATCCTGACATTAAGCCGTAGTCAGATCCCGTCTGCCAAGTATCGGCGTTATTCCATGTACCGCCTTGTGTGTTGGTGTAGCCTTGTGCGCTTGCGCCGAGTCCCAAAGAGAGATTCTCATTCGTCTGTCCATAAGTGTTGACCATACCCCCGGTGTTCATCTGATCATTCGACCAGACGTTCGACACTTCGGCAGTGTTGACCGAGTTGTTCGTCCTTGAAATCAGTCCGAGCCAACTGTCCGTTTGAGCCGACGAAGAGGCGCTGGCAGACGTATTGGCCTGCGTACCTGTGGTCGTGTCAGCCATGGCTGCAACCGGTGCAGCAAGAACCAGTGTCAAGGCGGCGAGAGCTCCTGCAGTACGAATCATATGACGTTTCATACAACGTTTTCCCCTTTCAACCGTGTGGATTGGTGAGACACCTAAGACGTTCGGCTGCTTCCCCACGTTTGTGACCGTCTATGCGAAAAGTTTTTCTTTCCGGGACCTTGCGCAAGGTCTCAACCTTCTCCCTCCCGGCACCACAAACCGCGTGAGCCCAGCAAAAAGGGGATACCTAAAAACGCGGTATCCCCTGCTTAGAAAACAACATTTCATCGGAACAGAGCGAAAAAATGTCGTAGACAGTGATCCACACGCTCATGCCCATCGTATGACCTAACGTAACACATTTCAGATCAGGAGTGATGAGGGTGGCGACGAACACGACCAACCGCAGAGAATTTCTTAAAAAGGCAGGCATTGTAGGCGCTGCTGTAACACTCGGAGGACTCGCAGAACCCGTCATGGGCGTCGTTCCGGCATTTGCGGCAACCGGGGAACCCACGACGGAGATCATCAACTACGCATTGACGGCAGAGCAACTCGCCACGACGTTTTACTATACTGCCTTGCACCACGGTAGGACGCTACCGATGACGAATAATCAGGACAACCAGCCGTACATTCGCGCAGCCTTGGATGAAGAATTCTACCACGCAACACTGCTCTCCAATGCAGGCGCCGTCTCGGTAGCTGGAATCCACCCGAAGTTTTACTTCCCGAACGGCACATTTGCCAACGACTCTACATTCGTCGCCGTCCTCGAAGCTTTAGAGACCGCGTTCATCGAAGCGTACCTGGCTGGCATCTATCAGTTTGCGACAAACGGACGAAACGACCTTGCCGTACTCGCTGGACAGATCATGGGCATCGAAGCCGAACACCGAGTACTCGGCCGGGTCATTCTCAACAAGAGCGTGCCCAACAATCTATCGCTCGAACAAGCGCCCCCGAGTGGTTCGACAGTTGCCAGTGTGGCCAAGGCTCTCGTGCCTTTCCTATCTAAAGGTAAGCATACAGATGGCCCTTATGCACTGCCGACTGATCAACAGATCGTTAGCGCAGTCGCAGGCGTGCGCACTCCGAACAACTAAGTGCATTCACAAATCCTGGAGCCGATATCTTTGCTGTGTCGGCTCCAGCCTAACTCACAAAAGGAGCGACTCACATGCTATCGAACATAGGAATGCCTGGTGTAATACTGATTATTCTCTTTGCCCTCATCGTATTTGGCCCGAAGCGACTGCCTGAACTCGGCAAGTCAATGGGCAAAACGCTACGTGAATTCAAATCTGCCACCAAAGGCATCATGGGCGATGACGAACCATCGATCGTCGTACCTGTCAGTGATACAGCTACCTCTGCCGCTTCCTCTGACACGTTGGCAGCAAGTGTAAGCATAGCTTCAGCCGAGACTTCGTCAGATAAGGTGTAAGGTCATGGGAACGTGATGAACACGGGCCTCATCACCAATCTGCCTATCTCGATCCTTATACCAGCGCCGAACTGACGCCCGAGGAGATCACAGGGCTTTGCGACGACTTGATCGAGGCACACGGAGGCTGGTTGCCGCATTTTCACTGAGTCAGGAGCCCTGCCCCCCAACCGACCTTGCATACGCAGGCAAATGGGGGGGGAAAGAATGGCGCCACAGTTAGATTGGGAGTCAAATTCCATTCATGAGAGAACGCTAGTCACGGTCAGAGAGATTCTCGACCGTGTGTTTGGTCATGTCCACGGCATCGAAAAGATCAAATGAGAAGACCTCCCGTTACCAGTGTTTTTGAATAAATGTTTCGCGACCCGAGCCGCGGCGGTACTGCTGATAGTGTAGCGGATTTTTCTTGTGGTACTCCTGATGATACGTTTCAGCCGCATAAAACGGAGCAGACGGCACGATCTCTGTCACAATGGGCTTGTCAAAGCGTCCACTCGCAGCAAGCGCCGCCTTGGAAGCCTCGGCTTTGACCCGCTGATCTTCACTGTGATAAAAAATGGCTGTGCGATAAGACGAACCGCGATCGTAAAATTGCCCTCCGGCATCTGTCGGATCAATTTGCTGCCAAAACACCTCCAGCAATTTCTCATAGGGAAAAAGGGCCGGATTAAAGGTAATCTGCACCGCCTCGCAATGGCCAGTCGTTTCCGAACACACCTCTTCATACGTCGGATTCACGGTATGCCCACCTGTATACCCGGACACCACGCTCACAATGCCCGGCCACTGCTCGAACGGTTTGACCATACACCAAAAGCAGCCACCGGCCAGAGTCGCGACTTCTTCAGTCGAAGATCTGTCTGTCACAAGCATTCCTCCACCTTTCTCTAAATAACGGCGTAGCCGCTTATTTTCCCCGTAGACGGTGGTGCGTAAGCACCATGTCACCGTTTATTAAAAAAATATCGTAGACAGTGATCCACACGCTTATGCCCATCGTATCACCTAACGTAACACATTTCAGATCAGGGGTGATGAGGGTGGCAACGAACACGACCAACCGCAGAGAATTTCTTAAAAAGGCAGGCATTGTAGGCGCTGCTGTAACACTTGGAGGACTCGCGGAACCCGTCATGGGCGTCGTTCCGGCATTTGCAGCAACCGGGGAATCCACGACAGAGATCATCAACTACGCATTGACGGCAGAGCAACTCGCCACGACGTTTTACTATACTGCCTTGCAAAACGGTAGTACGCTGCCGATGACAAATAATCAGGACAACCAGCCGTACGTTCGCGCAGCCTTGGATGAAGAATACTACCACGCAACACTGCTGTCCAATGCAGGCGCCGTCTCGGTAGCTGGAACCAACCCGAATTTTTACTTCCCGAGCGGCACATTTGCCAACGACTCTACATTCGTCGCCGTCCTCGAAGCTTTAGAAACCGCGTTCATCGAAGCGTACCTCGCTGGCATCTATCAGTTTGCGACAAACGGACGAAACGACCTTGCCGTACTCGCTGGACAGATCATGGGCATCGAAGCCGAACACCGAGTACTTGGCCGGGTCATTCTCAACAAGAGCGTGCCCAACAATCTGTCGCTCGAACAAGCGCCACCAAGTGGTTCGACAGTTGCCAGTGTGGCCACGGCTCTCGTGCCTTTCCTATCTAAAGGTACGAATACAGATGGCCCTTATGCACTGCCGACTGATCAACAGATCCTTAGCGCAGTCGCAGGCGTGCGCAATCCGAACAACTAAGTGCACTCACAAATCCTGGAGCCGATATCTTTGCTGTGTCGGCTCTATCCTAACTCACAAAAGGAGCGACCCACATGCTATCGAACATAGGAATGCCTGGTGTAATACTGATTATTCTCTTTGCCCTCATCGTATTTGGCCCGAAGCGACTGCCTGAACTCGGTAAGTCGATGGGCAAAACGCTACGTGAATTCAAATCTGCCACCAAAGGCATCATGGGCGATGACGAACCATCGATCGTCGTACCTGTCAGTGATACAGCTACCTCTGCCGCTTCCTCTGACACGTTGGCAGCAAGTGTAAGCATCGCTTCAGCAGAAACTTCGTCGGATAAGGTGTGAAGGTCATGGAAAGTGAGTGGACGGTAGTCGAACATCTGACTGACCTGAGAAAACGCCTGGTTTACAGCCTGATCTTCTTTGTCGCCGCTTTTGCCGCAGCACTTGCCTTTATCACACGCATTTTGCATGTGCTTACCCTCCCGCTCGGTCACGTGCATCTGGCGGTGCTAGGCCCAGGCGATGTGATTCAAATTTACTTCATGCTGGCAGGCCTGACCGCGTTCGGGATTTCATTACCCTTTATCTTGTTTCAAATCTGGCTATTTGTAAAACCCGCTTTATCGCCTCGAGAGAGCCGTATGGCGCTATCTTTACTGCCTTTTATCGCTCTGATGTTTGTGGGCGGCGTGCTCTTTTCATACTTTGTGATTTTCCCGATTTTGCTCCATTTCTTGCTCACGCTCGCTGCATTGCAGTTTCAGATCGTGATAACCGCAGAAAATTACTTTTCCTTTCTGACAAACCTAACGTTACCTTTTGGCCTGATTTTTGAAATGCCGATTGCACTGTTGTTTCTAACACAAATCGGAGTGGTCAGCCCTGCTTTCCTGTCGAAGATGCGTAAGAATGCGTACTTGATCATCGTCATCGCAGCGTCTTTGATCAGTCCGCCAGAATTGATCTCTCACCTGAGTGTCGCCACGCCGATGATGGCGCTGTACGAAATCAGCATCTTGCTTTGTAGGGTGCAGGTGAAACGAAATGCACGCGCCGAAGCACGGACACTTGCGCATGAGGAAGACAAGTCGAGCGGCAAGATGGGCGCTTAGGCAAGCCTCCCACTCATTTAGGAGCCGAACCGGAATCGGGCACGGCTCCTTACTCTTATGAAGAAACTAATACAGTCTCTCCAACGGCTCTTTGGCAGGACCCTCCACAACTTCTCCACGACACGAGAAGCGCGAGCCATGACACGGACAATCCCACGTGCGATCCCCATGATTCCAGTTGACTTCGCAATACATATGCGTACAGGTTGTGTCTACCACGAACAGTTGGCCACCTGCATCTCGATAAGCCCCCGCACGGCGTCCGTGAAAATTGACGACAGCGCCTTCGTCATCGGACAGGTCCTCTACTTGCCTCGTGGGCGCTTCGAATTTACCTTCGATCAAATGCGCCGTGACATTGACGTTTTGCGAAAGAAAGTTCTTGAGACTGGGATCGACGTAAAAGCGACTCGGTGCAAAGAGTCCGGCCGCTGGATTTTCGCGTTCGAGCACCAGGTCGCACAGGATACGAGCCGCTGCGGTGCCTGTTGTCATTCCCCACTTCATATACCCGGTTGCGACGAGTACATCTTTATGTCCACTGGAAAGTGGTCCGATGTATGGCACTTTGTCGAGTGTAAACAGATCTTGATTAGACCAGCGGTACAAGATTTCCGTCAGTCCAAGCACCTCTTTGGCAAACGCCTCGAGCGCTTCATAGTGCTTCACTGTATCTTCACCTTGGCCTGCCTTGTGAGCTTCGCCGCTGATCAGCGTGAGGGGCTCCCCAGCGATGGTGATCGATCGCATGGACCGCGAAGGACTGTCAGCACTGATATACATGCCACCGGGAAACGGCTTCTGGGTCCTGCCCACGATGATGTACCCTCGCTCTGCGTGCAACCGTGAAAAATAGAAACCTGCACCGTCGTAAAAAGGAAAGTGTGTACACGCAAGGACTTTTCGACCGCGGACACGAAAACCGTCGCTGGTCACGACACTAGGCTGCTCTGCTTCTTCAATCCCAGTGGCAGTCGTACCTTCATAGATCTGGCCCCCGTAATCGACGGTGGCTTGCACAAGTCGCCGCAAATACTGCACGGGATGAAACTGCGCTTGGCGTTTCATGACGAGCGCCTGCTTCACCGGTAAGGCGAACGGAATCTCCCCCACCAAATCTCCATCGATCGATAAAGTTTGGTAGGCGCGCCACTCTTTATCGAGCTTTCTCGCTTCCTCGTCTGTGACCGCATAAACGTAGGCATCCTGATCTTCAAATTGACACGCTATGGCGTGTTTTTTCACGGTCTTGCGTATGAAAGAGAGGGCTTGCGCATTGGCCTCGTAGTAGCGTTTCGCCTGCTGTACACCCATATGGCGAATGAGCTCGTCATAGATCAGGTTGTGCTGCGCTGTGACCTTGGCGGTAGTGTGTCCGGTCGCACCATGCAAAACGCGACTGGCCTCTAGCAGAGCGACACGTTGGCCAGCTTGCGATAGCAGATAGGCTGCAGTCACACCAGTGATACCGCCACCGACAATGACTACGTCGACTTCAACATTCGCTTGTAGGGTAGGAAAGGCAGGGAGACTTGCGCTATTGAGCCAAGCGGATTGGGGACAGCTTGGCCTTGGATTGGATGCTCGCTCGTGCACGCTGATGCCTCCACGTCGTTCATGATGATGTTCATCATCACCAGTTGGAAGCATCTGTATACGAGTTCACTGCCTTTCTGTAGGTAAAGCCTGCAGACAGACTGGTTGCGCTACTGTATATGTGTATCCCGTGGGCGACGGAATCCCCGTGTGATCGAGGCACATCACGACGATCGAATCAGAGTCCTGATTGGCTACGAGTATGTGCCGTCCATCTGGTGTAAGTAGAAAGTTGCGTGGCGTGCGTCCTCCTGCGTTTGTGTGTGCCAGGACGACGAGGCCTCCAGTATCATCGATGCCAAAAGTCACCAAACTGTCATGTCCGCGATTGGACGCATAAAGGTATCTACCGTCCGAAGACACGTGCAGATCAGCAGCAGTACTTTCTCCTGTGTACGTTTGCGGCAACGTACTGACCGTCTGCACCCACTGCAGTCGCCCTTCTAAGCGATCGAAATGGTACACAGCTACCGTAGAATCGAGCTCTTGCGCGACGTAAACTATGGCGAGATGCGGGTGAAAGGCGAGGTGACGAGGGCCAGATCCCGCATTGGTCTCCACCTCGTGATGCCAGACCCATTCCTTGGCCGTATCATCGAAGCGATACACGATCACTTTATCAAGCCCTAGATCGCAGACAAGGCGAAAGTTGCTGTAAGGATCGGGAACGACGCTGTGCGGATGCGGTGATGCTTGGCGAGGATGCACGCTATGACCAGTGTGTGTCGTGATCTGTCCCGGTCGAGCGAACTTACCGTCAGAAGAAAGTGCCAACCAGGTGATGTTCGCCCCTGTGTAGTTGGTAACAGACAAGTACGATCGATGTGGATCGAGACTGACATAGCAAGGCGATCCACCTGCTGTCATTTGACGATCGCAAACGGTGAGCGACCCCGTGGTGGCATCAATCCGGTACGCTGCCACTGCCCCTTGTTCCGTCTCGCTCACCGCGTACAGAAGGTGACCGAGTGACGCCACCGCAAGAAAGGAGGGGTTCGCGATACCCGAGATTCCACTTTGTCGCGTAAGCGTTCCTTCACTAGCGTCGAAAAGCAGAACCTCAATCGCCTCTGTACTTTCGGGCCCGTAGGTCCCTACAAAAATCCACTGAAATCGGTTGCTGTCAGTCACTTTTTCACATCCTGATCGATTATTGTCCAGACCTCGCCCATACGAGCATGCCGGCTGTCGCATACACTGCGACCAGAAAGGAGGGCGTCGTATGGCCATTCCGGTGTTTGATCCTATACGCGAGTTTTATGACAAATGGGAGATGCACCGCTTGCTGTCTCAAGAATCGACCGCTCCTGCAAAGCTCCTGGCTACAGAGTTACTGAGTGCCCAATCACTCACCCGGATGCTCAAGCGGTACCGATCCGTTTATGTGAAGCCACTCGGAACGTGGGGCGGAAAACAGATCAGTCGCATCGATCGCGTCGCTGGCTCTGATACCTGGCGCTGGCGCAGACAAGGGCGCCTGAAGGCCAGTCCAGCCTATACCTTGGCTGCTGTGCGCGCGCGCATTTTGCGCGTCTATCTTCCTAGGCATAGCATCGTGCAACAAGCGGCGCCTGTGCTCAGCATCAAAGGCCGTCCTTTTGATATCCGAGTGCATATGCAACGGGAACCTGACCGGTCGTGGGTGTGCGCCGGTATCCTCGTCCGGGTGAGTGGCACGCAATCGATTGTGTCAAACGTCGGAGCAACCGAAGGAAAAGTCTTGCCGCTTGCCGATGTCACCAAAATCGTGTTGCGCTCACCTGCCATACGCAAACAAGTGCCCATCAGCGCCGAACAAGCTGGTCTTGCCATTGCGCACTCGTTAGATCGCTACCAGGACTTCGAAGAAATCGGGGTCGATCTCGGACTCGGCCGCAAAGGAAAACTCTGGGTATTTGAAGTCAACACCAATGATCGATTCGGTAGCCCGAGTCAAAAACTGTTCCTGCAGTTGCCTGATCAGACGATCTATCAGCGTATGCGTGCTCGCACGCCGCACCGCATCCCTACGTGACCTAGACTTTAGACTTCGCTCCATATCCGACGCGCATTCTCTAAACTAATGCGCGTCCCCATCTCGCAGTCTTCGATCCCTTCAAACTCGATCGTAGCGTAGCCGTCATAACCACACGCCTTCATATGTCGTAAAATGGCCCATACATCGATATCTCCATGTCCAAAGATGGAACCACGCAAGTAAGTGCCGTAGGCGGAGCGAAACCATCCTTCCCCAGGATCGTGTGCAGCCTGGCGAATATGAAAATCCTTCAAATGAACCATACTCGCATACGGCAGATTCTTACGAACGCCTACCACTGGACTCTCATCGACACAAACAAAATTCCCGGTATCGAGCGTGGTCTTGTAATTGGGTCGATCCACCGCCTGTATCAGACGTTGCACGCGATCAGAGGCCTGCACCAGAAATAGGTGGTTTTCCACACTGGTGATGATCCCGAACTGCGCCGCATAGTCCGCAATACGCTGGCAAGCGCGTGCCATCTGTGGTAAGACCGCCTCGAAACGAGCGATCGTAATAGAGTCTTCCGTCCACAGGGCACCGGCTGCGCCCCCTTCTTCTTCAGCGCTACGCTTACGCCAAGCGACATCATGGCGCATGCGTTTAGCACCCAGTCGGTACGCAACATCGACCTCCTTCATCACCCGGGAAATTTCTTGCTCATACGCCTCGGTGTCGGACTGCGTAAAGTTCGACAAGACAGCATAATTGGACACGTCAATGCCTACGCGCTTGGCAGTCTCTCTGATTCATCGGTGAGACCGGGGTTATCAGTTAAGCGAAAACCGAAAGGCACCACCTCTACATGTGTCCCTCCATGGGCGGCGATCCATTCCACCACCTCCAACACGGTCATCTGCCCACGCTCAATGGCAGGCAAAAGACTGTACGTACTGACACCGAGTTTCACCTAGTCTCCCTCCTGTTTCTCGTGCTGTCTGAAATCATGATGGGTCATCCGCAGACAATCTGGGACTACAGTTGATCTCCACCCTCTTGCGCTGCCTGAAAGACTTTGCTGATCGCGCCTAGACTAGCCAGCGTATTGACCGCGCCCGATGGAATAAAGATGGTGCTCGCAGGTCCTTGCGCCATGTTCGATAAGGCTTCAAAGGATTGGAAAGCTAGGACCTTTTCATCCAATCCCGCAGCTGCCAGCATTTCGATGCGGTTACGCTCACCCACCGCCACTAGACGAATACCTTCTGCACGACCGTTGGCCTCGAGAACGATCGCTTGTTGTACACCTTCCGCGCGCCGAATGTTCGCTTCCTTTTCCGCCTCAGCACGCAAGATCGTGGCCTGTTTCTCACCTTCTGCTCGCAAGATGGCGGCTTGACGCTCGCCTTCTGCCTGCAGGATGTTGGCGCGTTTCTCCCGCTCCGCTTTCATCTGCTTTTCCATGGAAGCTTGAATCTCTGTCGGCGGGTGAATGTCAATGACTTCTACCCGATCGATACGTACGCCCCACGTCTCTGTGACTTCGTCCAAGGACTGCCGTAGCTCTAGACTGATGCGATCGCGTCCAGACAGGGTTTCGTCAAGTTCCATGTGACCGACAACTTGGCGAATATTCGACGCGGTAATATTCTGTATCCCTTGCACGAAGTTCTGAATGTTATAAGTGGCTTGTTTCGGATCAATGACGGTGTAAAAGAAGACGGTTTCAATATTGATGTTCACGTTGTCGCGCGTGATCACTTCTTGCTTCGGAACGGTGACCTGTTGTGTGCGTAAATCGATCGTGCGTTTCACGCGATCGATAAATGGAAAGATGATGTTCAGCCCTGGATTTAGCGCTTTATGAAAGCGACCAAATCGTTCGACGATCGCAATCGTCTGCTGCCCTACAATTTTTACTGAGCGCGCAACCACCAGTAAAATGATGAGCACGACAATGATCAGGATAATAAGACCCGTGATGCCTGATCCAGACATAGGAACACCCCCGTGAATAAGATGACTGACTTTTAATTCCCGTTCTCGTCTTGTCTGTGCATGCGCTCGACTTGCAGATAAACGCCGTCAGCCTCGCGAACGCATACTGTCTCGCCTCGTTCAAACACTTGCTCTGGATGATGGGCGCGCGCACTCCAGACCTGTCCTTCGATGCGAACCATCCCTGCCTGCCCATTCGCGATGCGCGCCATCACGACGCCTTCCTTGCCCTCCAAATCCTGTACACTAGAGCGGTACGTCGAAGAACCCGCACTTCGCCAACGTTTGACGAGAGGTCGGGTCATCATAAGAAGAACAACCGACAGGACGACAAAGACGATCAGCTGCCAGTCAAAAAAATGCATGGGGAAACTGAGTAACCCCGTGACAACTGCAGCGATGGCTACCCATAATAAAATAAAGGTCGTGCTCATGAGTTCGATGATACCGAGCACCAAAGCCAACCCAAACCAGATCCAAGGGCTCACCTTGTACACCCCCCGAAGGAAAGTAGAACCTTCTCCTTCTATCATATGGGCTGGTCTCTACGAAAGCAACAATAAATTGGAAAGCAACACTTGGCGTCGGTGCCAACGCCGCGGTATGCTACTATAGTTCCATGACGATCTCAGGTCACAGGATCCTCAGGAGGCGATATCCGTTGTCCTATCTCGGAATACCGGCGACAGCCGCTTATTCTTCCCGTAGACGGTGGTGCGAGAGCACCATGTCACCATCTATATCATTGACCAGCTGGAGTCTGCATCGTAGTTTGGGACCACTGCGGCTCACCAAGTGGGATGCTGACACCGAGTCCATCTTCACCGAAACGGTCACTCAGCCGAGCCTGCACGACTTGACCGACTTGCCGAGTCTTGCCTCTAGCCATGAGATCGAGAGCCTCGACATTTGCCACTTTCACTTTCCCGCGACGGCTCCCGAATATTTGAATACCTTGAAGCAAAAGTTTCGCGAAGCAAAAGTATCCTTTGACACGTTGCTTATCGATTATGGGGATATCAGCCATCGTGACGCAGGGCGACGCACGGCCGATGTGGCATTTATCGAAGAGTGGATTGACGTCGCGGCGCGTGTCGGCGCCAAACGTGTTCGCGTGGTCGCAGGAGAAGCGGCGGCTGATGACCACGCAGCCCTGGCGCGCAGCGCGGACGCTTTGAAGCATCTGATTGATTATGCGGATGCGCGCGGTGTGGGCGTGGTCACGGAGAATTTTCGATCACTCGCGTCTACAGCTGACAATTGCCTGTATCTCTTGGATGCGTGCAATGGGGAGCTCGGGCTCATCGCCGATTTTGGCAACTTTCCCAATCCCGTGAAGATGACTGAATTGGCGCGTATCCTGCCACGGGCGATCGAGGTGCATGCCAAAGGTTACTATGACGCTTTCGGCATGCCGGATGAGAAAGAACTTCGCAGTTGTCTCGACTTGTTAGTAGAAGCTCGCTTTGATGGGCCTGTCACAATCGTATACGACGGTCCCGGAGACGAGTGGGCCGGGATTGAGCGAGTGAAAGCGGTCGTGAAGCGTACAATCTTGTAAAATGGAGTTGACAGAGATGACACAGGAAGATCTGAAGAACCGATTGACGCCGATGCAGTACGAAGTGACGCAAAACAGCGCTACAGAGCCGCCATTTCGCAATGAGTTCTGGGATCATCACGGCGAAGGACTATACGTGGACATCGTATCAGGCAAACCCCTGTTTTCCTCTCTCGATAAATTCGACTCCGGGTGTGGCTGGCCGAGTTTTGCCAAGCCACTTGCAGCGGATGAGGTGATCGAAAAAGGTGATTTCACTCACGGCATGGTACGTACAGAGGTGCGCAGTCAGACAGCCGACTCACATCTCGGACACGTATTCGACGACGGCCCGCAGGAACTCGGTGGGCTCCGATACTGCATCAACTCAGCTGCCCTGCGCTTTGTCGCGAAGGAAGATCTGGAGCGCGAGGGGTACGGCGAGTACCTAGCGCTGTTTGCGAAGTAGACGAATCTAGCATTTACTTTCCGAACATCCATTCGTATAATGGGTTGGGAAGGTGAGCGCATGCTGGGTAAACGATCTCTCGCACAAGTTTTGGACGATTTTCGCACAGCCGAGCGGTGGAAGGGCAATCTGTCGCACTGGCGCACGATTGAGCCACGCTCGGCGCAGACAGTGCCATTTCCACCTGCTCTCGATGGTCGCATCACAGACGCATTGACAGCGCGCGGTATTCCCTCTTTATACACCCACCAGGCTAAAGCATTCGATCACGTCAGAGGTGGACGAAACATCGTCGCTGTCACGCCGACTGCCTCTGGCAAGAGCCTGTGCTATCACCTACCTATCCTGCAGACACTATCGGAAGATCCACAAGCGCGTTCGCTCTACCTGTTTCCTACGAAAGCTTTGGCGCAGGATCAGAAGACCGAGTTGCACGATCTGATCAGGGCCACTGGGCTCTCCGTCAAGTCAGAGACGTATGACGGGGACACGCCTTCGGCCGTGCGTCAGCTCGTCCGCCAGGCTGGCCATATCGTGATCACCAATCCAGACATGCTACACAGTGCCATTTTGCCTCACCACACGAAGTGGGTGTCCTTTTTTGAGCATCTGCGTTTCGTCGTGATCGACGAGTTACATACCTATCGCGGCGTTTTCGGTAGCCATGTGGCCAACGTGATTCGCCGCCTCAAACGCATCTGCGCTTTTTACGGCAGTCATCCACAATTTATCTGCACGTCTGCTACGATCGCTAATCCACAGGAACTGGCGCAACACCTCACAGAAGAGCAGATGGTCTTGATCGATCAAAGCGGGGCGCCTACGGGCAGGAAGCACTTCGTGTTTTACAATCCGCCGGTGGTCAACGAACAGTTGAACATTCGCCGCAGCGCCACGCTTGAAGCGCGAGACATCGCGTCTACCTTCTTGGCAAACGGTATTCAGACAATCATCTTCGCGCGCAGTCGCGTACGTGTGGAGATCATCCTCACCTATTTACAAGAACTGATTCGGCGCCGACTCGGTCCACGCTCTATTCGCGGCTATCGCGGCGGGTATTTGCCGAGTGAGCGTCGAGAGATCGAACGGGGGCTTCGCCAAGGAGACATTCTCGGCGTCGTCAGCACAAACGCACTCGAACTCGGCGTTGACATCGGACAACTACAAGCCTGCGTCGTCACCGGTTATCCAGGTTCGATCGCAAGCACGTGGCAGCAAGCAGGGCGCGCCGGGCGCAGGCAAGGCGAGTCGGTCGTCGTGCTTGTCGGCAGTTCGACCCCGATGGATCAGTACGTTATGCAACACCCGGAGTATTTCTTTGACCGTAGCCCGGAATCGGCGCGGATCAACCCGGACAACCTGATCATCTTGGTCGACCACTTGAAGTGTGCCGCTTATGAACTTCCTTTCGCTCAAGGAGACCTGTTCGGCCATGCGCAGGTGCAGGAAATTCTTGAATACCTGACCGACGAGCAAGTATTGCATCATGTGCGAGGCAAGTGGTTTTGGATGAATGATTCATTTCCCGCTCACAACATCAGTCTGCGCTCCGCGTCGCAAGAAAACGTTGTGATCGTGGACATCAGCGAGCGCGGACAGGAACGCGTACTCGGTGAGATGGATCGATTCAGTTCCCTCACGCTGTTACATGAAGAAGCCATATACTTGCATCAAGGGGCTCAGTTTCAAGTCGAGAAGCTCGACTATGAGGAGAAGAAGGCGTATGTCAGAGAAGTCCAAGTCGACTACTACACAGACGCCAATCTTGCGGTACAACTGAAGGTACTGACAGAGGACGAATCCCGTGCGCAAGACGAGACCCGGTGGGCTTTCGGCGAGGTCTCTGTACACGCTATGGCGACGATCTTCAAGAAGATCAAGTTTGAAACACATGAGAATATCGGGTCGGGGCCGATTCACTTGCCTGAGGAGGAACTGCACACAAGCGCGGCCTGGATCAGCTTCTCCGAGCCACTGCTCGCCTCGCTTGGCCCAGAAGACGTGGAGCGCGGGCTCATCGGACTCGCGCATGTCTTGCAACACGTGGCCCCGCTCTTTGTCATGTGCGATCCGGCCGACTTGCATGTCGTACCGCAACGAAAAGCCGTTCACTCAGGCGAACCCACCATCTTTCTCTATGATCGCTACCCGGGCGGCGTAGGCCTGAGTGATCAGGTCTTTCGCGAGATGCACACCTTGCTCGTGCAGGCAGAAACACTGATCGCAGCTTGTCCCTGTGAGGCCGGGTGTCCCGCCTGCATTGGCGTCTCCGGAGCAGGTGACAAAGCACTCGCGGCCTCCTTGGCTCGTCTGGCTCAAGGAGGGCCACGGCATGTCGCTTAAGGACAAATTGACGCGTATGCGCACGCATATGAGCCTAGAGCAGACAGAGCGGCGAGACGAGCTAGAAGTGGAACGAGCATCGCAAACAGTGGCTTCTGTAGCGCACACCGACCCTACTGCTTTATCTGCGCACGATCGGCAGTGGGAAGCGCTCGGCGCACAGCCGTACGCATTTGCCGGAGAATCCGTCTTCGTACGCGAGCGGATATACCCGCTGACGCATCAACATGGGCACTATCGATTCGGACAACTGTACGAGGCCATTGCTCGGTGGCAAGACGCGGGGATCGCTCACCCTCTGTCTGCAGATGGTCTCGCGACGGAGGACCTGCTTTTCTTCGACACTGAAACCACAGGACTACAAGGCGGCGTCGGCAATGCCATCTTTTTGCTTGGCACCACCCGCGTCACGCAAGACGGCGTGGTGATGCGCCAACACTTTTTACCCTCACCTGACGCCGAGACCGCGCTATATCACTCGTTTGCCAGAGACCTCGCGCCGATTACGCACTTGGTCACCTATAATGGAAAGTCGTTCGACTGGCCACAGGTGCGCACACGGCACACGCTTTTGCGAGGTGCAGTCCCAGCCCTTCCAGCACTCGGCCACTTCGACTTGCTTCACGGTGCACGCCGGCTATGGCGCGAAGACCTAGAGTCTTGTCGCCTCTCGTTGATCGAACCCGAGAAGCTTGGCGTCTCGCGCGAACACGATGTGCCAGGGTACATGGCTCCGATTTTATACTTTGACTACTTGCACAGCGGTGATCCAAGCGCGATCGCCGGCGTATTGACACATAACGAGATCGACGTACTATCGCTCATTACCCTATACATTCACCTGTCCACCTTGCTGCTTGGCGCGCAGCCAGGTACCTACGAAGAACACTTCGCCATCGCGCGGTGGTATGAGGCGCTCGGCGATGATGAAGCGGCCGCCGCTCGCTACGATTCGATCGCACAGAGCACCCACGCTTTGCGCCAGCGCGCTACGCAGGCACTCGGTATGATCGCCAAGCGCAGGCGCGACTGGCGCCGTGCCATTGTTGCGTTGGAGGCCTGCGCCGCGGACGTAGAGCATCCTGTCTCTATCGACGTCTATGTGGAACTCGCAAAACTGTACGAGCATCAGATCAAAGACTACGATAAAGCGATGCACTACGCAAAAGCTGCGCTTGCCGCGTGCAGTGAGCGCAGCCGCCTTACACGCAGATCGCCGCGTTTTGATCTGCACGCGCACACGCGGCGTATCGAACGCCTGGCCCGTCGGCTCACAGAGAAGATGTAGCCCTGTGAGCAACTTACGCCGGATTACGACTGCATCCATGTACGCCGGATTTGCCCGCTTGGCCAGCGACCTGAAAGCGAGCGATGGCCAACGCATCTTGCTCCGGCCCTACCAAGAAAAATCCCACGAGGATGAAAACGATCCCCCATGGCAACCAGGCTGCCGTAGCTGCCATCTGCGCTTTCGGGTCCTTGATCGACATGATATCCAGACCGATGAGTGCAAATAAGATGAGAAATACAGCCGCTCCATGACGTGCGTCGAAATCTCCGAGTTCCTTAGTAAAGCGTGCCAGGTCCGCTTTAGAAATCATACACAGCCCCCCTACCCTGCGCGTTTTGTACAGGGTATGCGGGAGTCCTGTCTCACGCCCTAGGTACAAACCCGAAATTTACATGGCCGTGAGGGTGTGCCATGATCCATGCGTTTGGAACCCCTGATCAGGCAGTTAAGTCCAACCAATCCAGTTCCGCCTGGGTCAGACGAATCTCCGTCGCATCGCCGCACGACAGCATCTCAGCTCGGTTTTGCGGGCCGATCAGCGCGCAGGTAGGGAAAGGTTGCTGCAACACGTAAGCGAGCGCAATCTGAATCGTAGTCACGCCGCGCTCCTTGGCAAGTTTCTCTGCGCGCCACAAGCGCTCCCAGTTAGCGTCGCTGTAAAATACGCGCACAGTATCTGCATCGCTGCGGTCCTCAGGACGGTAGCGCCCGGTGAAAAAGCCACGCGCCTGAGAAGACCACGACAGAAGCGGGAATGCGTGTGCCCGATGCCAGGCGCAGGTCTTTTCATCGGCTGAGACACAGCCGGCCCAGTAAGGCTCATTGGCTTTCGCTAGGCTCAAGTTGGGACTGCTAAAAGTAAACCCTTGAAGTCCGTGCGCCAGTGCATAGTCATTGGCTTCTTGCAGGCGTTCATGTGTCCAGTTGGAACCCCCGATCGCCCGAATCCGTCCAGCTTCGATGTGTGCGTTTAACGCTTCGACGATCTCGCCGACCGCAACACTCGGATCGTCCCGATGCAGAGCGTATAAATCTACGTAGTCTGTCTTCAGACGCTCCAGACTGCACGAGAGGTCGTGATCGATTGCCGCTTTGTTGACCCTAGGGCCCGAGGCGTCATGATGTGCACCTTTAGTGAAAAGAACGATGTCGTCACGGTTGCGGCCGGTCAACCACTGACCGATGGCCACTTCACTTTGACCGCCTGCGTAGATGTGCGCCGTATCAATGGCGTTGCCGCCGATCTCAAGGTAGGCGTCGAGGATGTCTTTTATACGGTCCATAATATCCGGTGTAAAATAGTCCGAGCCCATAATCAGCCGTGACACACTCTTGTCGAGCCCTGCAATTGTAATGTACTCCATCTCAGCACCGCCCCGTTTTCTTTAAAATGAGATTCAAATCTGCACGCGTGTGCGCGTGCGTGCAGAAGTCAAGCACGCATCCAGTACGCGCATGTTTTCCACGCCGTCTTGCGCTGAAAAAGCCGGAGCAGCACCGTCTTGCACCACGCGCGCCATATCGTCTACTTCAAGCGCAAACTGATCGACTGCTTCGCAAACTTCTTCGCGTCGTCCACTCGCACCGACCACATAAAAAGAACTCGGCTGATCCACATCGCAGACAAAAGCGGATGGCACTTCAATGCGCCCGTCCGTGCCCAATACCTCCAAAGTATTGCGCCAGGCCGCCCACATCGCGCAGTCAAACGTCAGACCAACACCGCCTGTGAATTCAAGCAAGCCAGATGCCATCATGTCCACGCCTCCGTGGCGTTCGGAAAAAAGGGCATGCACCGTCGCTGCCTCTGGTTCAGCGTCCAGCAACAAACGTGCAACGCTAATCGGATAGACGCCAATATCGTATAAAGCGCCGCCGCCCATGTCGACATTTTGACGGAATTGTCCAGTCACGGCGGAGCTATTGAAGGTGAAGGTGGCGTGAACGCCGCGCACGTCCCCGATCTCGCCGGAAGCGATGATCGCCTTGATCTGCGCGTAGCGCGGATGATGGCGATACATAAAAGCCTCTGCGAGATGCACCCCTGCTTTTGCACAAGCATCGACCATTTCCTGTGCTTGCGTAGCATTCAAAGCAAGCGGCTTTTCACATAAAATGTGCTTTCCAGCCTGTGCCGCCCGGATCGTCCAAGGTTGATGCAGATGATTTGGCAGCGGGATGTACACTGCGTCGATCTCAGGGTCTGCAAGTAACGCTTCATAACTGCCATAGGCTTTAGCCGCGCCAACCTGCGCTGCACACTCCTTCGCACGCACGAGATCGCGGCTAGCAATCGCCGCCAAAGTCCCGCGCTGTGAACGCAAAATCCCAGGAATCACTGACCGCATAGCAATGCCTGCGCATCCTAACACACCCCACCGAAGTTTCTCATTCGCCACTTTCCGACTCCCCCAAACTTTGTACTCATCTCGTATGATAGCAAAGTTTTGAGCGGCCGGGTGGATTGCCCGAGGGGAAACAGCAGGAATCTTGCTCCGAGAGGCGAAATGATATAAGGTCAGCATACACCCGGGTAAATATGGAGGAGATCCAATTGCAACCACCTAAGACGAAACGTATTTCGCATCCTCACGAACTGCATGGCGACTCGCGTCCGGACGATTACTACTGGCTACGCAATCGTGAGCAACCAGAAGTGGTGCAGTATCTGGAAGCAGAAAACCGCTACTACGAGGAGACCATGCTGCCTCTGGCACCTTTCACCGATCATTTGTACGAGGAGATGGTCGCGCGTATTCCAGGGCAGGAAATGAACGTGCCTGTGCAAGACGGTCCTTATTTTTATTACCATCGCATGGAGAAAGAACTGCAGTATCCGGTCTATGCCCGTAAGCGTGCAGTGACTCGCGAGGACCTAGCCACCGCTTCTGAGGAAGTTATTTTGGATCTCAATGCACTGGCTGTGGAAGGCGGATACTTGAGTGTGACCGTACAGCGCATGAGTCCCGATCACACCCGTCTGGCTTATCTGGAGAACCGTGATGGCACTGATGAGTTCACGGCGTTTGTGAAAGACCTTGGCACAGGTACGCTGCTTCCCGATCGTATCGAAGGTGTATTTATCGGGGCGAGCCTAGAGTGGGATGCTGCAGGCGACCATCTCTTTTATGTCACCATCGATGACAGTCAACGACCCTATCGCGTCTGGCGCCATCGGATGGGAGACACAGGTGAAGATACGCTACTCTACGAGGAGACGGATATCACTTTTTCAGTGCGACTGGGCAAGTCACGCAGTGGGCGATTCCTCTGGATCAACTCGGAAAGCAAGACGACCAGCGAAGTCCGTTACATAGACGCAACCGCTCCACGAGAGACGCCGCGCATTTTTGCATCCCGTCGCTCTGGCATCGAATATGACCTCGAACATTGGGGCGATGATTTTCTCATTTTGACCAATGAAGGAGCGCAAAATTTCCGTCTGATGCGCTGCCCAACGGAAGATCTAACGGCGCGCACCGACTTGTTCCCCTATGACGACAGCAAGTACCTGCAAGCCGTCTATCCGTTTGCCAGCTTCTTATTGCTAGCAGGACGGCAAAATGGATTCACCGAACTTTGGATGTATAAGGATGGCGATCTGCGCGTACTGCCGTGGGAAGAATCTCTTTATACAGTGTCTGCTCACGGCAATCGCAGCTATGATACAGCGGAGCTGCTTGTGTCGTTCGAGTCACTGCTTACACCGCGCACCACATATGCCATCGACAGCAGGACGCTTGCGCGCACCTGTCTGCAAGTGGCGCCTGTCTCCGGCCCCTACAACCCGGACGACTATACGCAAGAGCGTCTCTTTGCCAAAGCGCCAGACGGCAAGGACGTTCCGATGCTCATCGTCTCGAGAAAGGACGCGCGTGTCGACGGCCCATCTCCGCTGATCCTGTACGCATATGGCTCATACGGCGCCAACAGCGATCCCCATTTTGACCCGATGCGTCTGTCGTTGCTCGATCGTGGAATCATCTATGCTGTGGCACAGATTCGAGGCGGCTCGGAGATGGGACGCAGCTGGTATGAAGACGGCAAGTTGCTGAACAAACGCAACACATTCACTGATTTCATCGCTTGTGCGCAAGATCTGATTAGGCGCGGTTATACCACGACGAAGAAACTCGCCATTCGTGGAGGCAGTGCCGGAGGGTTGTTGATGGGCGGCGTGGTCAATATGGCCGGCGAGTTGTTTGGAGCAGTTGTTGCGAACGTCCCCTTTGTCGACGTCGTCACAACGATGCTCGACGCGACCATCCCGCTGACAAGCCTGGAATGGGATGAATGGGGCAACCCGGAGGATCCGGCGTTCTATGCCTACATGAAGTCATACAGCCCATATGACAACGTAGAAAAGAAGGCGTACCCTCATATGTTGGTGACGACTGGTTTGAACGACCCGCGTGTTGCGTATTGGGAGCCTGCGAAGTGGGTGGCGCGACTGCGCGAATTAAAGACCGACGACAATACGCTACTGCTGAAAACCAACATGGGCGCGGGTCACTTCGGGGCCTCGGGCCGGCTTAGCCACCTAAAAGAAATGGCCGGCATTTATGCATTTATGCTCAGCCATATCGGAATCGACGCCTAGCTAACAGCGTCCCAAAAACTTTTAAAGCGGAGTGCCGATTTCTGGCACTCCGCTTTAATGATCAACACGCAAACGTTGCTAACGTCTCCGTCAGTACTGGGACAATCTGTTGCTTGCGCGAGACGACGCCTTTGAGAACGACACGGTTGTCAGTGAGCGAAGCGTGATACGCTTTTTCGACCGCACCTGCCGCTCGTCCAAGCACCAGCGCAACTGAATCGTTTTGCAAAATATCTGTCACGACGAACATGAACAAGTCCAGTCCTTTTCTCGCCATTAACCGACCGAGCGCCTCTTCAATCTCAGGTTGGCGAACCAGCACATCTTGAGTATCCACTGCGTTGACTTGCGCGATCTCCACTTTGTAAGCACCCATCTGAAACTCTTTGGCATCTATCGAGATGAGTTGCTCGATCGTTTTATCACCGAGATCCGCGCCTGCCTTTAGCATAGCCAATCCATACTCCGCCAGATCCACTCCTGCAAGATTTGCGAGTTCATGCGCGGCCGCGACATCTTGCTCGGTGCACGTAGGGGATTTTAGCAACAGTGTGTCCGATACGATCGCGGACAACATCAGACCGGCAATCGACTTTTGCACAGTCACGCCCTGCTCTTTATACATCTTCAGCAAAATGGTCGCGGTGCACCCGACCGGCTCAGCCCGGTAGTATAGCGGATGCGCAGTTTCGAAGTTGGCGATGCGGTGATGATCGATCACTTCGATGACGCGCACCTGATCGATGTCACTCGCACTTTGCTGACGCTCATTGTGATCGACAAGGATCACTTGACTGGCCTGTGTCGCGACCTGCTCCACCAGTCTCGGCGCTGGGACTTCAAATTGTGTCAGCGCATACTGTGTCTCGCCACTGATCTCGCCTAGTCTTACCGCTTCTACCGTTTGTCCAACCGCTGTTTTCAAGGCGGCATACGCAATCGCTGAGCAGATCGCATCCGTATCCGGATTCTTGTGTCCGAAGATCAATGTCTTGTCCATACTAGAACCTCCTACTCAAATTACCTTCGCAGGCATTATCGCATATCGCCGAACGCTTCTGCTAGATAATCCATCCACTGAGGTCTAAAAATTCGGATTACCTTTCATAAATCCCGCCCAGATCTGCGCCGTCCCGTTATCCAGTTCATCGCGCGACGCTCGCAGGCGCGCCTGCGAGCTTCCGTATCCGATCTCTTTTTCTTGGCGTGCCAATCCGGCAAACACGCCATCTGCAAACGCGTCTAGCGGTTCCCCCGTCGTATGCAGGCCAGGCCCGCCTAGATTCGTGTTGACTGCAGGCGGCAAGACTTCGATGACCTCGACACCTGATTTTTCAAGCTGATGGCGCAAGGACAACGTGAACGAGCGCAGTCCAGCTTTTGTCGCGCTGTACACAGGAGCAAATGCGGCAGGCGTCAGCGCAAGCCCAGACGTGACATTGATAATCGCAGAGGATGCTTGGCGGGCCAAGTGCTCCGCAAGCAAAAGCGTGAGATGAATCGGGGCGTCAAAGTTTGCCGCTATCTCCTGATGATAAGCTTCCCACGCCTCTTTGGCCTTTAGAACATGAAACCGCTGCTGCATTCCAGCGTTGTTGACAAGGATATTGAGAGACGGGAACGCTTCCAATACCCACTTAACAAGCGCAGTGCGTGCGGCTGGATCTGCCACATCACAGACACGTGTATGTAAAGACGGATGCTTCTGAACCGCTTGTGCCAATGCATCCGCCCGCCGCCCGCAGATAATCACTTCATTGCCAGCAGCCAAAAAGCGCTCCGCAAAGGCAAATCCTATGCCTGCGGCGCCGCCCGTGATGAGAATCGTATTGCCACTTGGCTTCATCTGTAAAACACCTCTTCGCGTAGACTTCCTCACGCGCACCATTCGCGCGCCTGCATCCAAGATACAGGGTAACGAAGACCATTCGCAACTGAATAGCCGATGCGACAGCACGAAACCAGACGGTAACATGGTGCTGTCGCGCTAGCGTCTGCGGGGAAAATAAGCGGCTAGCGTCATTATTCAGAGAGAGACTTGCAAATTCTACGCATTCCGAAGAAAATAGAAACATACGAGTTACGAAGGAGTGCATCCCTTGTCCAAACGCCTGATTACTGCCGAAGATGTGCAGCGCTTTGAGTTGGTCGCCAACCCTGTCTTGTCCCCAGATGGTCGACTAGTTGTATGGGAGAAAACGGTGCCTGACGTCAAAGAAGACGGTTACACCACCCAACTGGTGATCAGCGACACAGAAGGTCGGCAAATACGCGCGTTAACGAGTAGCGGCACCAACAATTCCGGAGCGCAGTGGTCGCCTGACGGCACAGTCATTGCCTTCGTCTCTGACCGCGCCTGCGGCTCACAAGTATGGGTTCTCCCGATGAATGGTGGCGAAGCTCGCCAATTGACGCGCTTTCGCCATGGCATGAGCGGATTGCAGTTTTCTGCGGATGGCAAGACTTTGTTTGGCCTTGTGCCTGTGCGAGCAGACGAGGAGATCGCAGTCTACGCACCCGAACTTTCGGACAAAGAGATTAAGGAAGAACGCGAGAAAGAAAAGAAAGATTTTGCCAACGGCCCGAAGCGCATCACGCGCCTGACGTACAAAGGGGACGGCGAGGGCTTTCACAGAGGGCTACACCGACAACTTGTGGCAGTTGACGTGGCCACAGGCGATTTTCGGCAGTTGACGTTTGGCCCCTACAACGTGGGCTCCCCTGCTGTTTCACCCGATGGAAAGTACATCGCTTTTTGCTCCAATCGCACACCGAACCCAGACATCGAGTGGTGGAAGTCGAATATCTATCGCGTACCTGTAGCAGGGGGCGATCTAGAGCTTTTATGCGATACCTTGTCCGCGCAGACGCTGAGCTACTCACCAGACGGTCATACGCTCGCTGTAGCTGGACACGGAGAAGAACTGTTTACCTATTGGTCGGCGGCGCACACGCACCTGTTCTTGTTACCGGCAGAAGGCGGCGCGGTGACGCACGTGACTGCGCAATTCCCTGATCAGATCGGTTGCACGAATCTGACGGACATGCGCGGCAATGCACGTGGTGTGCGCCCAACGTGGTCACAAGATGGCAAGTACCTGTATGAGCTCAGCACGCGCGAAGGCCGCTCAGAGGTTGTGCGGTTTGACATAGCGAGCGGCACCTTCGAAGCAGGTGTGGTAATCGGCGGCGATCGGGATGTCTTCGGCTTCTCGTACGACGGCGACAGCCTGTTTGTCATCTCCTACGCCACGCAGACGAATCCTTGTCAAATGGCGGCGGTGAGCGTGGCTCATGAAACGGCACGCCCACGCACTTTTCGCGGCGTTACAGAAGCGATGCACGAGCAAAAGGTCGCTTTTTTCCCCGCCGAAGAGCTGCGTTTGGACGATAGCAATATCCGTTTGCTCGAAGAGTTGACAGTCGTCGAACCGGAGGCTTTCTACTACACCTCGCAAGACGACTGGCGTGTACAAGGTTGGGTGATGAAACCTGCCCATTATGAGGCCGGCAAGAAATACCCTGTGATTCTCGAGATTCACGGCGGCCCGCAATTGAACTACGGGTATGCGATGTTTCACGAGATGCAGTGGTTTGCAGCGCAAGGCTACGCGGTCGTGCTGACCAACCCGCGCGGCGGCATGAGTTACGGGCAAGCGTTCGTCAACGCCGTTCGCCTTCACTATGGCGATGGCGATGCTGCAGATGTGCAAAATGGACTGGATGCCGCGCTGGCTACTTTCGAGTTTCTCGACAGCAGTCGCGTCGCCGTGACAGGCGGTAGCTATGGTGGCTTTATGACCAACTGGCTGGTCGGGCACACTGATCGCTTCTTTGCGGCCGCATCGCAACGCTCGATCTCCAACTGGCTGTCGTTCTACGGAGTCTCGGACGTCGGTCCGCTGTTCGTCGAGTCTCAACTCGGCGGCGACATCTTCACCAACCGCGAACGTCTATGGGAAATGTCTCCACTGGCCTATGCGCAAAACGTGAAAACGCCGCTGCTGCTGATTCACTCAGAGAATGATTTACGCTGTCCGATGGAGCAAGCCGAGCAGTTTTATGTCAATATCAAGCGCTTCGGCGGCGAAGTCGAACTGGTGCGCATTCCGAATGCCAGCCACGGGCTATCGCGAAACGGCAAGCCTAAGCTACGCATCGAACGTTTGAACGCCATCTTTGGCTATATCCACGATCATTTGCCTCAGGCGTGATCGGCAAGCCTGTCCATTGTATCCGACGGCGCGATTGTCGAATCTTGACGTTTCGCCGTCTTGTCATCTATAATACTTGTACAACCAGATACGATTTTACGCTGAATTCCGAAAGGAAGCGGAGGAACCAGGCTTTTGGGGCGAATCTGGCCATAACCAGTAGGGCGATCTCCTGCCCGAGTCCGTCAGCTAACTTCGCAAGCGTCCATGGAGAGCGCCTCGACTAATCTGTACATGAATATGTATAGACGAGTGCGCGAGTGCGAGGATGGCTTTTGTGCCGAGACTTGCACATGAAACTCCCATAGGCGGGCAACAGAACTGTTTTCCACCACCGTCTGCGGGAAGAATAAGCAGCTGCCGCCGTTATTCAGAGATAGAGACACTCTCCGTGGGATTGACTACGGGGAGTTTTTTGTGTAAAACCAGGGGATTTATGGGTGTATCTGTGTACAAAAGGAATGTGGACGCAGTGCATCTGATGATGGATGTTGGCACAACGCACTACCGCGCAGCAACTGGCAAAGGACAAGTTATCCAAGAACCTTGTGTGGTCGCTCACGCGAAAACCAAAACACCTCTGATCGGTACGCAGGCTAAGCGGATGATCGGTCGTAGCCCTGAACGTGTGCAGATCGTACATCCCGTGCAAGAAGGTGTTATCGTCGATCTTGAAGCGACCGCTGCCATTATGCGGTCGTGCATTGAGCAATTCTCACCACGTCGCTTCCGTTCTAAAGTTTCCCTGACCATCGCCGTTCCATCTAATCTCACACACATCCAGAGTCGCTCTTTGCAAGAGGCAGGCCGACTCGCCGGCGCACAACGTATCGAGCTTGTACCAGCCTCGGTTGCCGCAGGTCTCGGCGCCTCTTTGCCGATGCATACGGCCACGGGCTGTCTGCTCGTACACCTCGGGGGCGGCGTGACGGAAGCATCGGTCCTCTCGATGGGTGAAGTGGTGGAAAGCCGACGCCTGCCGAATGGCGGTCAGGAGATGGACCGGTTGATTGCGGAACGCGTGCGCAAAGAGTATTTCTTCTTGATCGGTGAACAAACGGCTGAAAACATGAAACGAGAATTGTCTATGCAACCAGAACTCGCTGGGCAAAACGTGCGCGGTCGCAATCTGCGCACAGGATTGCCTGGTACAGTCTTTGTAAAGCGTGCGATTGTCGATGAGTTGCTCACCGCTTATGCCGCGTCGGTTATCGATCTGATTGCGCAGACGATATCGACGTGCGAGCCTGAACTCGCGGGTGACATCTCTGAGCGAGGCATTGTGTTGACAGGCGGACTGGCCCGCATCGCACTGTTGGTAAGTAAAATTGAACAAAGAGTCGGCGTGCCAACCACAGTGGCAAAAGAACCGGAGAGTTGTGTGATTCGCGGCCTGATCGAGAAGTCGGCCCAGCTAAAGTCTCACAACGCCAGAACACCTATGGCGGCGCTATCGGAGCAGGTCGCCCAAAGTGTTCAACAACTGTTTGGCAAAAAAACGCACACGCAGTCAACTCAGCCTGAAGACTGAGTAACAAGAAAGAGGGATATTCCTTGCAACAGGTAGCGTCCGTAGAACCCAATACACTGATGCGCTCTTTTGTATCTGAAGTCGTGCACCACTCGTTACACCGCGCTGCTAGACAGATCGGACTTCCGCCTCTCCCTACACAGGTATTTGTGATGGAAGTCAGTCGCGCACTCACTGGACTCGATGGCCGTTTCCCAGACGACCACGACTCTTTGGTGAAACTCTGGCGCTCGATCTGGCATGGAGAAATTATCGCTGCGCAAGTGCAAGAGGATGTGCCCGTCTTTTATGTACGCGGAGGCCAAGGTGGCATGGGCATCGTGGTGCGCCTTTTGTGCGAACACGATCAGTGGAGCGTGGATCGCGTCGTATCCGTGTATCACCGTCCTCTGTTCGAAGCCCGCTGGTTATCGCGTACGACGACGGCGGCAGTCATCGTCGCGGCAGCCGCCATTGGCTTTGCCAGTCACGGACTGTCCGCTCATTCGCTAGTCGCCAAGCCTGTGCAAACGGCAGCCAGCCAAATCACACAGGCACCAGCAATAGCCAAAACCACTACAGTCACGGCCGCCCAACATGCGCGACCATCACTGCATAGCCGTCAGGTCGCGCCAAAGGTAACCGTGGCACCGCCGCAAAAGAGCAGCTATACGTTTACACTGGGTCTAGGTATGCCGTTGTATAATCTGGCGCAGTTTTTGGCTGACAAAAAGCTGGTGCCAAGTGCCATGGGATTTGACATGACGATGAAGCAAGACGGGCTAAACAGCGATGTACAGGCTGGAACCTATACCTTTACGTCTGGTATGACGGTGCAACAAATCATTCACGTACTCAAAAGCGGTCCTGTCACGTCCGGCAGCTGACGCTTTCACGCTCCGTAGCCATCGGGATTGGCTGATTGCCAGCGCCATGTATCTGCGCACATCTCATGGAGCGTATGTGTGGCGATCCAATCGAGTTCACGCTTCGCCTTGGTGGGATCCGCGTAACTGACAGCGGTATCCCCACTGCGGCGGGCTGTAATCGTATAAGGAATGGCAACCCCAGAGGCCTGTTCAAATGCACGTACGATCTCAAGCACACTATACCCTTGCCCTGTCCCGAGGTTGAACGCCTCTACCCCCTTTTGTTGCCGCACCCATTTCACCGCCTGCAAATGCCCAAGCGCCAAATCCACGACGTGAATATAGTCGCGCACCCCGGTACCGTCTATCGTCTTATAGTCAGCGCCAAAAATGAATAGTTGCTCACGCTTGCCCACGGCCACTTGTGAGATATAAGGCATCAAATTATTCGGGATGCCACTGGGGTCCTCTCCGATGCGTCCACTTTTGTGCGCGCCAACAGGGTTGAAATACCGCAGCAGCGCCACACTCCACGCTTCGTCAGAGTGACTGACATCACGGAGAATCTGCTCAATCATGTGTTTGCTGTGACCATACGGGTTAATCGGCGACAAAGGCATATCCTCTGTGAACGGCACCTGCTCTTGCGCACCATAGACGGTCGCAGAAGAGCTGAAAACGATCTTCTTGACTCCGTAGGCTTGCATGACTTCACAGAGAATGAGCGTTCCCGTTACGTTATTGTGATAGTAAAGCAGTGGCTTCGCGACAGATTCACCGACCGCTTTCAGGCCGGCAAAGTGAATGACCACATCGATCTCATGTCGCGCAAATATCATTTCGAGGCCTGCCCGATCTAACAGATCTTGCTTGTAAAAGGTACACGTCTTTCCCGTGATCTCCTCTATCCGTTGTACAATCTTCTGTTTACTGTTCGCCAAATTATCGACAATGATGACTTCATTTCCCGCTTGTAGCAACTCCACGCACGTATGACTGCCAATATAACCTCCGCCGCCTGTCACCAAGATCGCCACTGCTAACGCCCTTTCTCTGGGTATCCGCTACCAAACGGCTTTATCCCCATGAAAATTTTACAGGAAAAGAGCCCAACCGTAAATACCTAAAACCGAACACCTGTTTGCACATTGTGCGCTGACGATGTATACTAACACGCATAAGAACATATGTTCATAAAAGGGGGCGGTGCTGTTGCGTTACACACTCTATGGCATCGGAGAAGGCGTTCGGGCACAGACAGACGCTTCTTTGTGGGCGAGTCAACAAGCAGGATGGATCACAGACGCCTCCTTATCGGCGAGAAAACTCGCTGTACAGCCGCCCCTTCCAGTCAAGACCGCCTTATCGCTCATACCAAACCTACTTTTGATCGAGGAGAAAGACGAGGCCACCCGCCCTGTTTCACGTGTATGGGAACGCCTGTATCAGTTCTCTCCGTGGCTTCAGACAGCAGGCTGGGATGCTTTCTATCTACAAATCACAGGACCTACCGCACCTTTTGCGGAGCTGCGCGAGATCGTTCAGGCACTTGATCACATGTTAAACGTGGAACAACGCTTTCGCATCGGCTTTGCAGAGAATCCTTTTCTCGCTCGCGCATTGGTGGAGTGGAGTCGCTGTGGTCGCATCCCAGGCGCCGTCTATCGCCGCTTCGGACGCCAACAAGTGATCGTCTCGCCAGCTCTTGCCAAAGGGCAGCGCGACTGGCTGGCAGCGATGCCTCTTTCGCCTTTGTGGATTCTCCCTACTAAAGCCAAGGAGCAGTTACTTTCTCTTGGCATCTACACAGTGGCAGACCTGCTTGCACTACCTGCGACGTTGCTGCGCCGTCGTTTTGGTAAAGACGCTTTGGTGTGGTTACAGTCTTTGACCAGGCAGTCGGATCGTTTGACTAGCAATTATCCTCCAGAACAGCGCACGGCCTCTTTTTGTGCAGAGCAAGCAGAAGCGCTCGCGACTACGCAGATTCCGCATCTACTAGACAGCATGACACAAGAGTTATCTGAACAGATGACGAGAGAAGGCGTAGGGGCTAAGCAAGTCACCCTTTACTGGCTTACCGCTGACGGTGTACAAGGCCAGTACATTCGTGCAGCGAAGCATCCGATCGTGCACGCCGATTTTATGTTCACCCAGTTACTTCCTGCCTGTGCGCAGATCGCCAGACCTGTGACAGAACTGTCCATTCGCTTAGATGAGATTCGACCTTTAGCCACAGAGCAACTTTCATTCGACCTCGCAGAGCACGCGCCTGGACCGCCCGCTTCACAAAAGCAGGACACGCTGACTCGCGCACTGCTTCAAGTCAATCGCAAGATTCCTGGTGGATTGGCACTGGGTATGATCCCTTCCTACCGAGAACTGCGCCATCAGCTGACAGTAGATGGATCGGCGTGAGCCGCTTGGTTAAGCGGCTCATCCACATTTGCGCATGGCGAGACGAAGCCCCGCTACGCTATCAAGACGCTGACGGCACCTTGCACACCGTTGAAGAATGGATCGATCGCTGGAGTGAGTCCGGTGACTGGTGGGCAGGTGAAGGGGAACGTATCATCTATCGCATCGCCACACGAGACGGCGTAGTCGCCGATCTCGAACGTACACAAAACCAGTGGTTTATCTATCGAGTATGGGATTGATGAAGAGTGTTTGTGCATCTGCACGTTCACAGCTATTTTTCGATGCTAGACGGAGCTTCTTCTGTAGAATCTCTGGTGGCGCAAGCTGCCGCGCACGGCATGCCTGCGCTCGCTTTGACTGATCACAACACAGTAGCCGGATTAGCGCAACTTCATCACTGGTGCGCAGTCTACGGGATCAAGCCGATCTCAGGCGCTGAACTCACCTTGCACGATGGTTCTCACCTGACCGTACTCGCCAAAACGCCTACAGGCTATGAGAATCTATGCCGCTTGCTGACTGCAGCTTATGCGACAGAAGCCTGGCGGCGCGAGCGAATCGTGCGCGTACCTGATCTACTCCCGTATACGGAAGGCCTGATTGCCTTATCTGGCTGCAGACGAGGGCAGCTCACCAAGCAGATCATCCAGCGCCGATACGCAGAAGCCAAGCGCATCGCTACGTTTTACGCACAAGCCTTCGCAGGTCGTTACTATATCGAACTCCTTGGGGATGACTGGCCGCATACCGAACGCATCAACGCAGATCTGGCGGATCTTGGCGAGGCGCTTGGCCTACCTCTGGTGGCAAGCGCTAATGTACACTATCACACACCAGCCTTATTGCCTGTTCACGACACCTTGCGCTGTATTGCCACCGATTGTGACATTCGCACACCGCATGGCGAGCGTCCGTTAAACGCAGCTGCCTGGTTGCATGATGAGCGAGAAGCAGCGCGTAGATTTGCCCGTTATCCTGAAGCGGTCGCCAACACCTTTCGCATCGCCACGTCTTGCGAAGTAGTGCTGCGGCTACACGAGGCCCTGTTCCCTGCTTTTGACCTACCGTCTGACGAAACCGATGCTGCCGCTTATCTGCGCCATCTGGTATACGAAGGCGCCGTACAGCGTTATCCACGTGTGGATCACGCACTGCGCGCGCGGATTGACCATGAGCTTCAGATTATCACGCAACTCGGTTATGCGGAGTATTTTCTCGTAGTTTGGGACATCGTTCGCTTCGCGCGCAGGCGAGGTATTCGCTGTGCAGGGCGCGGATCAGCTGCTGACAGCGCTGCCGCCTACTGTCTGTACATTACAGATGTCGATGCAGCAGGGCGTGGCTTATTATTCGAACGCTTCATGTCCATCGAACGCTCTGAGCGTCCAGACATCGATATCGATTTTGACGCAAGGCGCCGAGACGAGGTGATCGCTTATATCTACGACAAGTACGGCGCGCAGCACGTGGCGCGCGTCGCTACCTACCAGACATTTCGAGGTCGCTCTGCGATCCGCGAAGTCGGCGCTGCATTGGCGCTTCCGTCGTCGTTGATCGATACTTTGGCCAAGCGACTCCCTTACTACGTGGGAGCACAAGATATCGAGCAAGCTCTGGATCATGTACCAGAGCTTGCACCTTACAAGTCTTATCAAGACCGTCTGAAGTGGCTTTGGCAACTGAGCGCGCAGATCACTGGTTTCCCCCGTCACTTCGGCATGCACGTCGGTGGAGTCGTGATCAGTCGCAAGCCGATTCTATCGTTGACTACCCTTCAACCGTCTGCTAAAGGAGATCTGATCATCCCGTGGGATAAAGAGGACGTAGAGATGGTGGGGCTCGTCAAGCTAGACATTCTTTCATTACGAACCATGTCTGCGATTTCCGACACGATTACCTTGCGTGCACAACAGCAGCAGCCACTGGACTACGATGCGATTGCCCTCGACGACCAGGCCACTTTCGAGATGATCAATCGCGGGGAGACGATCGGTGTCTTTCAGTTGGAGTCACCTGCCCAACGCGCGTTACAAGCCCGCCTGGGTGCAGATCAGTTAGAAGACATCGTCGCTTCAGTCGCGTTGATTCGTCCAGGCCCTGTAAAAGGCAACATGGTCGATCCGTTTGTCTCACGCCGACGAGGCGTCGAGGAAATCCAGTATCTGCATCCCAAACTCGAGCCCATTCTAGGCAAAACATACGGAGTCATCTTGTACCAGGAGCA
This sequence comes from Bacillota bacterium, assembly GCA_026627345.1. Taxonomy (GTDB): domain Bacteria; phylum Bacillota; class Bacilli; order Alicyclobacillales; family SLC66; genus JAPNUJ01. The sequence goes on along the minus strand of JAPNUP010000010.1, from coordinate 26,802 downwards.
AGTCATCGCGATCGCTACGTCACTTGCACAATTTACGCCTGGCGAAGCAGACCAATTGCGGCGCGTCATGTCTCATGCGCGCTCAGCCGAACACATGGACCACATCGGTGCGCAGTTTATCGCCAAAGCTGTTCAAGCAGGCGTTGATACACATACAGCCAGTCAGGTTTTTGCGATGATGAAAGGGTACGCGAGTTATGGGTTTTGCGAAGCACATGCTGCCGCTTTTGCCACGACCGCCTACAAGACCGCGTATCTCGTGCGACATTACCCTGCGGAATTCTATGCGGCTATTCTCAATAACCATCCGATGGGCTATTACCCCATCCACGTAGTGTGCGCGGAGGCACAGCGACGTGGGGTCGCACTGCTCGGTGTAGACTGCAATGCCAGCGATTATGCCTGCACGGTTGAGGAAGGAAAGATACGCTTAGGCTTTCGTCTCATCAAAGGTATGCGAAAAGAGTTGGCTGAACAGTTACAGCTGGCGCGCGAGGCTGGGCCCTTTCACTCTATCCCCGCACTGTTACAGCGCGTTCCCAGCATAGATCCACTGCTGGCAGAGCGGTTTATTCGCTGTGGCGCGCTCGATTCGATCGAGCCGCGCGGTAGACGATTAGCCCTTTGGCAACTACCCGTATGGCTTGCGGCGCGCGACTCTTTGGCGACGAGCCTGTGGGGGGACACGGCAGGTAAGTGGAGTAGTCAAGAAACGATAGAGGCAGAGGTGTCGGACTTTTCTCTCGCAGAGAAACTGCGCGACGAGTACAGCCTCTTAGGCGTAGGTGTCTCTGGTCATTGGCTACGCTTGTACCGCGCCTCTCTAAACGAGCAAGGGTATACGACGACGCAGGCGATCGATGCGCTTGTAGACGGAGTCACCGTTTCTTTAGCAGGACTGACGATTCGTCCACATCGCCCACCTACGCGTTCCGGTTTGGTCACTGTTTTTTTTACCATCGAAGATGAAACAGGATTTGCCGATTGTACGATGTTCGAACACGTCTATCAGGAGTCAGGGGCCGTCCTCTTTACGCCTCGTGGCCGCTTGGTTGGCGTCACAGGCCGCGTAGATCGGCGTGGCGGGCAACGTCCACAGATCATCGTCGAGCAGGTATGGTCACTGGCCTAACAACCTGTTCTGCTATCGCTGGCCGAGTTTGCTATGATGATACAAGGCATAAGAACAATCAGGAGGCGGTTGCGCATGTGTGGACGATTCAGCGTCACGCACGAAGACTGGGACATTCTCACTGACATCTACGGGCTGGGCGACGCACGCTTTGTGGCGCCTGCGCCGCGGTACAATATCGCACCCACGCAAGAAGTCCCGGCTCTGTACTGGGACATGGAAGCTGACCGTCCGCAGATCGCGCCGATGCGTTGGGGACTTCTGCCGGATTCAGCCTATGCCACGATCAACGCGCGCTCCGAGTCCCTCTTACAGCGCCCAACTTATCGATCACTCGTCGAGAATATGCGCTGTCTCATCATCGCCGACGGTTACTATGAGTGGGCCAAAGGAACGTCGCCTAAGGAGAAGCAGCCCTACTATGTACGCCTTCGCGACCACCGTCTATTTGCCATGGCTGGCCTGCATAGTATCCGGCGCCATCCCAAAACTGAGCAACCTATGCACACTTTTACGATCATCACTACAGCAGGCAACGAAGCCATGCAGCAGATCCCGCACGACCGCATGCCTGCCATCTTGAAACGCAGTCAACTTCAGACCTGGCTTATGCCGCAGACAAAACCGTCTGACGCCCTTTCCCTTTTGCAGCCTTACCCGGCTGATCAGCTTGAAATCTACCGCGTCTCGACGCTCGTCAATCGCTGGCAAAACGACACCGCCGATTGCATTCGTGCCATCACCTGATACACACGCGGCATCACGTTGTGATACGTCAGAGCGTGGCAAACATCATATAGACGCCAAACACCATCACGATCCCTGACACCGTCCATACCAGATACTTATACAAGCCTTTCATGCGCCAAGCTGCAGGCAGCGCCTTTGCCTCCAACAGCAGCAAAAACGTCAACACGATCGGCAACAAAATGGCATTCAAGACTTCCACATCGACAGACAAGGCAACCACGTTCATACTAAAGATGACCAGCAACGCACCGGCGATGTGAGCCAACGAATAAATGGCATAGAAGCGCTTAGCCTCCCGCGGCCGGTCATTGAGACTATGCTTAAATCCAAGCGCTTCGCCGACACCCCACGCCCCTGCGATCGACACGACGAGAGCCGCGATCAAACTCGCGCCGAGCATTCCTAATCCAAAGACCCACTTTGCAGCTTGCGCGCCAAGAGCCGGGGTCAATGCACTCGCAATTTGCGCCACATCCGTCAAAGGGCGACCCAAGCCAGCACTACCAATGGTCGCCGCTGTGATGACCACCACAGCGATCATCAACACCTGTGTGGCCACTGCACCACCGAGCGTATCCAAACGCGCGCCTCGCATCTGTTTGGTCGACAAGCGCTTATCAATGACAGCCCCTTGCTGATAAAAAACCATCCATGGCATAATGACGGCTCCAACGTTAGCAGCGAGAAGAAAGATGTAATTTGATTGATGCCACGGAATCGATACCAGCCCTTTTGCGACTGCATGCAAAGACGGGTGAACGAGAAAAGCCGCCACGACAAAGAGGACTTCAAACAGCCCAACCGCAATCCCGATTCTCTCCACACGTCGATAACTACCTGTCAAACCTAATCCGATCAATAGCACGGTCGCTGCGCCGACCGACTCATAACTAGGGATACCAAACAACTGACCGACACCAGCAATCCCACTGAACTCCGTGATCAGTGCCCCGATCGCCGAGACAAACAGGGTACCGACAGATAACAATGCCCATTTCATGCCAAAACACTCACGGATCAACTGACCGTGACCTTTTCCTGTGACCGTCCCAAGCCGAACTGTGATCTCCTGAATCATATAAAGGATTGGGATCAAGATAACCTGAGGTAGAATCATTCGGTAGCCCCACTGAGCCCCGGACTGCGCTGCCGTAATGACACTTCCAGCATCCGTATCTGCCAGCATCACCATCAGGCCAGGACCCACTGCAGCAAACAGCCACAACAAACGAAAGCGCGAACGAGGTTTCGCAGGCCATTCATCTATGTACTCCGTCGTCATCAACACCCCCGTTAGTTAGTATACACTAATACATATAGTTTGCTAGCGGTAATACGCTACCCCCAGAAGTGTACAACAAAGAAGCCCCTGCACACGCAGAGGCTTCTTGTTAATGAAAGCTCATTCGTTTACTGAAGATGCTTACTGAGAAGTGAAATCACCGTCGCGAAGAAATTGGACATTTCACTACTCAACCGCGAAAGAGACTGTGAGATCCCTGTCAGCATTTGCGTCATAGCACTGAGATGCGCCTGTTGTGCGGCCAGCATGTTGCTGTTTTGCGTCACGGTCGATTGCACATGAGATACCGTTGCGCCAATGCTACTCATCCATATCGCGACTGCCACCACGCACACCACCGCAATAGCGAGAAGCCACCACCGACCGGTATGCCGAGACTGTCCGTCTCGCCCATCGTGCACAATAATGACTTGAGGCACAGACTGTCGTGATTCCTCTTGGGCAGATCCACCCTCTGTCTTGTTGGTCGATTGGAACATGGAGTTGTCCATTTTTCCTTTCCCTCCTCCAGAGACATATTAAGAGGATTCGATCTATTCAGTCATTTTATGACCGTCGCTCATCATGCTATCTCGTGGCTTCATCCACCACCACCCAAAAAGCAGGTTTGGGTACATGGTCTTCAGTGAACAACAAAGGCCAATCCTTGCGGCCTCTTACCGGAAAGTTATCAAGCCATGTCGCATCATCAGCAATCCCCCAAAGCGTGACACCCGTCAGTACATCCTTGTAGGCGCGAAACAAAGAAAAGAGTTCTTCATACCGCTGTGCTTGCCGCTCCTGTGAGCGCGCATCTTGTACCTGTACCTGTACCTCGCGTGACTGATCATTCCACGCATACGTCGACACATCCAGTTCAGTCACTTGCAGTTTCACGCCGAGTGACGCATACCGCTCAATCGCATCACGGATCTCGTCTCGCGGCGGTTGACCCAAGCGATAGTGACCTTGCAAGCCGATGCCGTGAATCGGCACCCCTCGCGAAAGTAAAGATTTCACCATACGATAAATACGTTCACGCTTACCCGGATGCGTTTCATTGTAATCGTTATAAAAAAGCTGTGCGTTCGGATCGATCTCGTGCGCCATCTCAAATGCCAAAGATAGATAGTCTTCCCCTACCTGTCGCAACCACGGGGTGTCACGCAGTTCCCGATCGTCCGCATCTGACACCGCCTCGTTAACGACATCCCAAGCGTACACGCGCCCTTTATATCTACCCATTACCGTGGTCATATGCTCGCGCAAGATGGCCAGCACCTGTTCTCGCGTACGAGCGGTGCCATCTGAGTGCGAAAACACAAAAGACGGGGTCTGATTGTGCCACACCAGTGTATGTCCGCGCACCTTCATCCCGTGTTGTTCTGCAAAATTCACCAAGGCATCGGCGCGCTGAAAATCGTACCGATCGAGCGCCGGGTGTAATTCCTCGAACTTCATCTCATTTTCAGCCGTGATACTGCTAAAGTGCTGAGTCAACAGCGACTCGTGCGTCAATATCGTACGCGCATTGACTGCAGCGCCAATCAAAAAGTGATCTTGATACACCTGACACAATGAAGGTACAGGTTTCGCTTCCCTATCCATCCTATTCATTCCCTTCTGTACAGACAGCTTGGTGAGACGATGAACATCAAGCAAATCCTTTCTCCCGCACCCATTTCTGCGCATAGGCCAATTCCCCGCGAGTCAAAGCGTGACTCGCATGATTCCACTGCACATCGCAATCAGCGCCGGCTCGCTGCAAAAGTACCGTCAAACCTTCCACACGCTCGCGGGGGACAATCGGATCGTGGTCTCCCGCTTCGATCAAAACAGGTTTGTTCCCAAGGACCGGAAGTATATCAGGCGTCAGAGGCAGCATGGCGCGAAACAAAACAGCGCCTGCAAAGACATCTGGACTAAGAAGCAAGGAACTTGCGGCGATATTGGCGCCATTGGAGTACCCCACCGCCAGCAGCGCCTTTGGCGCCAACCTATACGTGGTCACGGCCTGCTGCAAAAACGTGGCCAATTCCAACGTACGAAAACGTAAATCCGCCTCATCAAAGACCCCTTCTGACAGACGCCTAAAAAACCGATTCGCCCCATTTTCCGATACTTTGCCACGAATGCCAAGCATGCCACAACCTGGCGCCAACTGCTCACCTAGCTCCAGCAGATCTGCCTCATCTCCCCCTGTCCCGTGCAACAAGACCAGCGTCGTCTGTCTGTCCTCTACAGGCGGCTTATATACATGCATAAACGTTAACGGTTCCACACTCATCGCGTCCATCCTTTCTGGTGAAGCGTATCCGTCGCTCTACCGCTCACTTATCTTATGTCATTGACTATGTTATCATAAGCTAGTCGTCCACTTGGATCAACAAAAGGAGGCACCGCGTTGCAACTCACCGGTATTCATCATCTCACGGCAGTCTCTTCACGCATCCGTGACAATTACCGTTTTTACACACATGTTATGGGATTGCGACTCGTCAAACGCAGTGTCAATCAAGACGATGTCAGCGCTTATCACCTGTTTTACAGTGGGGATCGAAAAGGTGCACCTGGAAATGACCTCACATTTTTTGATTGGGATGCCCCGCCGGAACAACGCGGCACACACAGCATCACACGCACGTATCTGCGCGTGCATGGAGCAGAAGCGCTGGCCTTTTGGTCGCAGTGGCTGCACGAACAAGGCGTGTCTCACAGCGGTATCAGCGAGATCGACGGACGACAGACCCTATTTTTTGACGACCCGGAAGGCCAGCGCTTAGCCCTTGTGGAGGATCAAGGCGCGGGCGACGCGCACGAACCATGGGAACAAAGCCCTGTACCAGCCCAGTATCAAATTCGCGGACAAGGGCCGATCATGATGAGCATACCTGCGTTGCACCATACCGACCTTGTACTCACCAAAGTGCTGAATATGCGGCCAGTACGTAACTATTCACACCCCGAACAGCCGTGCGATACGGTACACGTCTACGAGATGGGAAAAGGAGGTGCGCACGCCGAACTGCACGTCGCCGTTCAACCTGATCTTCCCGTCGCGCGTCAAGGGGCTGGCGCCGTTCATCACGTCGCCTTTCGCACGCCGACCTTTGACGAGTATCATCACTGGACACAACGGCTCAAGGAATTCCGGATTCCCAACAGCGGTGAGATCGATCGCTACTGGTTTCGCAGTCTATACTTTCGTGAACCAAACGGCATCTTGTTCGAAATCGCCACTGATGAGCCGGGCTTTGGTGTCGACGAACCGTTTGAAACCTTGGGGTCAACTGTGGTACTTCCCCCATTTCTCGAGTCTTCCCGCGCACAGATCATCGCCAACCTGAAGCCTTTGGAGTGAGTGAGCGAATACAGGCAGCGGATAGGAGTTCTCCGCAATGAGAAAGGACCATAGGGCAAGCCCCTATGGTCCCACAATTATCCTATGGATTACGCACTGCCAGGTATCCTTACTCGCTGAAGCCTTCGTTTCTTTTGCAAGACGGCACCATGCGAAAACCCGACAAATCGTTTGTTTTTCTCATCCCATAATCGATACTTCAGCGACTTCAAACTCGTCCTCCACCCGATGGCGGTCGCTTGCTGCATAGCAGGACTGCCCTCGTGAACCTGTCGTAAAGAATAATTAGGGACTCGCGGGCTCAAGTGGTGGATGTGATGATACCCGATATTCCCTACCATCCACTGAAGGATACGCGGTAACTGATAGTAGGAACTGCCTTCGAGCGCGGCGCGGACGTAGCTCCACTGCGCCGCATGCTCAAAATACGTGTCCTCAAACTGGTGTTGTACATAAAATAGCCAGATTCCAACCATCGCTGATAGATACAAAATGGGACCTTCTACCATAAGCATCTGACGCCAGCCGAGAAGCCAAGCCAGAGCGCCGAAAAAGACGATCAACGCAGCGCTCGTCAAGTGCGTATTCAAACGTTCCTTGCGCCCTGCGCTCTTGCGATTATAGCGATAAGCCACCAGCAACATATACACGGGCCCAATCCCAAACATCACGAACGGATTGCGGTACACGCGATAAGTGATACGCGAAACCAGCGGCAATACCACATACTCATCAATCGTGAGTGTCCAGATATCCCCTGTACCGCGGCGACTGAGATTGCTACTAGTGGCATGGTGTATGGCATGCTCGTGCTTCCACTGTTCATAGGGAAAAGAAGCGAGAAAACCGGTCACGATACCTGTAATTTCATTAGCCAGTCGATTTTTGAAAAACGAATGATGCGTACAGTCGTGGAACAAGATAAAGATCCGTACAAGAAAAAGCGCAGCGATGACGTCTATAGGTAGTGCTAACCAATAAGAAATGGAAAGGGATAGGTAAGCCACAATCCATAGTGCGAGAAAGGGTAGGATAGTGTTCAATAGCTGCCCTATACTACGACGCGTGCTTGCTTTCTCGTACGGGGCTACATCTGCCTTCCAACCACTTGTCGCCTCTTGCTTCGTCATCTCATACTCCCTCTCTCCGCAACCTTGAACTTCGATTCGCGGGGTCCTACATCCTACTATTATATTCGGTATGTTGCTACACGTACCCTGTTGCCGTGAGAAAATAAATATTTATCGTGACAGATATCCGGGTCACCCAGAAGCATCCTCTCTCACGTGTGCGCGAAGCCCAGCCGATACGTCCTTTCGCCCAGCCGCAATGTCTGCAATCTGTTGTAACGACAGTTGGTCCCAGTACGTGACCACACTTTGCGGGATGATCACGTCGCGGCGGATCATGTGATAAAGGCGTACGGCAGTCTGTCGATAATGCACAGTCTCCACACTATCATTGTTCCAACGACCAGGACCTGCATCATAAGCGCCTGCAAAACGAGCGATCCAGTATGCATTCGTCAACTTCGGGGTCATCCCCCATACATGCAGAAGCTTCGCACAGGCAAAGACAGCATCCAGAAGATCCATCGGATCGCCTTCGCGCGCCGGATGCAAGACATTGGCGCCATACTCTCGCCACGTGCTTGGCATAAACTGCATCGGCCCAACTGCGCCAGCTGACGAAATCATCGGGTGCACGCGGTCATAATTCGTCTCAATTTCATTAATAGTGGCCAGAAACGCCCACGGAACATGGTACATCTGCGCAGCACGCACATACACCGGGAGAAACGCAAGAGGTGGAAGCAGGTCGGAACGCGTAGGCGTATTCTGATGAATCGTCAACCGAGCAAGCAAGGCGCCAGTACCTACTGCCAAACACAAAAATAGTGCCACTGCCCAACTGATCTTGGGACGCTGTGTAGCGGGCCTCATTCTCTGGCGTCGCTTGTGCTTCATTACTCACGCTCATCCTGTTCTCTCTATCGCTTACCTGTATCATAACACGAATCAGCATCGCGTAGGTGTTTACAATAAAATAAGACCGCAGGGTGCGCATCGTCAATCGTAGCGAAACATGTCCCCGCGGCTTGAAACTTGTCGAAAATATGGTACTGTACAGGCATACGCATTTATAAGGAGCGTCTATACATGTTGCGTTTATTAGCAGGTTGGTCGAGCGAAGAAGACCGCCTTTTAAAGAGTCTGATCCTGCAGCGCGTATCTCGCGGAGGCACTGTCAAGGAGGCATGTCTACAGTTTTCTTTGGACCTAGAAGGGGCACACAGCCCGTTCGCCAGTTACTGGCGTTGGCAGACGAAACTCGCCAAAGCGTGTAAATCGGAGCTGGCTCATTCCCGGCAATTGGCGATGCGTGCGACCCGGCGGCCGGCGATGCCTGAACGCGCAGTGTTCGCCGAGTCAAGTGTACCCGAAGAGCACGGCGGTCATGCAACCGATCAGTTGCTGGAGAATGTCCTAGCGCTTGTCGACGCGAACAAGAAGAACGACTTGAACCTTCAGGAACTGCGGTCAGCGCTCGATGTGGCCAATCGCAATAGCGGCATCCTTGAGCAGGAGCGCGCCAGTCTGGCTGAGCGCCTTGCCGAGCGCGAACACACTATGGAAGACCTGAATGCCCGCCTGTACGCGCTTGATGATACATGCCGCACCCTAGAGGGGCAATTGGCTACAGAACGTGAAGACTCTGCATGCAAGATACAAGACCTTTTCACGCGTTTGACAGAGATGACAGACCGCTATGAAACGAGCCTTGAGTCGTACGAGACGTTGCAACGACAAGCAGAAGCCGAAACACAGGCGCTGCAAGCTGCCCTTTCTAGTGCTCAGATCAAGTACAACGAACGCGTGGTTGGTTACAAAGAAGAAGTCGAAACCGCGCATGCAGAGACCTCTGCACTTCGCGCAGAGCTTGTTCGCCTTGCGAGCCGTCACCAAAGCGAGCATGAAGAATGGGCTGAACGGTTCGCGCTCGATCAAGAGGAGATCAAACGCCTGCAAGATGAGCTGTTTTCAAGCCGAGAAGAGCACCTCAAGCAGATCGCACTCTTGCAACAGGAGTTTGCCACCGAACGAGGCGCGCTGGCCGCCAGTGCGGCACAAGTTGAGCATCACGCCGACAAACGCTTGCAAGAGGCGCAGTTGGGTACACGACAGTTGGTCACCTCACTCGAGGAACTGCGCGAACGTTACGCTGAGCAAAGTATCACCGTGGAAGGACTGCGGCACAAGCTTCAAGATGCACGCGATGAATACACCCAAGTGATGGAAGAGTACACAGCGAGTCGCGCGAAAGATACCGGCGAACGGGCGGCGCTCACCCTGCGTTTGCAGGAGCTTGAGCAGGAAGCCGAAGTAACCAAACGGGCACACGATATCGCTCTGACCCAACTGCGCGAGACGTATGAGAGCACGCGCAACGAGTTGCAGATCTTGCAAGACAAGCATCGCAAAATTGTTGAGGAGTACGGACACTTTCGTTCGGAAAGCGAGCGGCAGACAGCGACCTTGTTTAAGGAAGTTTGGGATGCGATGGTGCGCAACAATGAATTACTGGCCCAATACACCAAGGTCAAGGATGAAAACACGCGTCTTGTGCAAAACGTCGCCGACTTCTCACGTCAAGTGACCTCGGCGTTTGCCCCAGCTACAACGTCCGACGCAGGGCCTGCGGTTGTAGCGATTCCCGTTGCCGTTGAGGCGGTGCGAAGTTTCGACTCCCCAGACGCCAGCGAGTTTGCCAAAGCGCGTTTTCAGCGACTGACTGGCAAGGAGTAAGCGAGGAGCCAAGAAGCCCTGTCACAGAATCTTCGTGACAGGGCTTCTTGGCGCGATACAGCGATCAAGAGACAGTGATCGGCACCTGCCTGTAGGATGCGAGCACCTTCCCGTCTTCTTGCACTGCAAACAGTACAGAGCGCTGGGATGCAAGCGTAAAAGCATACTGCCGACCAGTGACAGTATCTTTGATCTCCACGTCGACGGGCGCCGATTGCTCAGAGACGAACACATACAGCGCACCGTGGGCAAAAGGCAACTTCCCCCCGTAAACGCCGCGATGCTCCTGCCCTTTGCACCACTGTATCCATGGTGTGACCCCTACCTGCCTCATCACGTAGGCATAGACCGCTGCCGATACCGCTGTTTGCTCAGCCAACTCGATCGGCAAAGGGCACCAGTACAGCCGCCCCTTCCCTATGCCTCGTTCGTGGAGATGTGTGATACCACTTTCATCAGATGCGTCCAGCATTTCCTTGTTCACTTGGGCGATGCGCCGCGCCCCAAATGATACCGCATAGGGAACACCGCCGACGACAAGCGACTCCTCTCGCGCCACATTGGCCAAACGAACCGGCCCGAAAAAAGCCGTCCCCGCATCAGATTCGCGCCAATAAGCGTCCTGCGCCAGCGGACCCGTCCACAGCAGCGTGCCTCCGTCTTCTACGTAGGCAAGCAGTTGGCGTCTTGCTTCATCGGAGAAATTGTGTGCGCTAGGTATGATCACAACTTTTGGTCGCATCTGTTCTGTCAGCGCCTCTTCCAAGTGATACTCACTCAGTCCGCGTACGGGCGTTTTCTGGTCGTATGACAAGACGCGCACCGCACGTGCGGTCGCGTCGACTGCGAACCGGCGATTAGAAAAATCGTTCGAATACGGAAACACGATCGCCACTTCTTCGCGTTGCCGCTCGCGAAATAGGTCTTGCACTTCCTGTATAAAGCGGCCAAAGTCATAACTGACCTGCGCTTCTGGTTTCTGCGAGCCATCAGCGCGCAGCGCTCCGATATTGGATTCATTCACACTCGCCATAAAGTAATTCGTGTTCCAGATCCACTGCACGGCGCCTGCCCCACCTGTGGCAAAAGCATAGGCGTACTTGCGCTCGAGGATATTGCGCAGTTCCTCTTCTGTACGCTTGGCGCGATTATCTGGTGTTTCCAGATACATAATGCCGGTCTCTTGAATCAAATTAGGCCTATCTAGTGCTTTTCCAAACACGCCATCCCACACCAGTTGATCATTCAGCCACCAGGTATGCACCGTTGTGTAGTCGACAGCTGACGCGTAAAAAAACGGAGACGGACGCGGGCCAAGTCCGAGCGCTTCATCTTGTCCTACTGTAATCAGTTGATGCGGGGCAAGCGCGTGTATCACGGCAGACAGCGCCCGCACCCACTGATTGTGCATGTCCATGGTAAAACGTGTGTAATCCAGCCAACGCGTTCCCCGCTTCAAGACACTCAGGTCTTCCACATCAGAGTTGATGTCTTCGTGAACGGGCAAAGCAGCCGCCTCATAGCTTGGTAGCTCGGCTGGCGTCATATTCCAGTGATGCTGCAACGCCGAAAGCGAGGGATGTCGCTCCTGCAGCCACTTCACCCAAGCCGCCCGCTCATGAACATCACCCAACGAGCGAGGGCCCGCAAATGGACGTTTCGGATCAAACAGTGACGGTTCGTTGATCAGGTCCCAATGGATGCCTTTCGCACCGGCAAAGCGCGACACAATGGACGCGATAAAACGCTTTTGCGCCTGTACACTGCGCGGATCGAGGTACGGGTTAGCGCCTTCCCAAGCCTCAGGCGTGAACGAAAAGAATGTGAAAGTGACTTCCAGGCCATGTGCGCGCGCGGTGAGGATAAAAGCGTCGATCGCTCGCAAAACCGTTTCGGAAGCGTGACCGTCTTCGAGCATCAGATGCCGCCACGCCGTCCACATGCCCGTGCGTATCAAGTTAACCCCCGCTGCCTGAAGTTGCGCCATATCTTCATGCCACACATGAACGTTTGGCAAGGTGAGAAATTTTCTACCCACGTCAGACGTCATATAGGTCATCCCGACCACTGGCATAGGCTTGTCCCCGCGCATGAAGTAATCACGCTCCGCACGGAGGTAATCTCCTTTCACAAGCAAGGATTCGTCGCGACCCCAATACCCTTGGCGCAGCGTGCGCTTGTCAAGCGTACCGGCCGCGATTGTACAAGTCACCTCATACAGCCCGGGTTGTACTGCGACTGGCACCTGAAAGGTTTGCACCTGCAGATAGTCTTCGGCGGTTACGCGCATCGACTGCTCCCAGACGGTTTGTCCGACGCGCGAGACTGCCATGTGGACAGACCACGTGTAGGTTTGACGCTCATCTTCTGTCTGCCACGAACCATCACCGTTTCGCGCGATCTTTTCCCATTGAAAAGTCAAGCTGGCCTGTTCACCTGGTAGGTACGTCGCGTATTGAGGCTTGATCCATACTTCTGTGACCCCGCGCTGACAATACGCTGCCGTTTTCGCTAGAAGTAAAATACCCGTTTCCGTGTCGAAACGATGGTCCATCGCTTGATTGACAAGCACCCAGCGCCCCCCTGCGAACGCCCCGCGGTAGTGCTCCAAGAGCACCGCAGGAGAAGTCCGATGACGCCCCTGCGCACAAAGGCCGCGAATCAGCGGATAGATGCGCGTGTCCATCGTGCTCGCCGAACCCATCTGCTCCGGATGATCCGGTCGTTGCGCAGGCGTTAGAATCAACCCATAAGTGGGCGCTACAGGCATGACTTCCTCCCAACCAACGCCGATAGGAAGATCTTCGTTGACAGCCAGCGAAACCACTTCTTGTACGGATGCCGCCAGCGCTTCGTGTATGTACAGTTGCTGATGATAAGCCGTTTCTTCTCCACTATGTGACCAGTGCCCAGGCTCTCCTGTGACGGGGATCTTGAACGGTGCGCCGCCTACGTGCACCCAACCGCCACCGCGCTGCAAAAATGCGAGAATCGCAGGCCACGCATCCTTGGGGAAATAAGGGCCATGCAAAGTGACCAGACAGGATACATCTTCGCACAGGAGGGTTTCCCGTAGTGCCTGAGCCGTGCATACTGTGGCACTAGGCCAATGCACTGCAAGCTGTTTTTCGTTAGGAAGGCTACCTTCAATAGGAAAGGATGGATCACAAAATACGACAGTGCGCACAGATTCGTCTCCTCGAGGTTTTTCACTCAGTGTACCACGTTTGCCCCACTTATGAGCCTTCCCTGTAGCAATCGGTATTCCGGTCCTCGGCGTAAAAGAGTGTTGCTGCTCCCTGCAATTCAGGTGGCAACATGTGATATGATCGAAGAGATGACGCGTAGTCAGGAGGAAAGACATTGGACTTTGAATCTGCGAAGCAGCGATCGCTTGATGAGGCCATTTTGTTCCTTGGTTACATCCGAGGCAAAGGCAAGCAGGGACGCCCACAGTTGCTTCGCGCCTCCCGCGCAGGCGGTGTCTATTCGTTTTCGTGGCGAATTGACGGGGTACAGGTCGCGGTCGAGATGGATCCGGAGACGGGCGAAATGATTACGATTGAGCGTCTGGATATACGGGTGAATGAGCCTAATGAAGAAAGACGTCAAGGACTCGTCAAAGGTGCATGGTTTGGCTCCTTAGTCAGCGTCATCGCTATTGCCTTTCTCGTCTACGATCTCTCCTTGACCTCTCTGGCTAACCCACAGCACTATCTGATGACTACGCTTAAGGTGATTGCCTTATGTCTATTCTATCTGCTCGGACTGTACTGGTCGCTGCGGCTTTCACGCACCACGCGCAAGATGTCGGTATTATACAGCATATGGTTTTTGGGGGCTCTTTTCGTCGCAGTCGAATTCAAGACGTCCGTTCACTTTGTGCGCATTCCCGCTCTTGTAGCCGCACTGGTCTACCTCCTTTTGGCGTTTGCCGCAGGGGTCGCCAACAGGAGGCACACGCGACAATTTCGATAAACAGATCCTCTATGACAAAGAAAGGCAGTGTGACCTTTGGATCAGGCAAGCAATCTCCCGCAGGTTCTGCAAGCGAATCGTCACTTTCTCGCCACCGGCACCCACGCTGGTGCCGCAACAGATAGCATTCCTGAAAGACGTCTCGTCATCGTGACATGCATGGATACGCGTTTAGTGGGCTTACTCGAAGATGCCATGGGTATTACACAAGGAGACGCCAAAATCGTCAAGGTTGCAGGGGCGCAAGTGCGCCACCCGTTCGGTTCTGCGATGCACTCTATCCTCATTGCCGTTCACATGCTACAGGCGCGTGAAATCATGATTGTGGGACATCACGACTGCGGCATGCGCAAAGTAGATAAAGACGTGTTTGTCAAAGCCATGATGGACAATGGAGTGCCGGCAGACACCATTCGCACAGTGGAACATGCAGGTGTCGATATCGGACGGTTTCTCGAACGCTTTGACAACCTCTACGACAGCGTTCGCAGTACCGTCTCCCTTGTCCGCGAGCACCCTTTTCTCTCAGGCACAGGCATTCCAGTCCATGGTCTCGTAATCGATCCATTGACCGGCGCGTTGGAAGTGGTCGTCGACGGCACAAACGCCTCCACGCCTGCCATTTGACCGTGACGCGCGCCCAATGCTGATCATCGGCGCGCCGTCATCTCTCCTCCACGCAGCGTTTGACGATCTTCCCTAGTTTTCGCTGCCTGCGTACGAGCAGCTTTTCAACCAGCACGCGATCCTTACGGGTCCAAACTTGAGTGGGACAATCATCGAGGACAGCGCGTATCGTCGATACATCCAGACTTTGGATCTCCTCGACGAATGGCTGCAGCCGCTGATAATCTGTCGCGTAGGGTAGAAGCGCCGGATGATAGCCGCGCGTGTACCGTCTGATGTTGTCCCAGTGATGAGCATCATAAGTCTTGTTTTCAAACCGCAAGGCCCCAAGCAGGGCTAACTCATGATCGATCAAGTAGTAATCGAGAACGCCATTGTCTTTCTCATAGACAATAATATTCTTGCCACTGCGGTCAATGTTGCAGATCCATGTGTCGAACACAAACGTCTTTAGCAGCCGCTCCGGCTCCACGAGCCGCCGCTCTATTTCTTTGCGCACGTCTTTTGCTACATCCGCCCACGTGCGCAGTCCATTCCCTTCCCCTTGAACCGAGACCACACCCAGACGCCCACGGACCGTCGCGATTTCTGTCTGTGCCATCGGCAGATCAAGTAAACAACCGAATCTGTATCCCAAAAGTTCATTGGCAATTAGCGGGCCCAAGTGTTTTTCTTGTGTAGCAGGAGACGCATACTTGAAATAACCTGTTTGCGTCTCGCCAGCGACTTCGCGCTTCACCAAATAAACGGATACGAAGCCACCTTTATACGATTTCACCACACGCCAGCGAGACGAACTAATCACCATCCTCTCCCCCTTCTTTTTCTTGTCGCACCAACAGATCGCTCTTTTGTGTCACAACCTCGCGATACGCTGCCAATGTGAGCGTTGCCGAGCGTTCGATCGAAAATTGCTCGACCACGACACGACGGCCAATCGCGCCAAGTGAACGCCGGTAGATCGGACTGTGCAACAAGGTTTGCATATCTGTGGCTAGACGTGATGCGTGGAGATGTGCTTTGGCTCCGTGATCGCCAAAGTTACCTGCCAACAGCCTTGGTAGTTCAGACTCCGTCACGATGCCGTCATAGCCGGCATAGCCTGTCGCAATCACTGGCTTGGCGCACGCCATCGCTTCTAGCGCCACACGTCCCGTGCCGATGACAAAACTCGACGCTTGGTAAAAAGGGGCGATATTGAGCGTGGCTTCCCGAACAATGATTGCCTCTCTACGCAAGCGTTCATTAGCCTGTCGCGCCTTTCTCTGCAAACGCCGTCTATAGTCGCCAAAACCGATGAGTAGCATGGTAAACGCCAAACGACGCTTCGCCACACGCTCCGCGGCTTCGATGCAGGTTTGCGCAATCGCGATTTTGTCGGATTGAAAGCGACCCACGTATAAGCCGACAAGACCACTTTCTGGCACATGGATCGCCCGCCGAAAAGGTTTCGATCGCGCCACAGGGGAAAATGTTTCCGTGTCAATTCCGTTTGGCACCCACAGTGCTTTGCCAGGTGCCGCCCCTATCTCATGGACCCAGTTTAAAAGTGCCGGTGATACAGCTAAAATGCGGTCTGCCACGGCATGAGAGCGCTTTACTGCAGACGCAGAAACATACTTGCCGTGAACGGTCATCACAAGGCCGAGTGTAGGCATACGCTGTTTGAGCAAAGGGAGTAGTGCCAATGACTCGCTATCGTGCACATGCACGATGTCGTATCCATATGCCTGCACTAAGGTCTCAATTTTAGACGCCGACTTCTCCATCCGGTCTTTCTCTAGGCAAGACACTGCGTGCACCGCCAGGTTCGCATCTGCAAAATAAGGCGCAAATGGCCCGCCAGCGGTCGCAACGCCCACTTGGACGCCACGACGCATCAACTCTCGCGCCAGATAGAGCACATGTGTCTCTGTGCCGCCGAGTTCAGGACTGGTGACGATCATCAACACCTTCATACCTGCCACTCCCTTTTGCGCCAAGTGGCCACGTCTTTCACACTATGATCAGACCCGACAGCTTGACTGGGCTGCTGGCCCTTTGTCGTTAGTCAACACCCTCGCATATGGCTAGTAACTGGGGGGATTGAAATGGCAAATAAACTGATGATCGTCGCTCATCCTGACGATGAGGTGATCTTCGGCGGGGCGCACTTGCTTCAACAAGAGGACTGGAAAGTGATTTGTGTCACGAATGGTAATCGCGAGCGGCGCGCTAATGAATTTTTGACGGTGATGGATACAGTCGGGGCGGAGTGTGAGATCTGGTCCTTTCGCGACACGTACTCCACGCACTTTGACCGTGAAGGTCTCAAGGAGAGCCTTGCGCAAGAACTGGCCAAAGCAACCTATAAACGTGTGGTCACGCATGGTTTCAAAGGCGAATATGGACATCCGCAACACCGCGCGATCGCGCGCATTGTAGACGCCTTGGTACAGGATCACTTATATATGTTCTCCCGTGGGGACAAGAAGCTCGCCCCTGAGGTGATCGAGCAAAAATGGGAACTGATTTCCTTATACCGCAGTCAGCGGCATACCATTCGCGACCTCAGGCACGATGATGATCTCGATGCGTACATCGAAAGAGAAGCATTTGTACGCATCAAGTAAAAGTAAGACGCGTTCACTTTGTCAAAAAGTCAAGCCAAAACTCCACTACAGCTCCACCTTCGTCGTGATTCCACACGCGAACGTCGCCGCCGTGGCGACGGGATAATTCTCGTACGATGTAGAGGCCGAGACCCGCATGATCACCGGCGCGACCCGGATCTGACCGATAAAATGGATCCAACACCCGATGCAAATCGGCTTGCTTAAAGCCAGGTCCTGAATCGTGCACTCGTACTGTCAGTGACTGCGCCCGCACTGTCATATGCCACACGATGAGCCCCGGATGAGGCGTATGATGCAAGGCATTGGACCAGATGTTGTCCATGATTTGCGCCAAACGATCCGGATCAATAGATACAGGAGTCGGATACGGCCGCTTATCAGTCAGCACATGTTCGACCCGTACCCCGTCTTGTGCCATCACTTCAAACTCAGCTAGGCGCGCTGTCAAAAATGCGGGTAGATCAACTTCCACTGCGCAAAGCGTAAAGGCTGGGCTACCAATCGCGGTGACCGTCTGAAAATCGTGAAGCAGTCTGGCAATTCGCTGACCGCTTCGCACGATCGCGCCGATGTGCCTGTGCGCGATCTCTGAAAGATCCGGCATTTCGGCAAGCAATTCCGCATGACCTTGCACGATGGTCACCGGAGTACGCAGATCATGCGAGATCGCAGCGAGCATCTCTCTGCGCTCATCTTCGAGCCCCCACTGGCGAACGAGCGCCTCTCGCAGCTCCAGGCGCATTTCCTCGAAAGCAGCGAGCAGCTGACCGATCTCGTTGGCTTCGTGATAGTCGATTGTGAAATCGAGGTCGCGCATCTGCATCTTTTTCGCGGCTTGCACCAAGAGCCCAATTGGGCGGTTGATCCGCCTACTAAACCGGCGCGCGAATAGGTACGTAAATAACCCTATGTACAAAAACGGGATACCCATTAACAATAGCAACAGCAAATCCATGACCCACATCGGCTGCTGCGCGAGTGTGCCACTGTGCGTTTTCCACTGCATATAGACTGCGCCGACAAGCAGACCTTTGGCTGAAAAGACAGGGAGCAACTGTGCGGACACAGCCCCGCGCAAAGAAGGCTGTGCGCCGAACTGAACGACGTTTAGATGCGCATACACGGCGGTTCGCGAAGCGTAGAGCTTATGGGTCACGGTGCCATACAGGGGCGTTCCCTGCGCATTCATCACTTGGTACGTCCCCCAAACGGGCGGCAACAGGCGGTCCAGCACAACTCGATGCGTCGTCGACAAGATCGCCGGTCCAACCCGTTGTACGTATTGCGCTGTGTGTTTGGCATACAGATCACCATTCGGACCTGCAAAGATCACTCGGGACAACACAAAAAACGTCATCAAGGTACTGATGACGCTTAAAACTGCGATCCGTACGACGCCTAAAATGACTTGGCTTTTAATCGAACGCGCTACTCCTGACGGGCGACGTCCCATTTGTACCCCACACCCCACATCGTCGCGATATAACTCCGTTCAGGGTCCAAAATCGTCAATTTGCTACGAATCTTCTTGATGTGCTCGGTAACTGTGCTGGCGTCTCCAGACGCATCCAGGCCCCACACTTGATCGTAGATCTGATCTTTCGAAAACACCTGGCCCGGGTGCAAGGCTAATAGACAAAGAATATCAAACTCACGGGGTGTAAGCGGCAAATTGTCGCCTTGCACGCGGACCGTGTGCCCTTCTACATCTAGACTCAGATCGCCAAACCGCAAGGTTGCGCGGCGGTCGCTACGCGGACGTTCCTCTCTACGCAAGTGCGCATGGACGCGCGCGCGAAGCTCACTCAGGCCAAACGGCTTAATGAGATAATCATCGCCGCCTACCGCCAAGCCTTGAATGCGATCCGCCTCGGACGTTCTCGCACTAAGAAAAATGATCGGACAGTTGACGAGCGGACGAATGACTTGACAGACCTCAAATCCACTGTAATCTGGCAGCATCACATCAAGCAAGATGAGGTCTGGAGAAAGACGCACTTTCGCTTTGGCCTCGGCTCCGGATTGCGCCGTCTCCACTTGATAGCCTTGCGATTCGAGTGCATCTCTCACCATGTCAAGGATCTCCGTCTCGTCATCGACCACCAAGATGCAAGCTTGCATGCGACCTCTCCTTGCCTTTTTGGACAACCTCTTTTACGTCAGAGCCACATCACGTTTGCGAAAGACGTACCATGACAGGCCGTTCATGACGATGAAGTAAACCGCGAGCACGATGATAGAGAAGCCAAGCGTCATCCCGGTAATCGTTGGACCATTGAAGAAGTACTGTGAAAGGTTCGTGTTGGCAAACAAAATGTACTTGTCCCAGCCGTAACTCGCCAAAACTTGAACAATCGTATCACCGATAAACAACAGCACAATAGAAAGTGCGATCGCGATGGAGCTGCTGCGAAAGATGGTACTGATCATAAAGGCAATCGTCACGGTCATCAACAGTGATATGCTGTTAAACCCATAATTAGCCAAAAGATACGCAACAACGTTCATCTGTTGGATCTGACCGGAGGCGTTCATGTAGATATACGGTGCAGACGCACCTGTAAAACCGAACAAGGCACCACCGACAATCAAAGAGGCGGCGAAAGTGACGGCCATCAGGACAACGGAGAACAAAAGCACCGCCAAGTATTTCGACAGCAATATCCGTCCACGCGTCTGCGCGCGAGTCAGGAGCAACTTAATCGTCCCCCCTGTAAACTCACCTGCGACAATGTCACCTGCAATGATCGCCACAAAGACTGTGAGCAGTGCCCCGACAGCCTCTTGTTCGACTTGAGTGGAAAAACTCCACGCCGTCGACGCCTGCGGAGGCAGATCATGACTGATCGCATATTCGTTCGTCTTGATCTGCACCTCGAGATTACGCGCAAAAGCAGGGATGTGCTTGGCTCGTTGCCCTGCCTCATGCGTTAGCTGTTGGTCCTGCGCGATGAGTGTTTGCTTCCAGTTCGCTGCGACCGGTTGTTCATGCCCTTTCATCAACACGCCTGTCAGCAGTACAATGGCCACGATCAAAGCCACGAGAATCCAGGTGCGCGGGCGACGATATAGCTTCATATTTTCATTCGCAAATAAACTAAGCAATCGACTCATCTCCCGTCATTTCCAAGAAGGTGTCTTCCAGCGACTTTCTTTGCGCTTTCACCTCATAGAGGCGCACGCCACGCTCTGTCAGCAGTTTTACTGCCTCTGGGACCTGTTCTCTAGAAAGCGTAAGCGTAAGGCGGGAAGATTCATCGACACTCGTCTGTACGGCGACTTGAAAGTGTTCGGCCAACACGCTCTCAGCGAGACTCGCGTCATCGACTTCAAAGGCGACCGTTTGTTCATCTACGCCACTGAGTCCCATATCCCCCATGCGCTCGACTTGAATCAGTTTGCCATTTTGAATAACAGCAATGCGATCGCACATGAGTTCCATCTCAGACAACAAGTGGCTCGAGACAATCACTGCCATATCTTCTTCTCTGGCGAGTTTCCGCAAATGGTCACGCAGTTCGCGAATCCCCGCTGGATCGAGGCCGTTGGTCGGTTCATCGAGAATCAATATAGACGGTTTGTGCAGTAAGGCTTGCGCTAGGCCGAGGCGCTGTCGCATACCAAGCGAGTAGGTTTTGACCTTGTCGTGCATGCGGTTTTGAAGGCCCACCAATGCCACGACTTCCTCGATGCGAGCTTCCGTTACACCTTTAGACATCCGCGCCATATGACGAAGATTTTGGTACCCAGTCAAGTATTTGTACAATTCCGGATTTTCCACGATACAACCGATATGCCGCATGGCCTCTGTAAACTGCTTTTCAATATCCATACCATGAATCAAGACTTGTCCTTCACTGATTGACATGAGCCCGACCATCATCCGAATGGTGGTCGTCTTGCCCGCACCATTAGGGCCCAAGAAGCCGAACACTTCGCCTTTGGGAATGTCAAATGTCAAGTGATCCACCAGTGTCTTTTTCCCGACGCGCTTGGTTAGATTGCGCAACTGCATTGCGGGTTGCCCGTCCATCGTTTCCCCTCCTGTTTGCTTTACTCCGTGTATCGTAGCAAACAAAAATAAAGAAACCATAACGTCAACCCGCAAATGTTTCACTTCTGATAGAAATCAGTTCTCCATCGTTCGAATTCTGCCGCGACAATCCGCTCGCCCGTGATGCCATCAGATGCGCGTGAAGCGAGAAAAACAATGGGATCCGCCATAATCTCGGGCTGTAAGAGCGTTCCTTTAAGCTGGCTCTTTAACCCTTCCGGAATCATCCCTGTCTCCGTCGCGCCGCCGGGCAACAGCATGTTCACCGTGACTCCAGTAGAAAGTAGGTCTTGCGCCATAATCGCCGATAGTGATTCGGCCCCGGCCCGAGACGGCCCATAAGGGATGAAACCTCTGCGTTTCATCGTTTCGTGATTCATCGAGATGTTGATCATCTTTCCGTAGCCTTGTGCCACCATCAGCGGCGCAAAGGCGCGTGCTACGAGAAAGTACCCGGTCAAGTTCGTGTCGATGACATCGCGAAAGCCTTGCACTGACACTTCGTAAAATGGCTGCGGTGCCACCATAAATTGCGGATTGACGGTCCGCATGCCAATCCCTGCGTTGTTGACCAACACATCAAGCCTGCCCCAGGTAGCACGGACCCAGTCTACAGCCTTGTCTACATCGCTCTCTTCTCGTACGTCCATCGTTATCCCGTGCGCGTCGAGACCTGCTTGGCGCAGACGCAAAACCTGCTCGTCCAATTTTTGTGCGTCGCGGGCGGTTAACACCACGCTCGCGCCAGCCGTGAGTAATCCCTGTGCCATAGCCAGACCGAGACCACTTGTCGCTCCGGTCACCAGCGCGCGCACTCCTGTCAGGTTCTGACGATTCATTCGCCCCATCCCATGCGCTCGCGAAGCGATGCGATATGAGCGACGTGATGCTGCCCATGCCAAGCGTAGATCGCCAGAAGCATCCACAGACTACGCTCGCCGCCCCCGCCTGTGATGATCGTGCGGTGAAATTCAGGTTCTGAGAGGCTATGCAAAAGCAATGCCCAACGTGCCTGCAATCCTGCAAAAAGCGTCAGTGAAGGCTCGATTGGGCCATGTAGGCAGTCCTGTAAAGCGGTCCACGCATCCACGTCAACCGCCTGCACCTGTGGCTTATCTTGGGTCAGACCCAAGCGAAAGTTCACATAGGCCATCATGTGACTGTCCGGCAGGTGATGTACCACTTGCCGCACCGTCCAGCCCTCCGGCCGATAGGGTGTGTCAAGCTGCTCCTCAGTCAATCCTTTTACTGCACGAGCAAGATGCGTTGCGGCTTGTTCCACGTCCTCGATCCAAGTGGCCACGTGTGACATATCTACTTGTTCAGGCAAAACTGGCCGACCAATCGGGTACTTGACATCCATACTCATCATTCTCCTTAACATAACGGCGAAGCCGCTTATTCTTACCGTGGACGGCGGCGTGACAGCACCATGTATGGCGTCCTAGTCCTATCCTTCTGTCACTTGCCCAGCTTTTGCGGCGACACGAGCATTCAGCATCCCGTGGCACTGAAAACTGATGGCGGAGATAACGGCTGCGAGCGCGGCAATCAAAAGAATCGGCGATACGCCAAACGAATCAAATAAAAAGCCAAACAACGGTGGGCCAATCAGCCGTCCCGCATTAGAGACCCCGCCGACCAATCCGAGATAAAATGGTGCAGACCGTCCTGTCGTCTCGGTGACCAAAGCTGGCACTGTCGGGTTCACAAGCATTTCGCCAAGTGTACCAATGACCATGCCGATCACCAAGTCCAGATACAGTCCATGCGCCCGCCACATCCAGCCGAAAGCTACCATATAAAGCAATGTGCCCACAACCAAGCGGCGAACCAGCGATTGACCCCATGCTCGATTGAACCAACTGATGAGCGGTTGCATGACAACAATTAAAACACCATTGATCGTCCACAACCAGCTGTAGCCGAGTACGCCTTGGCCGCGTTGATTCAAGTATGGCGCGATACCAGAGTTCCAACAAGATGTCGCAAACCAGATAAACAAAGCGCCGATCGTCATCAGAATGTACACGCGGTACTGCCCGAGTAGTGTTCGCGTCGTGGCAGGCGCTTGCGCGATGGTCTCTCCGGTCACCGCATCGGATTCACTGCGCTCACCCACACGCCTTACGTAGATCAAGAAAAACACAGCGAAAAGAAACGTAGAAAGCCCGTTAAACAAAAAGGTAAGGCTAAATGACACACTGGCCAGAAGCCCAGCTAAAGATGTACCGATCGCCACCCCCATGTTGTTGAATACGTAGACTATCGTGAAAAGACGTCGGCGCTCCTCTTTCCAACGAAACCCGATGAAAGCGTTGACCGCTGGCATCGTGATCGCAAAGAGAAATCCGTTCGCAGTCATCATCAAAACATAAGGCCACCACGTCCGAGCCACAATTAGCCCTAACTGTGCCACTGCTTGAATCATCAAAGAACCGGAGATCAACCACCGAGGTCCAACTCTATGATATAGACTGCCCCCTACCATCTGCCCAATCACGCCCGCGCTAGACTGTAGCAACAGAACAAATCCGGCAGCCGCATAGTTTTGATGTAAAACATTATGCACATAAATGGTAATGAGCGGCCACATGAAGGCGCTACCAGTCGCATTAATGAGACTAACGAGAAGAAATGGCAACGCATTTCGCGGTATGCCTGACGGCAGGCGAAGACCCCATGGCATCATGACGCGCAGACGCGCTCTGCCCCCTTTTCAACTACTCTGAGCGTGAAGTCCTGAATTTGTTGACCTTACGCATACCACATATCACAGAGTGATGCTTCAATCTTAGGCAGTCGGCGATCCAATCTCCTGTTTGGCGCACAGATCCAGCCACTTGGACAATGCCTCTGGACGCGACGCAAAATGAAGGTGCGTATATCCCGCAAGCAACGTAGGTGTGGCGTACCCTTCCTGACGGGTCCCGCGCATCCCACTTACCTCATAGGCGTGCGATAGATCTTGCGACTCGTACTGAGTAACCGAGTAGTGAAACTCGTGTCCGCGCATCACGTCGCCTTCATTTAAAAACAGCGAAGCACGAAGCGCACGCGCTTCCCGATATCCAAGCGCGGCCAGTCGATCTTGCATCGCGACATCGGCTGGAATCACGCCGACCATCGGATAACGGACACCGCTCCGAGCAGTCAGGGAGCGACAAAGATACATAAACCCGCCACACTCTGCAAAAGTCGGCAGACCCGCTTCTATGCGGCTTCTAAAGCTGTCCATCACCTGACGATTCACCGACAACGCCTCGGCGAACTCTTCCGGAAATCCGCCACCAATGTACAATCCATCGGCGTCATCCGGTATGGACTCCCCGTGCAAAGGGCTAAAGTACGTGATTCGCGCACCGTACCATTCGAGCAGTTCAATATTTTCCGGGTAATAGAAGTTAAACGCGCTGTCTTTTGCGACCGCGATCGTAGCGCGCGGTGCGGCTTTTTGCCCTGCGAATAGCCGCGGCTCCACAGCCTTCCAGTCTTTCGCAGCCTCGGCGATGGCGATGATGCGGTCAAGGTCAAAAGTCGCCTCAGCCGCTGCCGCCAATTGATCAAATAAGCCGTGTAGCTCGCCGCGTTCAAGAGCTGGAATCAAGCCTAGGTGGCGTTCTGGAATCGACAGGCCGCTGTTGGCCAATAAATAGCCGACGACCGGAATACCGCACACTTGTTCGATCGCGGCTTTGACCATCTCGTAGTGCCCACGACTGCCTACACGATTGACGATTACACCTGCCACTTGAACATTTGGGTCGAGCTGCAAAAAACCGAGAACAATCGCTGCTGCACTGCGGGCCATACTTGATACGTCCACAATCAAAATGACCGGCGCCGCCAGCAAGGTGCTCACGTGCGCTGTACTTCCTGTATTTTGCAGTGGATCCTTGCCGTCATAAAAACCCATGACCCCTTCGATCAACGACAGGTCAGCAGCAGCGCTTGCCCGGTCAAAAATCTCGCACATCCGGTCGAACGGCATCATCCAGCTATCTAGGTTGCGCGACGGTTGCCCAGTCACTGCGCTATGATAACTCGGATCGATGTAGTCTGGACCGACTTTGAATCCTTGTACGGTCATGGCGCGTTTGGTGAGCGCAGCCATCAAGGCAAGCGTTATGGTCGTCTTGCCCACACCGCTGCTCACCCCCGCAATGACGAGACGCGGTCTTTGCATATCTAGCTCCCTTTCTACGTGTGTGATCGCTTTACAGGCTCTTGACGAGCCCACCATCGACCAGAATCGCCTGACCTGTGATATACCCGTTCATAGGGGAACCTAAAAATACGGCGAGCGCAGCGAATTCCTCCGGTGTCCCGTAGCGCCCTAAAGGGATTAGACTCATCGCTTGCTTTTGTACCTCTGCGACTGAGACGCCCATGCG
The DNA here is from genome assembly GCA_026627345.1 of Bacillota bacterium. Taxonomy (GTDB): domain Bacteria; phylum Bacillota; class Bacilli; order Alicyclobacillales; family SLC66; genus JAPNUJ01. Next base: position 803 of record JAPNUP010000010.1, on the reverse strand, counting down.
TGCGGCACGGTCTGCATCCAAGGATCGCACGCGGTCAGTGTCGATTCGCCCAGGTCCGAGGGTATTGACCAGAATCCCGTATTCTGCCAATTCGGTGGCCAAGCTTTTAGCCAAGCCCAGAATTCCAGCCCGGTATGTATTGGACAGCACCAATTGATCCAGTGGCTGTTTGATAGACGAGGAGGCAAAGTTCACGATCCGCCCCCACTGCTGGTGTCGCATATGCACAAGCGCCCGGCGCGTCGCACGCACCATACTCATGAGCGTTGTAGAGAAAGCCTGTGCCCATTGTTCGTCTGTGATCGCGTCGAAATGGCCAGTATGCGGGCCGCCGGCGTTATTGATCAGCACATCGACACCGCCGAACTCACGCTCGGTCGCACTGAAGAGTTGCTCAATGTCCTGTACCCGCCCAACATCAGCCTGGCAGTAGGACACTTGTGGGTTACCGGTCGCAGCTTTGATCTCCTGCGCCGTTTGGCGCAAAGCGGCCTCACTTCGGCTCGATAGCATGACACGAGCGCCCTCCGCCGCGAACAGCTGTGCAGTGGCGCGCCCTAACCCTTTACTCGAAGCTGTCACAAGTACGGTTTTCCCCTGAAGCCCATAGTCCAATTGGAATTCCTCCAGAATAACGGCGTAGCTGCTTATTCTTCCCGTTATTCACTCCTGTCTCGTATCATAGCACTTTAAACGGCAAAAAGCGGCGAGGAAGACCTCACCGCTCACGTCTGATCTGCCTGCAACAGGTCAGTCGCTACTGCTACTGCTCTCATTCGACTGATAGAGCTGAATCAACTGTT
>JAPNUP010000003.1 GCA_026627345.1 Bacillota bacterium | reverse complement strand
GTCTTCCGTTTAAATGTTACGTTGATAGTCGCTGGTTTAGGGGTGAGTAAGTAGTTATCTCACTCACCCGATAATTGCAACGGTCGTTGCGTTTTATTGAGGAATGAGCAGGATAACGAGCTTGCCACTTCGTAACTTTTTAGGCGCTTTCTTGGAAATGTTCTGGTTTTTCTGGTGCGCGACCAGGATCCTTATCAGCAACGGTTGAGAGCGGCCATATAGCCAATTCGAACAAGGCTAATAATGGGGCTGCGTTTGGGTCTGTTCCCATTCCTGTGAAAATCCCTCCTAACTGTTGGCCGATGACCCAATAGACCAGACACAAACCCCAGCCCAGGATCAGCGCGGCCCGGCGCATCCGCCTTTTACCCCAGATTCCTCCGGCAATCCCTACCTGTAACAGGCATAGTCCGAGACTCACATAGGTCCCGCCACCTGTCACGATGCGTGCCGCTGTATGAGCGAGTCCCGCCAGCCATTCGGGGTTGCCGGAAGCGCCGGACGCAATGGCCTGCGCTATCGTGTCAGGTTGAAGATTGAAAGGAGAGAGTTGTAAGAGAGCTCCTAATAGCCATATCAAAGAGAATATTCCGAGACTCGCTTTTCCTCCAAGGAGTCCATTGTCCACCGCAGTCTTGATGCGATCTTTTTGCGCAGTCGTCGATCGCAATGGCCAGACAAGTAAACCGATCATGGCGTAAAGAATCACGGCGCCTGGTGCCCCTGTCAAGTAAAGGGCAGACCCTGTGAGCAGACCCCCTAACCCTTCGCCAGCGAACCAGACGATCACGGCCCACACGAACGAGATGGTCAATGTCGCGCGCGTCTTGACATTTAGAATCAGCCCTAGCCCGATAACAAGCTGGATGACTGCAAATAATGCATTGTAGATGGCGATATGAGGGGTGGTTAGGTTAGCCATCCATTGAATGTCGTGGACATACCATTCAGGCTGACCCTGTGTGTTCGGCGTGATAATCATATTCATAAATTGCGCGCTAAACATACCCGGCTGCAACTGAAGTAGTCCGTCTAATAACCATATTATTCCGAGAATACGCTGGATAAGTAAACGATCGATCTGAAAACGGCGCACATCAGTCACCCCGTTTGCCATAATAGGATAGCCACATACTACTGTCTCCGTGTATAGTAGCAGTACTGTCCCTGATGTACGTGAACTTTGGGTGAGTGTTTATCGAATCTGAATGACACATGCACACGAGAAAGGGGCGTGACCATACCAGCGCTGATGGATGGATGTAGATAGTCTGCAGCTTGTGGTGGGGTAGCGATCGTACCTATCCGGATTATTCCATGATATATACAGGGAAGTGTATATCGCAGTATAATAGATCATGAACTAGAAACTTATTAAGGAGGATGGATCATGGCGAAGATAGCATTTTCGATCATAGCGAGTCCACAACACACGTGCTCATGATTCGTTCATTTTTCCACGCTTTTTCCTTTCGCGAGTATAGATGGCTTTGGGTGATTACGACGCTGACCAATTCCGCCTCATGGACGTTTACGCTGATCGTCACGTGGCAAGCCTACGCGCTGACCCATTCTTCGACTTGGTCGGGAGCGGTGATGTTCGCAACGCTCATCCCGAATATCGTCGGAGCTCCGATCGCGGGCGTACTCGCAGACCTGATGGATCGGCGAGTACTCATGTTGTTCGCTTGTGTCATTGAAGTCGCAGTGACGGTGGTATTGTCTGTATTGACCCAGTTCCATCACATCGATCCTGCGGGGCTCTTAGTCCTGACGTTGCTGTTCGGATTCGCCTCAAGCGCACTGAGTGTGATGCTCAGTTCACTCGTTCCAGCTGTGGTGCCCGAGGAGAGGCTGTTCAACGCACTGTCGCTTCAAGCTGTGGCGCAAAGAGGCACCGAATTTGTCGGCCCGGCCCTTGCCAGTCCTTTGTTGATTATATACGGGCCTGGTGTGGCGTACTTGCTGGCCACACTGTTTTACGTCTTGTCGGCCGCAGCGGTCTTTTTACTGTCTAAAGTAGATGTTCATGCCGCGCCGGATGCTGACTCTACAAAGCGCCACGTCTTTGCGCCATTGCTAGACGGCTTCACTTACGTTCGCAAGAACCGCACCATTGGTCTATTGGTGTCGTTGGTCGGTTTGCACTGCGCTTTGACCATGGCGTATATGGGTATGTTGCCGCAATATGTGAAAGTAACCCTTCACAGCTCGACTGTTTTTTATGGCGTGGTCGTTAGTGCGATCGGGCTTGGCTCTATTTTGGGTACGCTTCTTCTAGCAGGTGTGAAAGATGTCGGATTTCGGGGAATGCTCTACTGGATAACAGCGCTATTAAGCGGTGGATCTCTCGTGTTTTTCGCGCTGAGTCGGAGCCCGTCCTTGGCCTTATTGGCCATTGTCTTGGTGGGCGCCTCCCAAGCAGTCTTTATGACACTGAGTCTTGGGTACATTCAACAGTTGTCCGTTAAACATATGACAGGGCGCGTCACCAGTTTTTATTTGGTGCTCGCAGGTGGGTTTATGTCTCTGGCGAATTTGGCCTACGGATCTTTAAGTACGGTAGTCGCGCCGGATTGGATCATGGGATTGACTGGTATGCTGTTTATGCTTGTGGTAGGGATCTATGGGCTTTCTTCTGCTCAGTTTCGAACAGTATGGCGATCAGGGGCCTTTATACCTCGAGGCGGTGACACGCCGACAGTCAGTAGTTAAGTTTCGATCGATCTCTTTAAACCCTTGGCCATTCGAATCTTCGAATTGATTATCAGAAGTGACAAAGACTATATGGAGGAAAGACGATGGAGCCACGACAATTGGGAAGGACAACCCTTCGGGTTTTTCCGGTAGGACTCGGTTGCATGTCTTTTCCAGATGAACGGACAGCGGGGCAACTGGTTCAATTGGCACTTGATGCCGGTGTCAATTTTTTCGATACCGCTGACTTGTACGGGCAGGGAACGAACGAATTGTGGCTTGGCACTGCATTGAAAGATCGGCGCAGTAAAGTCGTGATCGCTACAAAAGTAGGCAACCGCTTTGAGCCAGGTAAACCCGGTTGGTCATGGGGACCCTCCAAGGATTACATACTGCATGCAGCGGAAGATAGTCTACACCGGTTGCAGACCGATTATATTGACCTTTATCAGTTGCATGGAGGGACGCTCGATGATCCGATAGACGAGATCATTGAGGCGTTCGAACTTTTGCGAGAAAAGGGCTATATCAGGGCTTATGGTATATCTTCCATTCGTCCGAATGTCATTCGCGAATACCAGAGGAAATCCAAAATTGCCACGCTGATGACTCAATACGGATTACTTGACAGAAGACCTGAAGAAGAGATTCTCGATCTCGTTCATGATGCTAGCATTTCTGTCATTGCTCGGGGGCCCCTAGCGAGGGGATGGCTTACTGCGCAAGGTCGCACGGATGAAACGGGGTTTCTCGACTACAATGCGGATGAATTACCTGGATTGCGAGTTCAATTGACGGAATTAGCCGGCGGTGCAGACAAACTCACGCAGCTAGCGCTGCGCTATAGCCTCCATCACCCTGCCGTCGCTGTCGCCATTCCAGGCTCCAGCTCCATTGCGCAACTCACGGAGACGCTAAACAGCTTGTCGGATGCCCCATTGAGCGAAGACGAGCTTGCGCAACTGCAGGTAATACTCAAGAAACAGCGATATGAACAGAATCGATAAGGCTTCTAGGGGGGATAGGGGATCCATGCTCCGGCAACGCGCAACATGGAGAATCAGGTTTGTAGCACGCTGATCCGAACACAGGGAAGTCTTTGACGGAGGTGTAGGCAGTGGACATCAGGATCAACGAGGTGTGCCTGCAACAGTTGCTTATCGCGCGCCCGACGGCAGACAAGTGTCTGCGGATATCTGCTGAGCATGAGGGCGGCGGATGTGGATGTATGATCAGCGTCGGACTGCGATGGGACGAACGAAGGCTCGATGATGTGTACGCGGTCGCGGACAGCTTATGTGTGGTATTGGATCAGCCTACACGGATGCTCCTTGACGCAACCTGGTATGACTTGGATTTTCGTGTGAATCTCGGCTATATCCTGAAATCGAGCCAAGAGACGGTGGCGTACGGAATTCGTTTCACAAACTAGTTACGCATTCTGCGGTGACGGGTCACTGATTGAGGCATGAAGGAGGAAGCGGATTGGTGCAGTTTCAGAATGCAAACTTTATCGTCTTTGAGAGTCATCTATTTAAGACAACCTCTACTGTTGTACAAACAGAGGATTGCATTATTGTAGTTGATCCCACTTGGCTCCCGAGAGAAGTGGCGGAGATAAGAGGATATGTTGAGAAAATCAAGGGACATCGACCCGTTTACCTCGTTTTGACTCATGGTGATTGGGATCATGTATTAGGATACGGTGCTTTTTCTGATGCGATTGTCATTGGCAGCGAAGCGCTTAGCCAAGGAAGAAACAGGAGTCAGGTCTTGGAGCAAATCACTACCTTCGATGACCAATATTACTTAGACCGTGACTACCCGCTTCTGTATCCCAAAGTTGATGTTATTGTGCGGGAAAACGGACAAGTGCTTGAGATCGGGGAAACCACCCTTACATTTTATCAGGCAAACGGACATACCGATGACGGTATTTTTGCGATTATCGATCCTCTCGGGCTTTGGATTGCTGGTGACTACCTGTCTGATGTCGAATTTCCTTATATCTATTACAATAGCACCACATACGAGCATACTCTAGAAAAGGCAAACGCCATCCTAGCAAACCATGACGTGCGTTTTCTTATACCTGGCCATGGGCATATTGCCGAAACGCACAGCGAGATTTACCGACGTAGTCAAGAGTCTGTGCGTTATATTAGAGAACTCAGGAGGGCTATGATATCGGGCGCTGATGCCTCCTATCTATTGCATGGGTATTCATACCGAACGTCCATGCATAACTTTCACGAAGAAAATATGAAGCTGATAAGCAAGGAACTAGCCCGGTAACCTTGACATCCAGTTGAGCAATATCCGAAGGGCACTCGAGACTGCCAGTCAAGCGACTGTCGTGTTGGTTCGGTGAATGGAAAATGTTCGATTGTGCGCCTTCGTTTCATGAAATAAACGAGATGAGATGTGAAAGGGGACGAAGCCGAGTGTATCCCGATAAGATTGTGTGTTTGGCCGCAGAGATCCCTGAGATTCTGCATGCTTTGGGCGCCTTGGATCGCGTCGTTGGCATCTCCGCCTATACGACCCGTCCAGCCGCAGCGTTACAAATTCCGAAGGTTTCTGGCTTTCAGTACGGAAGCGCACAGCGCGTAGCGAGCACTGACCCGGATGTCGCCATTTTGACATCTGGTGTGCAAAAGAAACTCGCTGCCGAACTCGCCCAGCTCGGAGTCACACTGGTGCACGTGAATCCGCATCGCCTGGAAGACATGTTCAAGACCGTTCGGTTGCTTGGGAATCTCGTCGGCGAGTCAGCACGTGCCATGCAGGTGGTCGAGCGTCTGCAGGCGGACATCGAAGACATACGGCGACAGGCGCAGACACTGACCTACCGTCCGCGCGTGTACTTTGAGGAGTGGATGGATCCAATCATGGTTGGCACGGGCTGGGTTAGCGACCTCATGGAGATTGCGGGCGGTCAGGATGTATTTCGGGAACTATCGATTATGGGCCGCGCGGCCTCCCAGCGGGTAGTGACGAGTGAACAGATACTCACAGCAGATCCGGAAATCGTCTTTGCCAGTTGGTGCGGCAAACCGTTCTCTCGAGCAGACTTCGTTGCGCGCCCCGATTTTGGCGTTTTGTCAGCGCTACAACAGGAACAGATACACGAGTTGTCGGGCGAGGTGCTGCAGTGTGGGCCGATGCTGATCGACAGTCTGCGCGTGATGCATGGCATCATCAGGGAGTATGTGCAGCAGCGCAGTTAGCAGCCGCTCGTAGCCATGGCGGGTCTACTGTCGGGGACGCGGGGACGGACGCCATCGACTCATACTCCGTGCACAGTAGCCGGGGATGCAGCGATTGTGGCACGCAAAACCGGTCGTCTGTAGGCGGGTTCAGTGTAAGGGGGAGATATTCAGTGGACATGCTATTGCGCCATATCAATATACCCGATTTAGCGGCCATCTTTCGTAGACACGAAGGCTTGTCTCCGGTCCCCTACCTTTTCGATGAAGCGTGCAAGGCGCGCGCTCGTCAGTACGCGAAGACGAGCGGGATCTGGGCGGATTTGGACAATCGGCTACATCCTGACCAACCGATTTCGGTCATCAAGCGATCGATCTACCGCGGTTATCAGAGAACGGGCGAGCGAGCTATAGCACAGGCGCGCGTGAACGAACGCATGCAAGAACTGAAGCGCGCATGCCTAGCTCTATGGTTGGAGCATCCGTTGGCCGACACGGATTACCTTCAGGACCTCCTTTGGGCGTACTGTGATGACTGGACATGGGTCACGCCAGCGCATGAGGGGCACACGATCGATCTCGGTGCGGCTAAATTGGCGGCGACTATGGCGGAGACCTTGCATGTCGTAGGGGAATCGCTAGAAGAAGAGGTCACTCAGAGAGTGACGCAGGAGATTCAGCGCCGGATTTTCGAGCCCTTCTTCTCATGCCAGTTTGCCAACACGTGGAAGTCGGTGCGGCACAATTGGAACCATGTCTGTAACGGAGAAATCATTCGCACGGCTCTGTATCAAATCGAAGACCCGCGTTTACTCGCTAACATGGTTCATGGCGCCATTCAGAATCTGACCTACGGTCTCGACGGGTTTACAGAGGATGGTGGCTGCGTCGAGGGGCCGGGATACTGGGACTATGGGTTCGGGCATTACCTGTATGTGGCACAGGCGCTCTTCTTTCGAACGGGTGGGGAGATTAATCTACTTGCCGACGAGAAAATTCGTCGCATCTGTGAATATCCGCTCGCGACGCATATCGATGGGCCTCTGCGCGCGACATTTGCTGACTCCAGTCACGGGTACCTGCCCGCGCGACTTGCACTCATTGTCGATTCATTTGAAGGTATGCCGAACTTGTATCCTTTGTGTGAACGTCTAGAAGACGGACGCTTGCGTTTGAAGGACATGCATGAGTTAGCTCTGTATGATAGCGAGAAGCAAGTGGGGGAACTGGAAGACAGGGACTGGCTGCTTCCGGAATTAGGAATGGTGAAGTTGCTTGGCGCAAAAGGGCCCACGCCACTGACCTTGCTCGCCTTGGCTGGTCATAACGGGGTGAATCACAATCACAACGATATAGGCAGTTTTATGCTCTATAAACATGGGCAATTGTTCTTCGTGGACCCCGGCGGGCCCGTGTATTCAAGGGTGACCTTTTCCAAGGATCGCTATCGAAGTGTGTTTTGTAACTCGTTTGGCCACTCAGTGCCCACCATCAATGGCTGCCTACAGGAACTCGGTAGCGAGTATTACGGCACCCTGCAAGTAGAGAATTTGGGCGGTCAGGGGCGTAAGCGAGCTGTCATCGATATGACTCACGCGTATCCGAGTGGCTTGGTCAAGAGGCTGATACGCTCTTTCGAGATAGAGACACACACGGGCCGACTGTGGTTGGAAGATGTTTATACCTTTGACTCGGCGCCGCACTCGATCGAAGAGGCATTGATCACCTTTCACCCAGTGTGCTTGTCGGCTGATGGCGCGTCTGTGCGAATTGGTGACGAGGCTTGTGGCATGACCGTGACTGCTGAAGGAATGGCAGGTCGATTTGCTGTCATGGCACTGGTGGAAGAATCTAAGGAAGGGAGAACCGGACAGACCATTCATCGCATCACTTTCCACCCGGAAGAGGTACAGCGCGAGATGACGATCCGTTTTTTCTTTACGTAGAGACTTGCAGGGGCAAGAAAAAGAAAAACGCCAACGCGATTATGAAATCTTACGTTGGCGTTTATTCCTTTTCGGGACTACCAGAAGGTGTTCTACTTTCTCTGTGCGCACGTACGTTTGCAACGGTGTTTCGTGCTTAGCGTGCGGGTTTGGTAAAGTCATGTTCATGCCGATGTACATCTTGATCACCCTTTGCATTCTTGATACTTGAAGTATAAATCTTCTTCTATTGGCTTGCATTAAATGTAAGCGATTGATTTTTTTCGTAAGCGTTTGCTTTATGTACGTTTGATGAACACTAGGATTTGGGTGAACAAGACCTCATGATATTCGAGACCGCTCGACGAAATCCAGCTGGACGATGTCAAGCCGTCTTCGTGCGCAAGTACGTGCGAAGTCGCGCGGCTGTGGAGCTTCTCGGCATGAAACGCACCGGCGGAAATGATCTCTCCGCCGGTGCGTTTTCCATGTATGTGAGGCGCTGTGTAAAACCAGCTTACTTCGAAATCCACATTCTTTGGAACGGATCCTGCATGTTCGGGTTGTTGTAATATCCATGCACGAACGGTTGGAACGCTGCAGTGTACGTCGGGTAGACATACGGGATCCACACGGCTTGTTCCATCACCATCACGCCGATGCGCTTGTACAAGGCATTGCGGGCAGGCCCCGCTGGCATGTTCTGTCCTTCGTTGAGCAGTTTGTCAACGGCGGGATCGGAAAACCAAGTGGAGTTGTTCGCAGGCGCCTCGCTCGAGTTGAGCAACGTGTTTAAAAAGTCCGAGGGATCTGGAAAGTCCTCCAGCCATGCGAGGGTAAATACGTCTTGCTTACCCCCTTCGTTATTATTGAGAAATACATTCCACGACGTAGCCTGGACTTTGGATTTGATACCGACCTCTTTGAACATCTGTTGCACGGCTTGGGCCGTGAGTTGATCGGTCGGTGTACTGTTATCCGTGTAGATGGTGATCATCTGACCTTTATAGCCCGACGCCTTGACCAGCGCCTTCGCCTTCTGCGGGTCGTAGGTATAATCGGCAGCCGCAGGCAGATGAGTCACGTAGCCGCTCGGCATACTGGACGGGATCACCTGATTGGCGATGACACCGCGGCCATTGACAATCTTCAGCAACTCCTCTTTGTTCACGGCATATTCCATGGCCTGACGCAGTTT
>JAPNUP010000002.1 GCA_026627345.1 Bacillota bacterium | reverse complement strand
CATGGTATTTGCATGAATACACTACGTTTCTATTAGATTTGTATGCCATAATCTTATTATATACGGCATTTCTAAATAATACAACAAGCAAGAGCACCGCCTTACCCCATGGCTAAAGCCAGGGGCTTGCGGCGGCTATTTCGTCGCTCCCGCACACTAGACCGTAGCCATTGTATAGCGCTCTTCATTCGTATGCAGCGCAGGGAACCACACATCCACCGTCGTCCCTACCCCCACTTCACTTGTGATCTTCAGCTGCCCACCGTGCGTTTGCACAATGCGTTGACAAAGCATCATCCCAAGCCCGGTTCCACTCTCTTTCGTTGTAAAAAATGGATTGCCAATCTGAGCGAGTGTCTCCTCAGAGATGCCGTTTCCAGTGTCCGCGATTGAAAGGTGAATGCCTGCTTCAGATTCGCCGCTCGATTCCATGCGCACGTCCATCACACCCCCTCGCGGCATCGCTTCAATGGCGTTTTTCATCAGATTGATCATCACCTGACGCAATCGATTCGGGTCGCCAGACATCAGCGGCACAGAGGTTGTGATAGCGAATCCCACTTCGATGCCACGTAAGAGCGCTTCTGCGCGCATCAAATCCACGGTGCGACTGACCACTTCTGCGAGATCGACGACTGTATACACGTCAGGAGTCGGCTTGGCGACCCGTAGAAAGTCGTGTAAAATCGCCTCAATTCGTTGAATCTCGGCTAACATGTAAGAGACATAACTTGCCTTGTACTCACCCGTTTGCCCCATGAGTTGCAAAAAACCCATTAACACCGTCAGTGGGTTGCGCACTTCGTGAGCCATGCCCGCCGCCAATTGCCCTGCGACTGCGAGTTTTTCCGAACGCAGGTAGATCGCCTCCGCCGCCCGCTTCTCTGTCACGTCGCGCGCGACGATCAGCACACCTTTGTGATCCCCAGCCTCCGTGAATAAAGGCACGCGCAACGCATCTAGCACAATCTCTCCTGTAGGTAGCGTAACAGTCTCATCGTTTCGCACGACGGCGCCTTCCTCCCATACGCTTGCCAGCGATTGCGAGAAGGGATAAAACACACCGCGGTAGACTTCGCTGTGCGCAGCCAGTTCCTTGGGGGACATTCCCTCGTATGGAACATCTTGAATCCCATAGACATCGAGAGCCGCCTTATTCGCCCGCACCCAGCGTCCTTGCGCGTCTTTGAGGATCACCATATCCGGAATGGCGTCAATCACCTCGCGTAACATCTGCTCGCTATCACGCAGGGCTCTTTGTGCTTGTTCACGTTCAGTCACATTATGAACGATGCCGCGAAAGGTGAGCGACTTGTCTGGCATCTGCACAGGACACACAGAGGCTTCCAGATGCAAGACCTCGCCACTTGGCAAAGTATGCTCGAAGGTATAATGGCCGATAGGACGCTGCAACTGCAGTGCGTCTTGGATCACATCGCGCAAATGGTCGGCTGCGTCCTGATTCATTAAATCGAACACGGAACTGCCTCGTAAGGCACTCGCGTCACGTTGCAACATTTCGCATAAAAAGCTATTGGTCTGAGTGAGTATCCCTTGCTGATTGATCTCATAGTATCCATCGTCGATATGGTGTAAGAGTAACTGATAGGCCTCTTGACTCTCTTCTAGTTTACGCTTTGCCGCATGGCGGGTCCGAATGGTCAAAAGGGGGAGGTAGACGGCGATCACAATAAAAGAAATGATATGGATAATCTGGATAGGGAGACTCTGCGAGCGGCTGGTCCAGATCTCGTCCGTAACCAACCATAACACAAGCAAGCTCATCACGGCAGATAACCTCAGGGCCCAGCCCGTGGGTTTGAACAAAAGCACCGTAGTCATCCTCCTTCTAAGTGGATGATGAGGCTTTTCCAACTGTCTGAATCATCTATCATGTTCGACAAAAGTCGCGATATCCCTGCAGGCAATGGACAATCGGATGGCAACCCCTCCGCGGGATACAATCCTTTTGTCAATTGACTCACTATGATCTTGTGCAAAAGATTGTGCCGTTACACCATAACCTTGAAAATGTCGTTCGTAAAATCGACCGGGTCCTGAATCGGTAGCCCTTCGATCAGCAGCGCTTGATTGTACAAAAGACCGGTGTACAGCGCGAGTTTGTCTCTGTCTTGATCGAATGCCGCCTTGAGCGAACGGAAAACATCATGGTGCGTGTTGATCTCAAGGACCTTTTCCGCCTCGACATTTTGACTGTTCGGCATCGAACGCAGCACCTTTTCCATCTCAATCGTGAGTTCCCCATCCGCTGTCAAACACACCGGGTGATTGCGCAGACGTTTGGAGACGCGCACATCTTTGACCTTGCCTTCTAGCAGTTTCTTCATCTCGGCTAGGAGCGCTTCGTTTTCCTGCGTTTCCTCCGTTGTCGACTCTTGTGCGTCCGGCTCGATCCCCAGATCGCCACTCGAAACCGATCTGAATTCCTTCTCTTTGTAATTCATCAGCATCTTGATGGCAAACTCGTCGATGTCCTCGATCAAGTACAAAATCTCGTACCCTTTCTCCGCCACGAGTTCAGTCTGAGGCAATTTCTCAATGCGATCATACGACGCGCCCGTCGCGTAATAGATATACTTTTGCTCCTCAGGCATACGCGAGACGTATTCATCCAGCGTGACCAGCTGCTTTTGCGTCGAGGAATAAAACAGAAGCAAATCCTGCAGCACATCTTTATGGCTACCGTAGTCACTGTAGACGCCGTACTTCAACTGCGTGCCAAACGCTTTGTAGAACGTCTCATACTTGTCTCGTTCATCTTTTAGCATCCGCTGCAACTGGCTCGTGATCTTGCTGTTGATATTTTTCGCAATCAAACTGAGCTGCTTGTCGTGCTGCAAAATCTCGCGCGAGATGTTCAGCGACAGATCCTCCGAGTCGACCATGCCTTTCACAAAGCTGTAATAGTCAGGCAGCAGATCGGCGCACTTGTCCATAATCAGAACGCCACTCGAATACAGCGCCAAGCCCTTCTCATACTCCTTGGTGTAGTAATCGTACGGCGTCTTTTCCGGGATGTACAAGATGGCGTTGTAGCGCACTGCCCCATCTACGCTGATATGCATATGCTGCAGTGGCGTGTCAAATCCGTAGTGCTTCTCCATGTAAAAGTTGTTATAGTCCTCGTCGGAGAGTTCACTCTTGTTCTTTCTCCAGATCGGGACCATGCTGTTGATCGTCTGTTCTTCCTGATACTCTTCGTACTCACCTTCCGCCCCCTCTTTCGGGCGACTCGAAGTGACATTCATCTTGATCGGATAGCGAATGAAATCGGAATACTTCTTGATGATGGCACGCAACCGATATTCATCCAAGTATTCGTCATACTCTTGCTCTTCAGAGTTCGGCTTCACTTTGAGCACGATCTCGGTCCCCACGGATGCCTTGTCTGCCGGCGAGATCGTGTAGCCATCGGCGCCAGTGGATTCCCAGCGATAAGCTTCTTCGCTTCCTAGCGCCTTAGTCGTCACGACCACTTCGTCCGCGATCATGAAGGCAGAATAAAAACCGACACCGAACTGGCCGATAATATCGTGTTCATCGCTCGTTTCGTTATCGCGTTTGAAAGCCAGCGATCCGCTTTGCGCAATCACGCCCAGATTGCTTTCGAGTTCCTCTTTCGTCATCCCGATCCCTGTGTCAGTGACCCTTAGCGTGCGAGTGTCCTTGTCGACTGAGACCGTGATGTAGTAATCTTCGCGATTAAACGATCTACCGCCTTCGGTAAGGGTCTTATAGTAGAGTTTATCTATGGCGTCGCTGGCATTGCTGATCAACTCACGCAGAAAGATCTCCTTTTGCGAGTAAATCGAGTGGATCATCATCTCGAGTAACCGCTGAGACTCTGCTTGAAATGGGGTCTTGTTCATCATCTGCACTCCCTTGTCCGTAATGCACCGTCTTTTGCGAGGCGCTTAGCACTCATCACCTTCGAGTGCTAACACCTTTATTGTACATATCTTGGCGTCGGCGTCAATGCCTGCCGCCCTGCACACACTCGGATCCCGTCGCACATAGCTGCGACGGGATCCGAGTTTAGGCGCGTCTCGCGATCTTCACTGCCGTCCCATACGCCACCACTTCTTGCATAGACTGAGCCACTTCCCCAGAATCGAAACGCATCATGACAACCGCGTCAGCGCCCATGGCCTTGGCATTTTCCACAAGGCGTTCCACTGCGTGGGCCCGCGCGCCCTCTAACATTTTCGTATATTGCTTGATCTCACCACCGATGATGGACTTGAGTCCCGCCCCCATATTGCCCAGCACACCCCGACTTCGCACCGTGATGCCAAACACCTGACCTATCGTCTCTGTAATCTCGTATCCGTGAATCTCTGCCGTGGTCACGACTAGCACTGAGAATCTCCCCCTGTTCTTCATATGGCGCCCGCGAGTTAGCCAAGGTTCCAAGCGTTAGCGAGAGGCTCGCGGCAACTAAACAACGGTTGAAGAAGTTCCATTTGTACGGGTTAAAGTGGGCCCGATGTCATCCTCCATAAGCTTGGGTCCATCTCAAGTAGAAAAGAAAATAAGGGTCTAGGATGTAAAGTTTGTCGTCCTTCCACTCCATTACTTGATACAAAGAGGGTCGATCCTGGAGCAATGCCTGGATTTGTTTGAGGGTATCGCTAACCCTATTTCTGTCGATGCGCTGACCTGCTTCGATTAAGGACTCCATTCTTTCACGGAGTTTTTCTCCACTGATGCTGATGATAGGAGGATCTATGGTAATAGCGGTCAGAATAAGACCATAGACGTCGATGCGTTTATCCCCCACCGTGTACTGCATACGCCTTTGACCCCTAGTCGGTGGACCGGTACTGATAACTTGTACTACGTCTGCATATGAAGTGTTCAGAGTTGTCCGGTGAAACGCATTCAACAAGTGTTTTGACTCGAAATTGACTACTTGTGAATCGTCGACGCCAATCACGCGTGCAAGGTTCAAACAGATGTTTTGGGCCAACTGTGGTGACGTGAGGCTCTCGCTTGCGATACGAGTAATATCTGCCCTAGGAATTTGCACTCTGAGCTCGAAAAATCCTTTCGCTGGAATTTCTTCGAGTTCTGATATAGACCATGGTTCTATGTTGATGAAGCTCATCCGGCCATTGAGGTCTGGGTTCTCTCGGATGGCATCGTCGGCTCTATGCGGGAGTGAGACGATGACGGCCTTTAACTCCTGGCGTATCGCATCTTTAAGTTGGTATGCAATCTGCATCCGCATCTCAGTGGGGACATAGTGAAAATCGTCAAGTACCAGAACCAAGTCTTGTGACAGAAATTTATTGATGACTAGATCCTTAAATGTAGCTTGCCTTGATGTTGTGGATTCCCCAAATGTACTCGTGACGGAACTACCAGCGTTCACCGACCCGTGAAAAATAGCACGAACCCCGGTTGTCGCGTTAATGGATCCTTGTGCTTGATCTCCTGCTGATTCAGTAAACGCGATTTCCAACGGTAAGCCAAGTTTTCTGGCCACTACATCCCAGAAGTCTAAGCCTGAACGAAAATCAGCGCCTGTCAATAAAATGATTCTGTCAGCACCTATCACTTTTTCGCATAACACTGTTTTCCCTGATTTGGATGAGCCTACGATGGAGGTTAAAAATCCAGGCGTATCGAGTGCTTCCTCCAGCCTTTGTTCGTAAGACAGTGAATTTTCTGCTTTACGGGACACATATGTGAAAGTCGGAAATGTGCCAGGTTTGAACACATCCGATGCTCTCATAACCATGCCTCCTTTAGTGCGGATAGGTATTTATACTATTTATTTTAGCACATTTAACATAAATATAGACAACTTCCTTGGGATGTTTAGGTGTCACCATGCCTAGCTGCATAAATGCTTGCCCCAACAGCGCAGGAAAATTGGATGTTATGCCTGTGTAGATCCGGTTCTCACTCTGTGTACAGTGCCCGGCACCTTTCTATCATAGCTTCCTAGTTCTCACGCCACCGCGCTCCGGTTACAATAGAATCATAGTCCGGCTCACGCGCTGAATCTGGCAACGTCCGGGTCGTCACCTCCGGTGCATGAAAGGGGATACAAGTATGCGAATCGTGTATATTGACGTCGACTCATTGCGGCCTGATCACATGAGTTGCTACGGGTACCATCGCCACACCACGCCTCACATTGACGCCTTGGCGAGTGAAGGGACCCTGTTTACTCATGTCTACTGCGAAGCCTCTCCTTGCGTACCCTCGCGCGCGAGCTTCATGTCTGGCCGCTTCGCGATCAACCACGGCGCCTTGACGCATTGGGGGCCTGGCGGCAAATTCTACGTGCCGAGCGCTGAGCGCTACAGTCGCCGCTACCCATTTTTCCCGCGCTACCTTCGTGAAGCAGGCTACCGCACGGCCACGATCTCGAGCTTCGGTGATCGGCATCAAAAGGGGTGGTTTTTTGCCGGCTGGAGTGAGATTCACTCTCACACTTTGAAAATGGGCAACGAAGATGCTCCTGAGGTCAACGCACACGTGCTGCCTTGGATCAAAGCGCATGGGCTCGAGGAGAACTACTTTCTTCACGTCCAGTATTGGGACCCCCACGGCTTTTACTCCTGCCCGGATGAGTGGGCCGAACGCTTCGCCACCGATCCCGCCCCATCGTTCCCTGATGCTGCCACCATCGAAGCACAGCAATCAGACTACCATCCGCGTTCAGCGCGCATGTTCCACTGGGCCATAACACCCAACATTCCAGCCAAGATGCCCCACACGATCAGTGATCGCCACGACTTTGAACGCCTGATCAACGGCTATGATGGCGGTATCGCCTATATGGATGAGCACGTTGGACAGATCGTGGCTGCCTATCGCGAGTTGGGGATTGAAGAGGAAGTTTGCTTTATCATCAGTGCCGATCACGGTGAATCGTTCGGCGAGCAGGGGCTATACATGGAGCACGGGATGGCTAGTGAATCCGTGCATCACATACCGCTGATCATGCGTCTGCCCAAAGGACATCGTCGCGTGCAGACGGTCGATACTCCTTTATACAACGTCGATGTGATGGCGACGCTGGTGGAAATGGTCGGGCTAGCAGTCCCGCCTGGCTGGGATGGACAGTCATTTTTCAGTGGCTTAGAGGGCCAACCTTTCCCGACTCGACCGTGGCTGATTATGGAGCACGGTCTGTACGCTTGCCAACGTGCCGTTCGCGACGATCAGTGGTACTTCATTCGCACCTATCATCCTGGATTGGTTCTCTTCCCGCCCGTCGCGCTCTACGACATTCATGCGGACCCGCATCAGCAGCATAATGTCGCAGCCGATCACCCGGACGTCGTGGCTGTGATGGACCACCGCTTGGCCGAGTGGGTACAACAAAACCGCGATCATCATGGAGAGATTCCCGATCCGATGGAGGCGATTATGCACACGGGACCCTATCGCTATCTGACGCCACAGGACTGGGCAGAGCGTTTGCGCGATGCGGGTCTGTTCGAGGAAGCGGAGGAACTACTGCGCAGAGGAGCGCGAACGCTTTATTGAGTGGCGGATACGCGACCTGCGGCTCGTATGAATCACCATGCCACAGTCAGCCCTTCTCACTTCGCAGACCTCATCACACGGTGAATGAAGGATGTTGCATCTGGGATTCTCACTCAAACACTGGAGAGAGAATCCCAGACAATAGATCGTTCTATAAGTCCAGTGCTCGGCGGATGCTGAGTTCTAGCGCGGAATAGTCCGCTTCCGACGCTCTTTTCAACTGCAGTCGCTCAGACAAAGGTGTCGTACGGTTGCACATAAAGCGTGGAACACCCGTGAGATTTTGCGCCGTCGCGTGAAAGAGAAAAGGGTGACAGAGAATGACATCACCAGCTTCTGCGGTAGTTTCGATCACCCGTAATGTGATTCCGTCTGCGTCAGTGAAGGGATTCATGAAAAAGGACTTGCGATCGACTGCTTCTTCAGGCAGCGGATCACGTCCGCCCAGCGCACGGAACCACGGATGCCCCTCCATGACCTCGCGAATGCCATCGCCTAGATCGACACCATCCGGTTTACCCGCCAGATACCGTGCCACCACCTTATGAGACCCTTCCACCACCACAGTCCCGCCTCCTTGCGGCGCTACATCCGAGAAGATACAAAGGCAAAGAAGCCCCTGATCAGGACTATCCACATGGTGCCGAAAGTGGATGCCGTCCCAGTGCCACCCCTGCACAGGTACATCCCACTCCTGATCGGCGCCATTGGCAAAGTTGACCGGCCACCAACCCCACTGCACAGTCTTACCGCGCCCGAGCCAGCGATCACGACCAATCACATCCTCGATGGCGTCTGCGAGTCGAGCGGTGTTGCACCTGCGAAACGCGGGCGTATCGTAGTTCTCATTCATTCGCAGCAGCGGTACTGTCCATGTGGCGCGGTCTTCGCGCATCACTCCACGCTTTTCAACCTCCGCCCAGAGATCCATCTGCGCTGCAAGCGCATCTGACCGACTATACGCCTGTGCTACGCGCACCCAGCCAAACTCCATAAAGTGCTCCAGGTCTTGCTCACTCAAAACCTTACTCGCTGGCACACTACCGCCTCCTCGCGCATCCTGTTGCTAGTGTTTAGAGGCATTGTAGCAATTCGTCACACGTTCTGTATATGGGGTATGGAACGTGCAGCAAGTATTGCGCTCACTTTTCCTTTACTCTTGCCGTTGTTTACATAGTGCCTCTTGCATAGGGTCTACTTTGTGGCATGCCTGCCAAAATAATGACGCAACTCACTCTATTTGCTCCCATTGTGCTATGCTTCTTTGTAAGAATACCTCTTCGGCGAAGGCGGTGTAGAAGATGCGAATCGCTTTTTCCAACCTGGCATGTCCAGAGTGGTCCATAGAGCAAGTGGCCGAACACGGTGCGCAATACGGATACGCGGGTGTTGAACTGCGCCTTTATGACGGGAGTGTCGTGCAGGCCGACATGGCAGATCAGGAACGAGCGCGGATTCGTGCTGCATGTGATCAGTCAGGCCTTACACTGATCGGAATTGGCGCGTCCACTCGCTTCACCAGCCCGGATCGAACGGAGCGGATGCAGCAAGAAGAAACGCTCATTCAGTATGTAGAGCTTGCGCACGATTTGGGAGCTTCCTTTGTTCGCACTTTCGGAGGGGACTTTACACAAGAAACCAAAGAGGAGTCCCTCTCGCGCGTTTCGGATTCGTTGGCACGCGTCGCTGCGCACGTGGCAGGCTCTGGCGTGCAGGTCTTATTGGAGACGCATGATGGATTCAGCCATTCTTCTGCCGTGGCGGAGGTCCTGAGACGAGCCGAAGGCGGCAAGACTCTCGGTGCGATCTGGGATCTGCATCACCCGGTGCGTATGGGTGAAAGCGTGGCCTATACGTATGAACAGCTCAGCGCGTATCTTCGACATGTGCATATTAAAGACGCTATTCGTGATGGCGTGGGCGGCTGGACACTCGTGCCGCTAGGAACTGGGGACGTTCCTGTGCGAGACATCATGCAGACTCTGCAAGCAGCTCACTATGAATCTTGGTTGACAGTTGAATGGGAGCGAGCTTGGCATATGGAGCTGGCTGTGGCGCAGACCGCTTTGCCCTTCGAGCTTCAGGTGCTAAAGAGTTGGTTGTCCGCTTGAGTCCCGCCGCCTACAACCTCAGCCAAGTACCAGCCAGCACGCATATTAAAGGAGGTCTTCATTGATGAAATACCGCAGACTCGGCAAAACAGAACTCAAAGTATCGGTGATCGGCATCGGTACGTGGCAATTCGGGGGTGCCTGGGGCAAAGACTTCACCCAAGCCGAGGTGGATCTGATTCTAGACCGCGCGCGCGATGTCGGCGTCAACCTGCTGGACACCGCAGAATGCTATGGTGATCATCTATCCGAACGCTTTATCGGTGACTATGTGGATCGTCGGAAAAATCGTGCTGACTGGGTGATCGCCACGAAGTTTGGGCACAATCCCGGAGACACCTCAAACTCAGGCAGAAATCACTGGTCTGCCAAGGAGGTCAAAGGGCAACTCGAAGCCTCACTTCAGTCTCTACGTACCGACTATGTAGATCTCCTACAGTTTCATTCCGGTCCCGATGACGTGTTTGACAACGACGAACTGTGGACCATGCTAGACAAAGAGGTTCAAGCTGGTAAGGTCAGACACCTTGGCATTTCAATCGGAAGCAATGATAATTTACATCAAACGGATGCCGCGACTTCCGTGCATGCACAGGCCATACAAGTCGTCTATAACCGACTAGACAGAGCGCCAGAAGAGCGCGTCTTCCCTTCCTGTCAGCGTCAAGACCTGGGTGTACTGGCGCGCGTACCGCTCGCTAGTGGCTATCTTAGTGGCAAGTACAAGGTGGGCGCTGTCTTCCCTGACAATGACGTACGTGCGCGCCATGACAAAGAACGTACAGCGGCGCGCCTCGCGCAAGTCGAACAGATCGCCGCAACCGAGGTGCCGAGTGGCGTACCGATGGCAAGTTGGGCTTTGGCGTGGTGCCTTCAGCACCCGGCTGTCACTTGTGTAATCCCTGGTTGCAAAGATGCCGACCAAGTGCAAATCAATGCACGCGCCGTCGATCTCTCGCT
>JAPNUP010000083.1 GCA_026627345.1 Bacillota bacterium | reverse complement strand
TACATTTTCGATCACTTTCGTCGTTTCCGCCAGATCGATCGAGGTAGGGTGGAGGGTCGCGCGGTTGATCACGCGCAGGACTTCCATAGCGTGCGAAAGGCTCGCATCGTTAATGCCACCTACGAGGACATCTACCGTTTGGAATTCTTCCATGGCTCTGCCTTCCGCGACGCGTTCCGGGGCATAAGCGACGTGAACTTGGTCGCCGATCCGATAAGGCGACAGCTGTTGGAGCATGGGCACCAGCCGCTCGCGCACACTGCCGGGCACGTGCGTGCTACGATAGAGAATCAGGTCACCTGGTTTGATGATGCGTGCGAGCGACGCTGTTGCAGTGTCAATCGCATCGTAATAGGGCTTGCCACCATAAATCGGGATCCCCACTGTAACGATGTAGACACTCGCTTCCTTGGCTGCTTCAGCGTAGTCAGTTGTGGCAGTAAACCGATTCTTCGCGAGCGCATCTTGCAAATAGTCCTCTAGCATGCGGCCTTCATAGGCTTCGACGCTTTCCGTCACGCCCTGCATGAGGCGGCTGACGTGTGCTGCGTTCACATCGACGCCAATCACGCGACAACCACGTAATGCGTACGACATAGCGAGTGGTAAACCGATAAAGCCAACGCCGACTACGGCGACTGTGGGCCAACTCTCTGGTGCGCTTGTCTGCGTTGTAACTGGGGTTTCTTTCATATGCACGGCCTCCTGAAAGTTATACACGGATCGTCATCCTATCATCTCATGAAGTGTAGCGGACAGGGCAGGACGGTGTCAATGAAACAGTTCTACATCCTCGCAGTGAGGCATAGGGTCCCGATGCCATCAATGCGGATCGGTGGTGTACTGGGGACGTGGCGTCCAGCAGTTAAACTTGTAACGGGGTTTCGTCTCATAACCGAGGCGTGAACAGAAAAAGCGTACGCCTGTATCAGGAGCGGTGGCAGGTCGCGCCTCGATATGCATGCAAGTGGCGCAAAAATGGACATCACGTTGTTTCGGGGATTCCGGTTCCTTCGACACGCGGACGCGCTCCTTTATGGTGAATTCTCCTTAAAATCGAACAAATACGTGACGCATATGGTTGAATGTTCGTGTTTGCTGTTGACCGTATGCGGTGCGACTGATAGACTAAGACTATCCGCATTGGATATACAATCGGCCTTGCCGCACAGATAGGGGAATCCCTTGTGATCGAAAGGTATTCATTGCCCGCCATGGCGGACGTTTGGACGTTATCTAACCGCTATGAAGCATGGCTCGAAGTCGAAATCGCCGCTTGTGAAGCGTGGGCCGAACTAGGTGTCATCCCGAAAGAGGATGTGGCTTTAATCCGTGAGCACGCTCGCGTCGATGTGCAAAGGGCGCTTGAGATTGAGAAAGACACGCGTCACGACGTCGTCGCTTTCACCCGACAAGTATCCGAAACGCTAGGTCCGGAACGTAAGTGGGTGCACTACGGTCTCACGAGTACGGACGTCGTGGACACGGCGCTTGGTCTGCAACTCAAGCAAGCCAATGCCTTGATTCGCGAAGCCCTCGAGGCGCTGATTGATACACTGCGTAACCAAGCTGTCCGCTACAAAGATACTGTCATGATGGGGCGAACGCATGGCGTACACGCTGAGCCGACGACATTTGGCCTTAAACTCGCTCTCTATTATACTGAAATGACGCGCAATCTTGAACGATTTGACCGCGCCGCAGAAACGGTACGCTACGGCAAGCTGTCTGGCGCCGTTGGCACCTATGCGAACATCGACCCGCAAGTCGAGGCGTATGTTTGCGAACGGCTGGGATTAAAACCAGCGCCGATCTCCACCCAAACTTTGCAGCGTGATCGCCACGCTGAGTACATGGCCACACTTGCGCTCATCGGAGCGTCACTCGATAAGATCGCCACTGAGATAAGGGGCCTACAGAAAACCGAGATTCGCGAGGTCGAAGAACCATTTTACGCAGGTCAAAAGGGCTCGTCTGCCATGCCGCATAAGCGTAACCCGGTGACTTGCGAGCAGATTTCAGGCCTCTCGCGTGTGTTGCGCGGCAACATGGTGGCCGCTTACGAAAACGTCGCGCTCTGGCACGAACGCGATATCTCCCACTCTTCCGTCGAACGCGTCATTTTACCGGATAGCACGACACTCGTTCACTACCTCCTGCACAAGATGACTGGTATCCTCGCTCGTCTGACCGTCTTTCCTGACCATATGATACGCAACATGAATCGCACGTTTGGACTGATCTATTCACAGCGCGTCTTGCTGGCGCTCATCGACCAAGGACTGGCCCGGGAAGAAGCGTATGATCTGGTGCAAAGCCAGGCGATGCGCGCGTGGGAAGAACAGCGGTCGTTTCGCGAACTGCTGGAGGAAACCGATGCGGTCACACGACACTTGAGCCAGGCGCAACTGGACGAATGTTTTGACTACCGCCATCATCTCACACATGTGAACACGATTTTTCGCAGGCTAGGACTGATCCCATACGAAGATTGAGGGGTGATCTGCGTGCAGCGACAAAAGATGCTGTATGAAGGCAAAGCCAAGCGCGTCTATGAGATCGCGCGGGATGATGCCTATCTCGTGGAATTCAAAGATGACGCGACGGCGTTTAACGGAGAAAAACGCGGACAGATCGCGAATAAAGGCGCCTTGAATAACCAGATGAGCGCGCATTTTTTTCGCTTGCTGGAGCAACAGGGCATTCGCACTCACTACCTGGAGACGCTGTCTGATCGGGAAATGCTCGTCAAACGGGTGCGCATCATTCCCATCGAAGTCGTGGTTCGCAATATCGTGGCAGGGACTCTGGCCAAGCGGCTCGGCCTTGCTGAAGGGGTCGACCTCGGTCGCACGGTTGTGGAGTTTTATTACAAAGACGATGCGCTCGGTGACCCCCTGATTAACCGCTCGCACGCCTTAGCGCTCAAACTCGCCACTCGGGAACAACTCGATGAGCTAGAGGCGCGGGCGCTCGCGATCAACGAGTCGCTGACTGCGCATCTGCACGCGTGCCAACTGCTGCTCGTGGACTTCAAACTGGAATTTGGTGTCACGGCCGACGGTGAGCTACTGCTGGCTGATGAGATTTCCCCGGATACGTGCCGCCTGTGGGATGAGACGACGCGAGAGAAGCTTGACAAAGACCGCTTTCGCCGCGATCTCGGCGGTGTGGAGCAAGCGTATGAGGAAGTGTGGCGCAGACTGCAACAGGCCTAAGCGATCAAGGAGGGTATACAGTGGATGCACAGTATAAAGCTGCGATTCATGTGACGCTAAAAGCAAGTGTACTGGATCCGCAAGGTGCGGCCGTCACCAAGGCGCTACACGCGCTCGGCTATCAGGACGTGCAGGACGTGCGCGTCGGCAAGTTTATCGAAGTGGCGCTGGCGGCTGCAGATGAGACAAGCGCACGTGACGCTGTCGCGCGCATGTGCGAGCAGTTGCTGACGAACCCAGTCATTGAAAGCTACACCTACGAGTTGACGGAGTTGACTGTATGAACACGGCCGTTTTGCAATTTCCCGGTAGCAATTGTGACGAGGACGCCGTCAAGGCGATCACGCAAACGACTGGTAAGCCGGCTGAATTGGTGTGGCATACAGCCGAGGATCTCTCGGCTTTCGATTTGATCATCGTACCAGGTGGGTTTTCCTACGGCGATTACCTGCGTTCAGGAGCTATCGCGCGTTTCTCGCCTGCTATGTCCGCTGTGCGAGAAGCGGCTGAAAGGGGTGCCTATGTGCTGGGCATCTGCAACGGGTTTCAGATTTTGACGGAAGCCGGACTCTTGCCAGGCGCCCTGCGCCGCAATGAATCGCTGCAGTATAGATGTGCGATCGTGCCGCTGACTGTGGTTCGCGCTGACACGCCATTCACAAGCGGTTATACGACGGGCGAAGAGATCTACATTCCGATCGCGCATGGCGACGGCAACTACTACGTCGATGATGCGACGCTCGCGCTGATGGAACAGCGCGGGCAGATTCTTTTTCGTTATGCGAAAGAACATAATCCGAACGGCTCGGTGGACGACATCGCAGGCGTCATGAATGAACGTGGCAATGTGCTTGGGATGATGCCTCACCCTGAGCGAGCGATGCACGAGTGGCTCGGTTCCGCTGATGGCGCGCGGTTATTTGCATCCATTCTCACGACTTGGAGGAATGCGCATGAGCACGCCAACGCTTGAACCGACAGCAGAGGATGTCCGTGAACGGCAGATCTATCGCTCGTTTGGCTTGACTGATGCCGAGTATGAGCAGATCGCCAAACGTCTAGGGCGTCTGCCAAACTACGTGGAAACCGGCATCGCGAGCGTCATGTGGTCGGAGCACTGCAGCTATAAGAGTTCTCGTCGCATCTTGCGTCGCTTCCCTAGCGCTGGTTCGCAGGTCTTACAAGGACCGGGAGAGAATGCGGGCATCGTTGACATCGGCGACGGGCAGGCGGCGGTTTTCAAAATTGAAAGTCACAATCACCCTACGGCAATCGAACCTTTTCAGGGTGCGGCGACAGGTGTCGGTGGCATCATCCGCGATGTGTTTACGATGGGCGCTCGGCCGATCGCACTGCTGAATTCTCTACGCTTCGGACCGCTCGATGACGCGCATAACCGCTATCTGTTCGGCCATTCGGTCGCAGGTATCGGAGGGTATGGCAACTGCATAGGCATTCCTACTGTGGGTGGCGAGGTCGTGTTTGATGAGCGCTACACCCAGAATCCGCTCGTGAACGCCATGTGTGTCGGGCTCATCAGCCATGCGCAGATTGCGACTGGCGCGGCGAGCGGTGTCGGCAATCCGGTACTCGTCGTCGGTGCGAAGACGGGGCGCGATGGCATCCACGGCGCTACCTTCGCTTCCACGCAAGACCCGCATGCCAAGGAGCGTTCAGCCGTGCAAGTCGGTGATCCCTTTATGGAGAAACTGCTGATGGAGGCGTGTCTTGAACTGATTGCTACAGGTAAAGTGGTTGGCATTCAGGATATGGGCGCCGCCGGCATGACGTCTTCATCCGCGGAGATGGCCAGTCGAGCTGGCAGTGGCATTCGCCTGGATATGCAGAAAGTCCCTCGCCGAGAAACTGGGATGACCCCGTACGAGATCATGCTGTCGGAGTCGCAAGAGCGCATGCTGGTCGTCATGCAAAGAGGTGAGGAGCAAGTAGCCGATGCGGTCTTTGCCAAATGGGGCCTAGACGCGACCGTGATCGGTGAGGTGACAGATGATGGCATGCTGACGATCACAGAGGGCAGGCAGATCGCGGCACAGTTGCCAGTGGC
This sequence comes from Bacillota bacterium, assembly GCA_026627345.1. GTDB lineage: Bacteria > Bacillota > Bacilli > Alicyclobacillales > SLC66 > JAPNUJ01. The sequence goes on along the minus strand of JAPNUP010000083.1, from coordinate 24,972 downwards.
GCTGCTCGTCGATGAGGCGCCTGTGCTGACGAGGCCATCTTCACGGCCGGCGTATCTGGACGCCTTGCTACCTGGTGCCGATGCGGTTGTACAAGCGAGTGCGGCTGGCGATTTTACAGACGATCTGCTTGCACTGCTGGCACAGCCAACGATCGCAAGTAAAGAGTGGGTATACCAGCAGTACGATTCTATGGTGCGTACGGAGACATTTGTGCGCCCCGGTTCGGATGCGGCTGTCGTGGGTGTGCCGGGGACGGCCAAGGCGCTCGCGATGACCACAGACGGTAACGGTCGCCAGGTATACCTCGATCCGTATGCAGGCGGAGCGCTTGCCGTCGCTGAAGCGGCGCGCAATCTCGTCTGTTCAGGTGCGACGCCGCTCGCTGTCACAGACTGCTTGAACTACGGAAATCCGGAGAAGCCTGAGACCTACTACTTGTTTGAAAGGTCTGTCGACGGGATGAGCGATGCTTGTCGGGCCTTCGGGACACCAGTCATCAGTGGCAACGTTTCTCTGTACAACGAAACCGCTGGTGTCGACATTTACCCGACGCCTGTTGTAGGTATGGTGGGCGTGGTGGCCGATCGCAGCCACATCACGACGTCTGCTTTCGGCACCGTCGGCGCACGTGTGTTACTGCTCGGTGACTGCAATACGCCGCTGACAGACGGTCTCGGCGGCTCCGAGTATCTGGCTATGCGAGCGCCCGAACAGAAGCTCGCCTATGCTTTGCCTGCATTCGATTTGACCCGTGAACAGGCCGTACAGGCGACCTGCCTCGCGGTCATTCAAGCCGGCCTGGTGCAGGGGGCGCACGACGTGTCAGACGGCGGACTAATGGTGGCGTTGACGGAAAGTGCGATTGCAGGGAAGTGTGGGCTTGCGATTGATTTCGACGAAGTGTTGCCACGTACCGATTACAGTGCTGCGCAGCAGGCCGCCCTTCTGTTTGGCGAGAGTCCTTCACGCATTGCGCTTTGTGTCTTGCCTTCAGACATTGCACGCGTCAGGGATATGGCGGCCGCGCACGAATGCCCTTTGTGGGATATCGGTGAAGTGGTTGCTAGCCCCGCTATTCATGTCCGTCTCGGCGGTGAGCAGGTGGTCGCACTGAGCGTTTTGCAAGCAGAGACAGCATGGCGAGGAGCGATTGCACAGTGGATGAAGTGAGCACACAGGGTCTAGATGCAGAAGACGTGTGGGACAAGCTGCACGAGGAATGCGGTGTGTTCGGCATCTGGGGGCATCCAGAAGCGGCGCAACTCACGTACTACGGGCTGTACGCGTTGCAACACCGTGGACAAGAGAGTGCAGGCATTGCCAGCGTCGATAGTATCACCATGCATAGCCACCGCGGCATGGGCTTGGTGACCGAGGTGTTTGGCCAGAATCAGTTGCCGGGGCTGCGTGGACATGCAGCTGTCGGGCACGTACGCTACTCGACCGCGGGCGGGAGCCACATCGCCAATGCGCAGCCGCTGGTCTTTAGTTTTGGCAAAGGCAATATCGCTCTCGCACATAATGGCAACCTGATTAACGCTCGTCAGATCCGCGACTTGCTCGATCGGCAAGGCAGTATCTTTCAGTCCACTAGTGACACTGAGGTGGTCGCGCACTTAATTGCGCGCGGCGGTTATCCGAGCACGGTGGAAAATGTGCGAGCGAGCATGACGATGATCAAAGGCGGATATGCGTTTCTGATTCTGACGGACGATCAGTTAATCGCCATGCGCGATCCGCTGGGGCTACGCCCTATGGCCCTTGGAATGCTCGGTGACGCTTATGTTGTGGCCTCTGAGACATGCGCTTTTGACACGATCGGCGCTACCTTCATACGCGATGTGGAGCCCGGTGAAATGCTGATTATCGACGCTGACGGTCTGCGTACAGAACGCTTCGCACAGGCCAATCGCAAGGCGCTATGCACCTTCGAATACATCTATTTTGCTCGCCCGGACAGCGATATCGACGGATATAACGTGCACATGGTGCGCAAACAGCTCGGGCGTGTCCTTGCGCGGGAGGCTCCGGCGAACGCGGACGTGGTGATAGGCGTCCCGGACTCGAGCATCTCGGCGGCCATTGGCTACGCGGAAGAGTTGGCTTTGCCCTACGAAATTGGGCTCATCAAAAACAAGTACAGCGGGCGTACTTTCATTCAACCCTCTCAGGAACTGCGCTCGCTTGGCGTACGATTGAAACTAAGCGCGGTGCGCAAGATCGTGGCAGGCAAGCGAGTGGTGATGGTCGACGACTCCTTGGTTCGCGGGACGACGAGTATGCGCCTGGTCCAGCTACTCAAAGATGCTGGCGCCACTGAAGTGCATGTGCGCATTACCTCGCCGCCGGTTCGGCACTCGTGTTTCTACGGCATCGATACGTCAGCGCGTGAAGAACTGATTGCTGCACGCAAGTCGGTCGATGAGATCTGCGCATTCATCGGCGCTGATAGCCTCGCCTTTCTGGATGAGTCTTCGATGCTATCGGTGTTTAGTGAAGATGGGGCCACCAAACCGGATGCGCGCTCTGCGCACGGGTTTTGCAATGCCTGTTTCAGCGGGGTGTATCCGACGGAAATTTACACAGAGAGCCCGCTGTCTCTCACACCCAAAGGAGTGTAACTGCGTGACGAATGCAAAGGACCTCTATGCTGCATCTGGTGTGAGTATTGAGCGTGGCAACGAGGCGGTGAAGCGCCTCTCGCCACACGCGGCCCGCACTTTTCGCCCCGAGGTGCTCAGTGCGATCGGCGGGTTTGGCGGCGGATTCGCACTGCCGGTCGATCGCTACCGTGAACCTGTGCTTGTCTCTGGAACAGACGGCGTCGGGACGAAGTTGAAGCTCGCTTTTGCGCTCGAGCGCCACGATACAATCGGTGTAGATTGCGTCGCGATGTGTGTCAATGACATCTTGGCCATGGGCGCGGAGCCGCTTTTTTTTCTCGATTACTTCGCGACAGGCAAGCTACAGCCACAGGTGCTGGAGCAAGTGGTTAAAGGACTTGCGGACGGGTGTCTACAAGCCGGGGCTGCCCTCATCGGTGGGGAGACGGCTGAAATGCCCGGGATGTTCGCAGACGGCGAATACGATGTCGCCGGTTTTGCCGTCGGGATCGTAGAAAAATCGCGCATGATCGATGGCAGACGGATTGAACCAGGGGATATCCTGATCGGCTTGCCGTCTTCGGGTGTGCACTCCAATGGCTACTCCTTGGTGCGCCAACTGGTGGCAGATGCGGCGTTGCCATGGTCACATACGCCAGAGGCGCTAGGATGCCCGATCGGCGAGGCGCTACTGACACCCACTCGGATCTACGTGCAGACAGTCCGTCCACTCCTTGAGCCGTTTGATATTCGCGGCATGGCGCATATCACAGGTGGCGGGTTGCTTGAAAATGTACCGCGGATGTTCGCGCCCCATCTCGGATGCGTGATCGATCCGGACGCCTGGCCTTTGCCTGCGGTATTTGACTGGCTTTTGTCTTTGCAAGACATCAGTGAGGAAACCCGATATCGGACTTGGAATATGGGAATTGGATTCGTGCTGGCCGTTTCCAACGCCGAGGTCGACGACGTGCTCGACGCACTGGCCGCGCAAGGCGAGACTGCGTATGTGATCGGAAGTGTGGAAGCGGGACTGTCCGGGGTGACGCTGGAGCGCGGGAGTGTGCCACGCTAATGGAGACGCCTCCTTTTTTACAGACGGCTGGAGATCCCTTGGCCATCGCCGTCTTTGCCTCTGGGACCGGAAGCAACTTTCGCACTCTGCTGGCCCACAGTGAGCAAGGAATGCTTGGCCGTGGCTGCATCGTCTGCCTAGTCAGTGATCGACCTGATAGCGGCGCAGTGGCCCATGCGATGTCTCGTGGCCTGCCGACCTTTACGGCGACGCATCAAGAAGTAGGTGGTCGCAAGGCGTTCGAAGAGGCAGCACTAGCGTTTCTCGCCTCTCACGGGGTGCGGTGGATCGTACTCGCTGGTTACATGCGCCTTGTGGGCCGCACGTTGCTGCAGGCTTATGAAGGACATATGATCAATATCCACCCCTCACTTCTCCCGCATTTCCCCGGACTCGACGCACCGGCACAGGCGCTTTCTGCCGGCGTCTCAGAGACTGGTGTCACTGTTCACTACGTCGACGCTGGAATGGACACAGGGCAGATCATCGCGCAAACCCGCGTCCCGATTCTGCCGAACGATTCGCTGGCTGCATTGACGACGCGCATCCACGCAGCCGAGCACGAATTGCTGCCGCGTATTGTCGCACAGTTGTGCAGCGACGCTATGGATACAAAATAAAGGAGTGACCACGATGTCTTTGCAACCCTCTATAACATCGCAACAGCGCGCATTGCTCAGCGTTTCGGATAAAGCAGGTATCGTCGATTTTGCCAAGGCCTTGGTTGCCGCGGACGTCGCCATTATATCCACAGGTGGCACGTACCAGACCTTGCTCGATGCCGGCGTGCCGGTTACGGAAGTGTCTACTGTGACGGGGTTTCCGGAAATGATGGACGGCCGTCTCAAGACGCTGCATCCAGTGGTGCACGGAGGCCTTCTCGCCCGACGAGATGTAGAAGCTCATATGGAGGCGGCACAGGCGCACGGAATTTCGATGATTGACTATGTGGTGGTCAACCTGTATCCATTTGCCGAGACGATCGCGAAGGCTGGGACGACCTTGCCTGAGGCGATTGAGAAAATCGACATTGGTGGACCGACCATGCTACGATCGGCCGCCAAAAATCACCGTTTTGTTACGACGATCGTCGACCCTGCCGACTACGGATGGATTGCCGAGCGTCTGCGTGCCGGTCAGGCACTGACCTACGATGAGCGGTTTGCGCTGGCAGCGAAAGTATTTCGTCACACCGCAGCTTACGACGCGCGCATTGCAGCGTATCTGACAACGCGAACGGGCGAAGATTTCCCTGCGCAGTTGACAGTCACGTTTACGCTTGCGCAGGGGTTGCGCTACGGTGAGAATCCGCATCAAAAGGCGGCTTTCTATCGGACGAGTACAGTAGCAGGATATTCACTGTCGGATGCCGAACAGTTGCAAGGCAAGGAATTATCTTATAACAACATTCAGGATGCGTCGGCGGCGTTAGAACTTCTGGCGGAGTTCACAGGCCCGGCCGCGGTCGCCGTCAAACACATGAATCCGTGTGGCGTGGGTACGGCGCAGACTGTGGCTGAAGCTTATGAACGGGCTTATGCGGCAGATCCTGTCTCTATATTCGGTGGGATCGTGGCGCTTAATCGGACGCTAGAAGAAGAAACGGCTACGCGCTTGGCCGAGCTATTTCTGGAAATTGTAATCGCACCGGATTTTACGCCGGAAGCACTGGCCCGGTTGGCGAAGAAGAAGAATGTGCGCGTACTTCGGGTCCCTATGGAGACAGGGCTCGACTCGGATTTTGCTATGAAAAGTGTCAGTGGCGGGTTACTTGTTCAGGAGCGCGACCGGCGAACGCTGACCCCGGACGATCTGACCGTGGTGACGGAACGAGCGCCGTCGCAGGAGGAACTGTCAGCCCTTTTACTAGCGTGGAACGTGGTGAAACATGTGAAGTCTAACGCTATCGTCCTGTGTCGGGACGGGCGGACTGTCGGCATCGGGGCTGGTCAGATGAATCGGGTAGGGGCAGCCAAGATTGCGGTGGAACAAGCTGGCGCTTTAGCGGCAGGCAGTGTGATGGCCTCAGACGCTTTCTTTCCGATGCCAGACACCGTTGAACTCGTCGCCGCGGCAGGTGTCACGGCGATCATTCAGCCCGGTGGTTCGATCAAGGATGCCGATTCGATTGCCGCGGCCAATGCGGCGGGGATCGCCATGGTATGTACTGGCATTAGACACTTTAAACATTAAGGAGGACTTGTAGTGAAGGTCTTGGTCGTGGGGGGCGGTGGTCGCGAGCATGCGATCATCAAGAAATTGCAACGGGACGCGATGCGAAAGGGGAACGCAGAAACGCTGAAGCTGTTCGCCGCACCCGGCAATCCTGGCATTGCACAGTTGGCTGTCTGCGTGCCGATTGCGGCGGATGACATTCAAGCGTTACTGGCCTTTGCGCGTGACCGTGCTATTGATCTCACGATTGTAGGACCGGAGGTACCTCTGGCCTTGGGGATAGTCGATTTGTTTGAAGCCGCACATTTACGCATTTTTGGCCCGCGCCGGCAAGCTGCAATGCTCGAGTCGAGCAAATCGTTTGCTAAGCTGGAGATGATTCGCGCTGGCGTTCCGACACCACGGTACGAGACTTTTACGGATCTTCACAAAGCTATCGCGTATCTGCAGGTGATGGACGGACCGATTGTCGTCAAGGCAGACGGACTGGCGGCTGGCAAAGGCGTGACCGTGGCGCAGAACCGCCAGGAAGCCGAGCTGGCCGTCCGCCAAATGATGCTGGCCCATTCTTTTGGCGAGGCGGGACAGAAAGTCGTGATCGAGCAGTATCTGCGCGGAACAGAGATGTCTGCAATGGCATTTGTGGATGGTAGCGGATTTGCGCTTATGCCGCCGATCAAGGATCACAAATCCATTTTCGCCAATGACGAAGGTCCAAACACAGGCGGCATGGGGACAGTCACCCCTGTGCGGGAAGCCAATGAAACCGTTATGCGGATTATCCGCGAAAAGGTTTTTGGCAACTTGACCACCTATTTTCGTAAAAATCACATCACCTACCGTGGTGTGCTATTTGCAGGCATCATTGTCCTTAATCAGATGGCCTATGTGATCGAGTTTAACGCGCGGTTCGGTGATCCAGAGACCCAGTTGGCGCTGGAGTTGCTCGATAACGATCTGCTTGAGGTGATCGATGCTGTGCTGGCCGATCGCGTCGCAGACCTCGATTTGCGGTGGTCTCGTGACGCGTCTGTCTGTGTTGTCCTGACATCCTCCGGATATCCTGGCCACTATCGCAAAGGCGATGTGATTGACGGGCTGGATCTCGTGAAGCCGCTAGAACATCCACGGCCGCTACCAGAGCCGATACCGCTCCCTGTCTCGCCCCCGCAAGCTGCGCTAGAACCGGCCGGATGGCGCAAATGGTTTGCAGCCAAATCTGTGGACGAACCTGTGCAGTCTGAGAAGGTGCCTTATCGTCCGGTCACTGCGTATGTCCTTCACGCAGGGACGGCGACGCGTGAAGATGGTAAGACGATCACTGCAGGGGGACGGGTGTTGAATGTCATCGGTCGCGGTCCGACAGTCGCTCAGGCGCGCAGTATCGCGTATGAAGCGGCAGGGCTGATCCGTTTTCACGGGAAGTATGTACGTACGGATATCGGTCAGAACGAAGAGTGAGCGTGAACGAGCCCGGCCCTTAGGACTGGGCTCGTATGAAGTCAAATGCGCAGTACATACTACCACTGTGGTGTTTTGAACCGCCAAGCGTGCGAATTAGCTGGGCCGGTTCTGACCCCATGGTTTTTTTGTGTTAGGGGGGATCAGATGACGCATGTGAGCGTGGTTCATGCCAGCTTGTCCGGGCATACGGAGACACTCGCTTGTGCCATCGTCGATGGCGCACGCTCGGTTGGCGCCGCGGTGAGTCTGCAAGCGGCACACCAGGTGCAACCGGAGGACCTGACTGTAGCTGATGCGATTTTATGGGGCAGCTCAGGTTACTATGGTGGCGTCAATCCCGAAATGGCACAGTTGTTTGACAGACTCGGAGGCCTTTGGTTATCAGGGCGGCTGCAAGGCAAGGTCGGCGGCGTGTTTGCCACCACATCGACACTGCACGGCGGGATCGAGACAGTGCTACACGCGCTTGGCTATGCCATGATGCACCAAGGAATGATTGTGGTGCCCAACACCGGGCCTTTCACGCCTGAGCGGATTGCTTACGGGTGTCCCTATGGGGCGTCAGCGGTAGTGCCGACAGCCACTGATCTAGATACGGCAACGGGCCAACCATCCGCTGGAGAAATGCGCCTAGCTTATGAATACGGAGCGCGCGTCACGCGAGTGGCTCGCGTCCTGGCGAGTACTGGACAAATGCAGTAGCGAGTCGATGGGGGGAGATCAAGTGGACAATAAGACGATACCACATGCGGACGAGAAGTCATCGATGCACTTGTCTCCGTTGCCATCCAAAAGCCAAGCGCAAGGGGTTCCTAAAGCGGAGATCGTCGCCAAACAGCGGGCGACTGAACAAGATCCAGCGAGCCTGGAAGCGGACAAGCGGCGTCGGCTGTAAATTTTACGTAAAGGCTGGCCAGGGAGAGCAGCCCGGCTCCCTGGTCTACATTGAGGCTTTAAAGCAATGCCTTGATGTCTTCGTCCAGAGACTCGGGCGTTGTCGTCGGTGCGAAACGCTTGACCGGTTTACCAGTGCGATCGACGAGAAACTTCGTGAAGTTCCATTTAATCACATCTACTAGAAATCCAGGTGCCTCTTCTGTCAAGTACTTGAACAGTGGATGCGCTTGCGATCCTTTGACATCAATCTTAGCGAAAACCGGGAACGTCACCCCGTAGTTGACTTGGCAAAAATGCGCAAGCGCTTCTTTGTCTAAAGGTTCTTGATTCCCGAACTGGTTGCAGGGAAAAGCGAGCACGGTAAACCCTTGTTCGTGATACCGTTCATACAGGGCTTGCAGACCTGCAAGCTGTGGGGTAAAGCCTCACTTACTTGCGGTATTGACAATGAGTAGCACTTGTCCTTCGTACTGCCGCAAAGATACATCGGCACCTGCGATAGTGGCGGCTTGAAAGTCATAGACAGTCATGAGCATGCTCCTTCTACCGTTTAAACACCTCGGTTTATCCAAATCCTAGCATGGCTATCCAGTTGCCGCAAGCTGTCGAGTCTGACCTCCCTCATAAAATGCCCTCAGTTGTTCACCAGTTGTCACTGTATTTCGGACATTTGTTCGCTTATACTATTGCCAAGATCAGAGAGTGGCCAGGCTGCAGGTTGCTCTGACTTTTCATGGGGGTACTCAAGAGATGAACAAGTTGGATTCGGTGCGGAGAATTCCCTCCAAGGCACTGTTATGGTTAGGATCTATCGCTTCTGTAGGCATGTTTACGATTAACTTTATAGGCTTCCTCGATACGGATACCGGTTCCGCAGAAGGCTGCGGACCGGACTGGCCACTGTGCAACGGACAGGTCATTCCCTCGTTGGATAACACGCATGTCATCATCGAGTTTTTGCACCGCTTTCTCGTCGGTTTTTTTGCGATCGTGGCGGTGATTTTCGCGGCTTGGGTGTGGCGGCGTTACGGGCGTTTTCTCGAAGTGAAACTGTTTGCGTCGGTGGCGATCGGTTTTGTGATTATCCAGTCGCTGCTCGGCGCCCTCGCCGTCGTTTTTGTCAATCCGCCAGCAGTGTTGGCCTTACATCTAGGGTTTGGCATGCTCGGTATGGTCGGTGTCGTCCTGTTGACCGTGTTCTTGTTTCAACTGCGTGCCCACTTCCTTGCGCGCCCTAGTGGATTCACTTATCGGCAAAGTTTGATCAGTCGCTCACTGATTCATTTGATACGCTGGACATGGATCTACACATTTGTGGCGATCTATATAGGCTCGTATATGTCTTTTCGAGGCGCATCAGGTGCCTGTGAGGGATGGCCACTTTGCAATGGGCTGTGGTTCCCCGGCTTTTCCGGCAACGTCGGTCTTGCTTTTGCGCATCGACTCGTGGCGATCGGTCTGGCCGTATTGACCCTCATATTGTTGATTGCCTTGCGAAAAACCAAAGCGTCTCGTCCAGACGTCTTTCGCGGCGCAGCATTTCTCTTTGTGATGGTGATTCTGCAGATCTTGAGCGGCGCTTACTTGATCTTGAGCCACATTGACCTCAATGCGGATCTGATCCACGTCTCGCTGCTGATGATTCTCTTTACAGTCCTGAGTTATTTGGTGATGCAGACGTACCGGAGGCGGGCAGATGAGCGCATCTAGGCCCACGCAGTCCTCGCTGCCTACTCGGTGGGTGTCGGTCGTCGTCATTATTCTCGTGCTTGCAGCCATCGGGGGAGCCGGCGTGTGGAAAATGTTTCATACCAACCCTCCGTTTCAAGTGCTGCTGACAGACGAAATCGTCAAACCGCAAGCCCGCTACAACCCGATCTCGGCGCCCGTGAACTGGGAAACCGTGACGGTGCAAACGGCGTCTGGCACTCCTGTGCGTTTGACGCCTGCGCTCCTTCCGGCGCTTGTGGCCGCCTACTGGTGCCCGCACTGTCAACGCACACTAGTGCTGTGGATGCGTCACCAGCTGTCTGCCATGCGTGAGCCTGTGCTGATTAGTACCGGTTTTGCACCTGGAACGACACTTGTGCAAGCCGAGCAACTCACGAGGCAAGAAGAAGCCGCACTGCATATACACGGTCTGCGCGTGTACTATTGGCTGGCGAACTGGCAACCCGTGGTCAAGGAGTTTCCAACGCTATTATTTAGCGAGAATGGCAAAGAGCAGATGCTTCAGGGTGAACACACTTGGCATGTGTGGCACAAGGCGCTCGGAGCGTAAGTCAACAAGACGGTGGAGTGAAATCAGTGGATAATGTGTTTGATTATGAAGATATACAGTTGGTTCCAGCTAAGTGTATCGTGAAAAGCCGGGCGGAGTGTGATCCTTCCGTCGACTTTGGCGGACATCGATTCAGGTTGCCTGTCGTACCGGCTAATATGCAGACGATCATCGATGAACAGACGGCCGTCTTCCTTGCACAAAACGGATATTTCTACATTATGCACCGATTTGAACCAGAAAAGCGCATCCCTTTTATTCAGGACATGAGATCACGTGGGCTCATCGTCTCGATTAGTGTAGGCGTGAAGGAATCTGAATACACATTCGTCGAACAACTGGCGTGTCAACAACTGTTGCCAGACTATATCACGATCGATATCGCACACGGCCATTCCAATGCGGTCATCGATATGATTCAACATATCAAGCGTCACTTGCCGCAAAGCTTTGTGATCGCAGGAAATGTCGGCACACCCGAAGGGGTAAGAGAGCTTGAACATGCGGGAGCCGATGCGACCAAAGTGGGGATCGGTCCGGGGAAGGTCTGTATTACGAAGCTGAAAACCGGCTTTGGAACAGGTGGTTGGCAACTCGCTGCGCTACGTTGGTGTGCCAAAGCGGCCAGCAAGCCTATTATTGCGGACGGGGGTATCCGCACCCATGGGGATATTGCAAAGTCCGTCCGCTTTGGGGCATCCATGGTGATGATTGGTTCCTTATTTGCAGGGCATGAGGAATCCCCAGGCGAAACGATCGAGATGGATGGCAAACGCTACAAAGAGTACTTTGGATCAGCGTCGGAGTTTCAAAAAGGGGAGCGCAAAAATGTAGAAGGCAAGAAAATGTGGGTGGAATTCAGGGGTCCTCTACGTGATACATTGATCGAGATGGAGCAAGATCTGCAGTCATCGATCTCGTACGCGGGTGGAAACAAGCTAGAAGCCATCCGTACAGTCGATTACGTGATTGTGAAAAACTCGATCTTTAACGGAGATAAGGTGTATTAGTAGGGGGCCTGAATACAGCGCGGCATCTGTGCACACTGTGTTCAGGCCCTCGTGGCTAGGTGAGGTCAGCTGATCTGCTCCGTCTACACGTTCATCTGGCCGACTAGGACTTTGGGGCCGAGCGGCGTCTTGTCGATCGCCTTCGGTTCCAATGTGACGGCTACAATGGAGTAATGCGCTGGCGGGAGTGCGAAAGTAAAGACCGCATCCCCTTTGGCGTTCGGTGTAAAGACGCCACCGGAGTATACTTGAAGCCCTGTTTTGGCCTCCCGTACGAGCCAAATCTGATAGACTTGCGTCCCCTCGACCGCATGCAATCCAGAAAACTGTAAAACCATGTTTCTCCCATTTGGTCCTTGATTCACCCACACCTTGGCCTGTGCGGATGCCATAACCGTTTGTGCGCTTAGCGTAGCTGATTGCACGACCTGTCCGAGCGGTGTAGGCATCTGCGGTTGAGTCAGATGCAAGTCGATCGCCCACGCCAGCGAAGCGACGGTCACGATACCGGCCAATACAGGCCATAGACGACTGCGACGGCGTGTCACACGTCCGGAGACTTTCCATGCGTTATCCTCAGGTGCACGCACAGGTGGTCGTGGACTCTGTGACGCGTCACTTCCAAGAAACGGCCCGGAGGATGCTGGCTGTGCTGTCTCATGCACATGGCTCTGTGTTGCTAAAGGCGGCATGAGCGTCTCTGTAGTCCCCTGATCTGACGCCTTCTCCGCGAATAACGCATCGAGAACGCGCTCGCGCATACCGCTAGGGGGGGCGACATCGGCAAAATCGTAAAGCAAATACTCAGATACATCTTGCAGAGCGGCGACTTCTGCTTGACACTCCGTACACGCTTGTAGATGCTGCTCGAATGCTGCGCGCTCACCGGCTGTGAGACCGTCGAGCACATATAACTCGCGCAGTGAACACAGTTCAATCCCGGCTGTCATGGCGCATCCCTCAATCCTTTTGCTCGCAACTGCTCGTTCAGGCGAGAAAGGCCCAGGCGAATGCGACCTTTCACCGTCCCTAGCGGTACGTTCATTTCTTGTGCGATCTCGCGCTGCGTGTACCCCTGATAATACATACGTTCAATTGTCATGCGTTGATCATCAGGGAGCGTCTGAAGGGCTTCTTTCACGATCGCACGCATCGCGTTGGCTTGTACGATCGCTTCCGGTCCGTCGTCGTCCCCGGTACGAATCTGTGCAAGTTGCTCGTCTTCCACCAGATCGGGAGACAAGCGGCGCTGGGTTTTTCGGTGCAGATCGATGGCCGTGCGCTTGGTGATCGTGAGTAGCCACGTAGTCAGTTTTCCCTGTGCCCCATCATAACTTTCTGCAGATCGCCAGACTTTCATAAAGACGTCTTGTACGATCTCTTCGGCAGCGTTTCTGTCACTGACGCAGCGCACAGCAAAGCTAAAAACCAGTCGCTCGTAACGGTCGTAAAACGCAGTCATTGCAGCTTTATCGCTGGCAGTAATCGCGGCCAGCAACTGCTCATCAGAACTGACCTCTGTCATCATTGACCTCATTCTGTCGGCGTCATTGCCATCTAGTGGCAAAGGACCAGTAACTTATTTATCATACTATGATCGACATCATTCTACCAGAGGTTCGTCCGTCCTTGTGACTATTTGCCGCCTGGGAGCTTGGCAATGGCGCTTGCTATGCGGGATCATCCTTCCTCGAGTTTTCGTGGAATGGAACGGCAGATGACATTGTACCCGACGCGAGCGTGTGATCTACGTGGATAGTGTTGACAGCAAGATGTAGAACGCTTACACTACTAATCGAAACGATTCGATTGCGAGGGATTAGCGAGTTGCCAAGTTTAAGAGACGTCGCGGAGCAAGCGGGTGTATCGGTATCTACTGCGTCGATTGCGCTTCGCCACGACACCCGCGTCAAGGAGTCTACGCGACGCCGGGTACTATCCGTGGCAGAAGAGATCGGTTATCGGCCAAATGGTGCCGCTCGCGATTTGAAGAGTCGTCGTACCGGTATGATTGCGATTTTGCTACACGATCTAGGTGGTCCGTTTTACTCGGAGTTGCTACGCGGTGTCAGTACACGGGCGCAGGCTAACGGGCTTACGGCGCTGGTTTGTACGTCGGCGCTCGATAGAGGCGGAGAACTGACACGCCTGTTACGTGAGAAACGGGTCGATGGTGCAATCATTTTGGACTCTTCGATCAGTGAAGATGACATCCTCGAAGTGGCTAGTCCATCTTTGCCCTTGATTCTACTTGATCGTCAGATTCAACATCCTAACTTGTACTCTGTTCTGTGTGATCACCGCTCTGGGGCCTACATGGCGACTTTACACTTGATTGACGCCGGCTATCGCGATATTGGAATCATTCTGGGGCCGTCCGATTCGCATCACAGTCACCTGCGGGAAGAGGGCGCCTTGCAAGCTTGCCGTCTGCGTCAATGCGTGCCGAGACCCGATCACATCTGGCACGGGGCATTTACAGAGTCTAGCGGGTATCAGTTGGTGGATTCGGTTTTAGCCTCAGATGACGTTCCCCGTGCTATTTTTGTGGCCAACGATGAGATGGCTGTAGGACTGATGCGGGGATTGCTTGAGCGCGGCGTACGTATTCCCGATGATGTCGCCCTTGCGGGATTTGACGATATCAGGATCACTCAGTACGTGTCCCCACCACTGACGACGGTGCGCCAACCGATGTACGAATTGGGTATCTTGGCCGCTGATACGCTGATGAGGGCACTGCGCGGGGATGAAGATATCACGCCGATCGTGCTGCAGACAGAACTTGTGGTGCGTGGCTCCTCTTAGCTTAGGGAGCGTATTGTAAGAGGCGTTTATACAGTTACGCATGTGTGATCGAGAAAAATCGAAACGTTTCGAATGTATCTGTAAATTCTGTGATGGCTAAGACGAGAAAATGAAGGAGGTGATGCCATTCACAGACCTGATCGCACAAGTGGCATGCGTGCTGACGGTGAGGGGGTGAGAGTCAAACGACGGGTCAAATGAGTGTCTTACAGCAGGTGTAAAGAGACTAGGGGAGGCGGTTGTTACTAATGAAAACGCTATATAGGAAACGGGCGGCACTGCTCGGCGTCTTGAGTGCGACGATCTTGACAGGCGGACTTCTATCTGCCGGCACATCCGTAGCGGATGCTGCATCCACCAGTAGTATTGTCAAAATTCCGATTCCAGGGATGTCTAGTTTTGACCCTACACAATTTGGACCACAGATCTTGCTCGATCAAGGAACGATCATGGAAGGTCTCGCGGGCTATAGCCCTTCTGGAAAGATTGTGCCGAAGATCGCCCAAAAATGGGTGCCATCGGAGGGCGGGAAAGTCTGGACAATCTATCTACGTCACGATGCCAAGTGGTCCAACGGCCAACCCGTGACTGCACAAGACTTCTACTATTCCTGGATGCGCATGGATGCCCCTCAAGACTCTACGGGCGCATTCTTCGCCAGCATCATGCCCTATGTTTTGAATGGGAATAACTACCATGATGGCATCGTTCCTGCTAGCGCCGTGGGATTGCAAGTGGTCAATCCGTATGAACTGAAAATCACTTTGACTGCCCCCCACGACATCGTGGATGAACTCCCGATCGCCAGCTCCATGCCTTTGTATCCGCCTGTCGTGAAGGCTTATCCGAATACCTGGTTCTTGCCGAGTCACTTTGTTGGTGACGCACCTTACGTCGTCACGGCCTACACCGCCAATGGATCGATCACCCTCAAGCGCAATCCTCACTATGTGGGCGCGCCGGGAGAGGTGAATGTCGGCAACGTCCCGCAAATTGAGGTTGTTCCCACGCCCAGCGTTCCACTCGAAGATTACATGTCGAACAGCCTGTCGTCTGCCATCATTACAAGCCAGTCGGACTATGCTTATGTCCAGTCGCATCCTGTGCTGAAAGCGCAGCTTCATGTCGCGCCGCAGGTTCAGGTGAACTATCTGCAGTGGGATAAGTCTGTCGATCCATCACCTCTTGACAATGTTCTTGTGCGCAAGGCGATCGCCATGGCCATCAATCGCGCACCACTGGTCAATCCGGTCCTCAGTGGTATGGGCGGAGTGACTACAACGTTTGGCTTTCCTGGCTGGCCCGTGACTCCTTATGAGCATGGATTGAACTACAATGTTGCACAGGCACGGGCGCTTTTGGCGAAGGCCGGATATCCGGGAGGCAAGGGCATCCCGACTCTCCACCTGTATTGTCAGACAGCTGCCGTATCACAAGCCTCGGTGAGTATTGCCGAAGCCATACAACAAGAACTGAAGACTGCGCTCGGTATCAACTTTACTATCGATCCGACAGCGTCAACGTTGTGGGGGGCGATTAACTGGGGCGGACTCAATCAAGGGATTCTGCCGGGATACAATGTCGCCGTCGGCAACGCAAACTTCATGGATTCTTCTACACTTTCTCTGGACTCCAACTACATGATCAATCTTCCAGGGGCTATAGGGCCTCACAGCTACATGCAACATATTTCCAACTGGTATTTCCCCACCTATGATCCGAGCGACGTGAAACAATTTGGCAATCCCGCGGATCCCAAGATGGGCCTTACATTTGCTGAGTGGGCCCCGCTGCAAAAGGCGGCATTGGCGGACATACAGTATCTGAACAAATGGCTAGCGCACCAGCCGGCAGCCTATCGCGCACTGCTCACTCCAGCTCCTGGGCAAAGCAACATGGAGCTCTGGAATGGGTTGATTAAGCAATGGCATGAAGCTAAGACGGCTGCGCAAGAGCATCAGGCATGGGTGAATGCGTGGAAATTCATTGGCAACTCTAGCGGCGGCAACGGCACTGCCGACGTCGGTTTGAGCGGTCAAGTGTATATCGATGAGCACGAACCGAAGAGTCTGGCTCTTGCCCAGATGTGGAATGTCGAGGGTGAAAACGCTGTAAAAACCTCGGTTGCTGTTCAAGATACAGCCAAAGTAGTCAATTTCCTTATGCAACAAGGCTATCAGGTTCCCTTGTACTACAACGAGATGTTTTATCTCGTTAAACCGGGGCTAACCCATGTTTCTTTGAATCCATGGGCATGGGGAGATAACTACTGGCAGTTGCAATATATCACGATGAAATAGACAGCACCACCGTCACGGGAAGAAGAATAAGCGGCTGCGCCGTTATTCCGACAGGTATGAGCCATAGGCTGCAGCGAGATATTCCGGACGCGGTGGTCTGTGGCTCATGCACCAATCATCTGAGTATCTAAGGAGGATCTTTTTGCTCTCATACGCGAACCAATACTTCTTACGCGAGGATCATCCGTTCTTTTTGTATGGTGCAGAGATGCATTACTTTCGTCTGGATCCAGAGCACTGGCAATCGCGTCTGGAGACCTTGATCAGCGCCGGGTTCAACACAGTCAGTACGTATATTCCCTGGATATGGCATTCACCTGAAGCGGGTGTGATCGATTTAACTGGCGCCACGCACCCGCGACGCAACCTCGTTGGCTTTCTGGAGTTGGCGCGTGCTTTGGGTTTGCAGATGATTGTCCGGCCTGGGCCTTACGTCATGTCGGAATTGAAGAATGAAGGGATTCCTCCGTGGGTGCTCGAAAAGTACGCGGACGCCATAGCCCGCACAGCTACGCTGGCTCCGCATCCAACACGTGTGATGTCCTACTTGCACCCGCAGTTTCTTGGCGCAGCCAGACAGTGGTACGACGCCGTGCTGCTTGTCTTGTCGGCGTTTACCACAGACAACGGGGGTCCAATCGCGATGCTGCAATTGGACAACGAGGTAGGGATGCTACACTGGGTGACCAATCAAGCGGATTACCATCCGGCGTTGAAGGTGGAATGGATAGATTGGTTGCGTGATCGCTTTACGTCGATCGAGGCCTGCTGTGACTATTTCGGCTGCGCATGGGATCGATTCGAGCAAGTGGCGGATGAGTTTAGTGTCGGCACCGATCAGTCGGGCGTCCACGGACATTGGCTGCGTGCGGAGTTTAATAGGCACTTAAATGCTCGTTATATTGAAACATTGAAATCTTGGGTCATTGACCACGGTCTGGCTATTCCCCTCATGATTAACGTGCACGGGTTTAAAGACTTCTCCATTTATAGCCGAGGCGTCGATTACCCGATCGGGCTTTCGCAACTGCAACACGCTGCTCGCAGTAATGATGTGTTGCTTGCCGGAGACTTTTATCCCGGCAGAATCGGCTATGACAATTTTCATGATGTGATTCTCAGCACTCTACTTACGGCCTGCGTGTCAGATCCTGAACAGCCGATCTTTTCGGCGGAGTTTCAATCCGGAAGGCTGGCCGATCGCCCGCGCGTCTATGGAGAGGACCTTGATCTCATTACGCGATTATGCGTGGCTCATGGGATGAATGCGTTGAACTATTACATGTTTTGTGCGGGCGATAACCCAGAGGGCATCGGCTTGTTTGGTTCCGTGCATGAGTGGCAAGCGCCGATCGCGGCGAACGGCTCTTTGCGACCGGGTTTTTATAAGGCCAAGCACTTGGGGGCGTTGTTCGCGGTAGCTGAAGACACTTTGTGCAAGGCCCGTAAATGGGTGGATACGCATATCGGCTTTTACTCGCCGTACTACGCGACGGAAACGGTGCGCTGGGAAGATCGCGCAGTAGCTGAGACTCTCGCAGGCGCGACGCACGAGAGGGAGGCATTTCACTTCGATGGTGTCTGGCGGCTACTGATCACCGCTGGCTTTAGTTTGGGAGCGATTGACCTGGCTACCGCACATCAGGTAGACCCTGCTTTGGTGCCCTCTTTGTGGGTAGCCAGTGCAGACTGGATGGATCGTCGCGTCCAGAGTATGTTGCTTCAATATGTGCGCGCGGGTGGAAAACTGGTTCTCATGTCTCGCGTTCCCGTGAAAGATGAGTTTGGTCAGCCCTGTACAGTTCTTGCTAGCGGATTAGGGGCCGAGCAATCTCAGCACGAAGCGGGGTACCTGCGCGTGTCATTCATTCGCCCTGACTTGGGACACGATGTTTTCGCCAGACAGTATGAAGCTTTTGACCAGGTAGCGCCTGACTCATCTGTTCTTGCAGTAACGGAAGATCGCAAACGCATTGTTGCCTGGCAGGTGTCCGTTCATGCGGGAGAGGCGATCGTTTGTGCAGTTTCCTTACAGGACGAGTATATGTACATGCGCGCATTGCTGGTGGGACTCGCCGATCAACTTGGGATCAAGCGACGACTGACCTGCACGAATGAGAGTGTCCATCTGACTATACGGGAGGGGAAGGAAGGATCGTGGCTGTCCCTGATCAACCCGGACGATTCCGCTCACCGTTTTCAGATCCTGGAGGATGGTAAGGCCTTGTTTCATAACCGTGAATTCAGATTGGCTCCGAGAAGGGGCATGTTGTTGCCGATCAACGTTCGGTTAAGGGAAATGAAGATCCTTTATGCAACGGCGGAACTGATAGAGACGCTCGACGCCGGAAGCGGGCTATCGTTACTTTTGGCCGCACAAGAAGCGTCGGTGCAATTATGCCTTGAGGGGACTTGGAGCGCAACCTCCCCGGCGACGTTTAAGAAAGTGAATGAAGACGGGGATGAACGAACCCTTATCGAGGCACATGCGAACAGCGAACAAGTCCGCTTTGTGATCGATCTCGGTTCACGTGTTGTGTCAGTAGCTGACTGAGAAGCTTGGGGGGAGGCAACATGGGGGTCGTTCGTTTTCTCGTAAAACGTGTTGTGAGTATCATCATCACGACTGCCGCTATTATCGCTGTCGGTTATTCTCTGATGAGGCTGGCACCAGGAAGCTACTTTAGCTCGACGACGATCGGATCGCAAATGGGGCAACTGGCAGTGCAAAATCCGAGGCTCGCAGAACAATACGAGCATATGTTCGAAGCGCGCTACGGGCTGAATGAGCCTATGTGGAAACAAATTTTCGGCTACATATGGCATTTATTTACGTTTAACTTTGGGAACTCCTTTGAGAACCCTTCCGCACCGATTATCACACAACTACGAAGCGCGTTTCCCATTAGCTTCGAATTAGCTTTCGGTGCGGTATTACTCGCAGTTCTCGTCGGTATCCCACTAGGCGTGCTTGCTGCCCTCAAACGCAATACCTGGATCGATCAGATGCTCACTACGCTTTCGCTCATGGGCAATGCGGTTCCTTCATTTGTTCTTGCGGTTTTTATGGTGCTGCTTTTTGGCGTTTGGTGGCAGGGTGTGTTGCCGATCAACGGTTGGGGACAGTGGCAAGATGCAGTCTTGCCCATTATTGCGCTTGGGCTTGGCAATGTCGGTAGTATCACGCGATACATGCGAAGCAGCCTGATCGAGGCTTTACGTCAGGATCATATCCGAACGGCCGAAGCCAAGGGAGTCAAGTACTGGCCGATTATCTTCAAGCATGCGATGCGAAATTCGATGACGGCACTCATCACAGTTGTCGGTCCGATGTTTGCATTCTCGGTGGTCAACACCATCTTTGTTGAACAGATCTTTTCAATCCCAGGGATGGGTTCTCTGATGGCACCCGCATTTCAAGCGGATGACTACCCGTTGGCGATGGCCGAGATCTACATTTTGTGTCTATTGGTGATGGTGATGAACCTGCTGGTGGACTTGGGATACGCCGTTTTTGATCCGCGCGTGAAACTCGAGTAGCAGGGAAGGAGTCAAGACAGATGGCGATAGCGAGGATAGCGGTGAATGGCGTAGCACCAGCGCGAAGACGATCACAACTCGCGATGGCATGGGGACGCTATAAGAAAGATCGACTGGCAGTCGTGGGATTGGCGTGGGTCATACTGTTTCTGGTTATCGGTATTATCGGTCCGTGGATTGCCCCGTACAATTACGCTACAACAAATTTTTTGACTGCCAATCAAGGACCAACGTGGCAGCACATCATGGGCACGGATAACTTGGGGCATGACATGTTCAGCGAGATTCTCTGGAGTGTACAAAATGCGTTGGAGGTAGCCCTCGGGGCAACTTTAATCAGCTTTATCGTAGGCGTGGCGCTGGGACTATGGGCGGGACTCAAGGGTGGTTGGGCCGATATGGTGGTCATGCGCCTCGTCGATTTCATGTTCGCCTTTCCTACGTTCTTTATGGATCTGATCCTTGTGACGAAATTTGGACGCGGGATGGGCCCGATTCTTTTTGCCATCGGGATCACCGGATGGGCTGGCTATGCACGGTTGATTCGCAGCTTGGTGCTCGGAATGCGAAACGGTGAGATGGTGGAGGCGGCACGCGCGCTCGGAGCCACGCAGCCGCACATCATGCGAAAATATCTGTTTCCGAATGTCATGAACAACATGATTGTCGCGCTTGCATTTGGGATCCCCGGAGACCTGACGGTAATGGCGGGTCTAAGCGTAGTGGGTATGGGGCTACGACCGCCTCTTCCCAGTTTTGGAAATATGATCGCAGCGGCGGGAAGTAACATGTTGGG
Organism: Bacillota bacterium; assembly: GCA_026627345.1. Lineage (GTDB taxonomy): Bacteria > Bacillota > Bacilli > Alicyclobacillales > SLC66 > JAPNUJ01. The sequence goes on along the minus strand of JAPNUP010000083.1, from coordinate 4,022 downwards.
GTATCCGTGGTTGATGTACTTCCCGGCTGGTATTTTCGCATTGACGTTATTGGCTTTTTTGTTTGTCGCAGATGGCCTGCAAGAGGCGCTCAACCCGAAAGGAGGATTCTAATATGGTCCAGGCGTTGCTGACCGTGGAGAATCTCCACACGGAGTTTCGAAGAGCAGAGGATGTCATCTATGCGGTCAATGGCGTGAGTTTTACGGTGGCCCCGGGAGAGACGCTTGGGATCGTGGGTGAGAGCGGATCTGGAAAATCGGTGTCCGTGTTGTCAGTACTCGGACTGTTACGTGGCACTGGTAGGGTGACACAAGGTACTGCGCGTTTTGGCAGTACTGACTTGCTGAAGCTGAAGAGACGGCAACTCGAGGACATCCGGGGGCGCGATATTGGGGTGATTTTTCAAGACCCAATGACAAGTCTGAACCCGACGATGCGTATCGGAGATCAGATTATGGAGGCCATGTTAACGCACCACTTCGTTGGGCGTAAGGCGGCGTACAACCGTTCGATCGAATTGCTCGAAGAAGTGGGCATCCCAGATCCGCAGACTCGCTTTCGCAACTATCCGTTCGAGTTTTCTGGGGGAATGCGTCAACGGGTGATGATCGCTATGGCAGTCGCCTGCGAACCGCAACTACTGATCGCGGATGAGCCAACGACAGCGCTCGATGTGACGGTTCAGATGCAGGTATTGTCGTTGCTACAAAAGCTGCGGGAGACACGTAGGATGAGTGTGGTTATTATCACACACGACTTTGGCGTCGCTACAAACTTCTGTGATCGAATCATGGTGATGTACGCGGGAAAAGTGATGGAGAGTGCACCCCTCGAGGAGTTCCTGAAACGTCCCGCGCATCCTTATTCTGTCGGTCTCAAATCGTCAATCATCGAGGTCGGACAGACCAATCGCGTGCTGCTACCCATTCCGGGGACTACGCAACAGTTGACGGAGCCTCCGCGCTCATGCCCGTTCGTCGATCGGTGCACGATGGCGCAAGACGCCTGCAGGGAAACACTGCCGCAGCTTCGTCAATTGGGTGGCGCCGACCACTGGGTGGCCTGTCTGCGGGCCGAGGAGGTCGTAAGACATGCCGGATGAAATGCTGTTAGAAGTGACTTCGGTATCGAAGCGGTTTCAGGTACGAGGGCAGACATTGCATGCGGTGGAGAACGTCTCGTTTGCGCTGCGCAGTGGCGAGACGTTGGGTCTGGTTGGAGAAAGTGGTTCTGGCAAGTCAACGCTTGGCCGCACTGTTTTGCGGTTACTCGAGGCGGACGCGGGACGCGTGGTGTTTCAGGGAAGGGATCTGTCGAGGCTGTCTGTCAGTGAACTCCGAAAGGAACGGCGGCACATGCAGATCATCTTCCAAGATCCGCTCGCATCGCTCAATCCGCGAATGACGGTTGGTAGCGCGATCGAGGATGCGATGATTATCCAGGGGATCGCTTCGCGGGTTCAGCGCAAGATGCGCGTGAACGAACTGTTAGAGCGTGTCGGACTGCCTTTGCAAGCGGCTGATGCGTTTCCGTTTGAACTGTCTGGGGGACAGCAGCAACGCGTGGGGATCGCGCGCGCCTTGTCCGTGCGGCCGAAACTGGTGGTGTGTGACGAACCGATTTCCGCCTTAGACGTGTCCATTCAGGTGCAAATCATAGAATTGTTGAAGGATCTGCAGAGGGAACTGCAGTTGGCGTATATCTTCATTTCTCACAATCTAGGTGTCGTGCAGCATCTCAGCGACAGGGTCATGGTCCTATACTTGGGGGAGGTGGTCGAACAAGGTAGCGCGCAGGATCTGTTCACGAACCCACAACATCCTTATACGCGGGTGCTACTCGATTCGATTTTGAAGATTCCTTCCTCGAGCGCAGAGCGCCGGCCTTTGGTTACGTTGCCAGGAGAGATTCCCTCGCCGTTTCATCCTCCTTCTGGTTGCCCATTCCATCCACGATGTACGCTAGCGTACGAACGGTGTACCGTTGAAAAACCGATACTACAAGGTCCCACTACCACGCACCTTACAGCCTGCCATTTGGCTGAAACGGCAATATCACAATGATGAGGGAGTTGAAACACTTTGCTTAAAAACTATTGTATCGTGGGACTAGGATCGCGCGGTCTATCGATGTTCGCGGCTGATATTCTGGAACACTACGCGGACGTTGCACAACTCACCGGTCTGTGCGATATCAATCCCGGTCGGGTTCAATATGCACAGAGGGTACTGGGGGAAAATATTCCTGGATTCACTGACTTTGATGCGATGCTGGACTCGGTCGATTGCGACATTGTCATTGTGACAACGAAAGATGCCACGCATGATGATTTTATCGTGCGCAGTATGCAGCGCGGCAAGGATGTCATCTCTGAGAAGCCGATGACGACGGACGAAAAAAAGTGCCAACGAATTTTGCGGACGGAAAAGGAAACGGGCCGCAGTCTTCGTGTCACCTTCAACTATCGCTACGCGCCTTATAAGACCGAGATTAAACGCCTGCTCTCGCAAGGGATCGTCGGAGACATTCACTCGGTTGAGTTCCGATGGTTTTTAGATACTGTGCACGGCGCGGATTACTTTCGCCGCTGGCATGCGCGAAAGGAGAACTCCGGCGGCTTGCTGGTTCACAAGGCGACGCATCACTTTGATCTCATCAACTGGTGGCTGGGCCTCGATCCTGTGGAGGTAGCCGCGATGGGCTCACGCCAGTTTTATCTGTCGGCACGCCAACCAAACCACGGAGAAAGGTGCGCCACCTGTAAAGTTACGGACGCGTGTGAATTTTACCTTGAATTGAGCCGTGACAAGGAACTGAAAAGCCTCTATCAGGACCAAGAGGGGTATGACGGGTACTTTCGAGATGGCTGCGTGTTTTCTGATCACATCGATATAGAGGATACGATGTCGGCGCTGATTCGCTATCCGAATCAGGTGCAGGTGACGTACGCGCTGACTGCGGCTACGCCTTTTGAAGGTTGGCAAGTCGCCTTTAACGGGAGCAAAGGACGGCTCGAGGCGTTTGAACCGGAAAGCTTTGTGGTGGCGGATGACATGACGGAGTTTGCCCATCGCTCCTCCGGGCGCAAGACGACGGACTGGCGTCGCGCATCGAATGATCACGACACACCACTTGAGCAGTTGGAGGTACGCTTTTATCCTCTGTTTGGAGGGGTGCAAACCTTCCCTGTTCCCCACGTCACTGCGGGACATGGAGGAGGCGATCGGAGGTTGAGAGATGACCTGTTTCGCGAAGTGCAAAGCGACCCACTGGGACATATCGCAGGCTCTAAAGCTGGCGCGATGTCCATTCTCGTCGGAGTGGCAGCCAATCGTTCTATAGCCACGGGGCAGTTCGTCAAGATCGCTGATCTTTTTGATCCTTGCGATGTCGTCTCGTGATGCGTGGCCACCGCCACTCTGATGTAGGGCAGGATCCGCCGGAAATAGTGTAGCGCCTGGCTGCGAGAATAGCATAGGCTCGTTCACCGATGCCGAGCCTAAGGAGCAGCCAGAGCGCTGGGGTCAGCACAGCGAGTAGAGGCAGACGCATGATCACGTGTAGGACCGCATCAAATCCCGAGAATACGTGGCTGTCGCGTTGCCTGACGGCGTGCATCCGCGTAGCCAACTCTTCACGAGTCACAGACAGTCCCTGTAGGTCAAATGTCCAAAGCGAGTGAAACTCAAGTAGCTGGAACCAGTCCAGGCGCCGCCATCGCACAGCGGCGAAACGACATATTGGGCAAGTGTCATCGTACAGCACGATAAGCCGCAACCGGGAACGATATCTTGTACATCCGCGAATCATGAATTATTTGCCGCCTGGTAGCTTGGCAATGGCGCTTGCTATGCGGGATTATCCTTCCTCGAGTTTTCGTGGAATCCCACATGCCCCTGACGGGGCACAATCTACGATGAAAATGGGGCTATCGGGGTTTACGGGGTGCCTTTTATGGTGCATGCTTACTCTATGCAGGACAGGTAGACTGTTCTTATTATGGGGGCTCGACCCCGCGCCG
>JAPNUP010000122.1 GCA_026627345.1 Bacillota bacterium | reverse complement strand
AGTAACTGATGGTCTGGCCGGTAATCGGGATCCCGAACAACATTAGGACTCACCGCCTTTGTCGCCGGAAGGCGGGATAACGCCATCGCCACCGGCTTCGGTAACGGACGCAGGCGGGCCTGCCTCGCCGGACATCTCTTGGCGCTTTTGCGCGGCGCTACTGTCTGGTGACACTTGGCTTGCGGTCGACTGTGACGACGCAGAACGCTCTGCGATCGGCGCCACATCAGTCGCTTCGGCTTTCGCAGGTGCTTCAGCTTTCGCAGGCGCTTCAGCTTTCGCAGGTGCTTCGGCTTTCGCAGGTGCTTCAGCTTTCGCAGGGGCCGGGGGCTTCGCTGCTTCCTCGGCGGCCTTGCGGCGCGCTTCCTCTTCCTCCGCACGTTTGGCTGCCTGCAGTTTCTCATAGCTGCCGTGTTTCACGTGGTTGTCGTACAGCCACTCCATATCTTTGTAAAGCACATCGCGCGAGTACGCGGCGAGTTCAAACTGGTCCGTCATCAGCACAGCTTCCGTCGGACACACTTCTGTGCACAAGTCGCACAGAATGCAGATCTCAAAGTTGATGTCGTACGTGTCAATCCGCATTTTCTTGTTCGCGTCGCGCGAGCCGGATAACGAGATACAGCCAGTCGGACAGATACGCGCACACTGGTTACAAGCGATGCACAAGTCAGGAATGAATTCGTGAATGCCGCGAAAACGCTCAGGCCACTGGATCTTGACGTCCGGGTACTGTAATGTCACTTTCTTTTTGGGCAATTGGCTCAGCGTGACGCCTAGCCCCTTAAAGATGCCAAACATGAACGCACCTCCTCTACAGGTGGATTTCGTACACTGCCCCAGTTAACAGCACGTTGAACAACGCGATTGGGATCAGTACTTTCCACGCAAAACTCATCAGCTGATCACCGCGCATCCGCGGCATCGTGGCGCGCACCCAGAACAGAAAGAAGATACACGCGCTGACTTTGATGGCAAACCACAGCCACGAAGGAAGGAACGGTCCGCTCCAACCACCGAGAAAGAGGGTCACGGCGAGCGCCGAGATCGCAAACACATACACATACTCTGCCAGCATGAAGAAGGCGAAGCGAAACCCTGTATACTCCGTAAAATACCCGGCCACGAGCTCTGACTCGGCTTCTGGCAAGTCAAACGGCGTCCGGTTCAGCTCAGCGATCCCGGCGATGACAAACACGATAAACCCAAGAATCTGCGGAATGATGAACCACACGTGCCCATTTTGCGCAGCGACGATATTGTTTAGATTCAGCGAGCCCGATAACATGATGACACCGAGAATCGACAGACCGAGCGGGATCTCGTAACTGATCATCTGCGCCGCCGAACGCATACCACCTAGCAAGGAGTACTTGTTGTTCGACGCCCAACCACCCATGACAATCCCGAGAATCGTAATCGAGGAAAGCGCGATATAGTAGAGCGCGCCGACGTTCAGCCCGGCAGTAAACACGTGCGTCGCAGTAAACGGGATGACCGCCAGCACCATGAAGGAAGGCACAAACGCGATCATCGGCGCGATCAGAAACAGCGCGCGGTCGGCGTTGGTCGGAATCACGTCTTCTTTGATCAACAACTTCAAAATGTCGGCGACTGATTGCAAGAGACCGAGCGGACCGACCCGGTTAGGACCGATCCGACCTTGCATCCAACCGATAACCTTGCGTTCGAAATAGATCAGGTAACTGACGATGCCCAAGATGAGCAAAAGAATGATGACCGCGCCAATCACCATGCCTAGAAATGAGGAGCCTGTGAGCGACGAAGTCTGCCAGGCGAGAAAAAATCGCTCCATCAGGCATCCACCTCCCCTAGCACGATGTCTACAGCGCCGAGTACAGCAATCAGGTTCGCCATACT
>JAPNUP010000088.1 GCA_026627345.1 Bacillota bacterium | reverse complement strand
CTGTTCTGTGACGACTGCCTTGTAGTATAGTGCATCGGGCTTTCCGTCTAGCCCGTATGCTTCAAAAATCACGTAACGATCCGGATTACTTCCCACTAGCTGACGAATGACAAATGAATTTGAAATCCGCCCATGATAACCCACTAGGGCTAGCTGCTTCCCGACCTGCTGAGGACCGACGACTGTCTCCAACTTATAAAGTCTGTTGTCCCAGCCCAAAATGGCCCCAGTGAGGTCTACAGATGGTTGAGCAGGCGCTCCACAGCCAACTACAGCAACAGTGGCGATCAAGCTCAAGATTAGATACAGAATCAATGGCTTCATGATCATCCGCCCTCTTTGAGGCCGAAATGCTGACAGGTGTGCAAGTACAAGTCTCGGGATTCTCCAGCTGTCCCAATTCTGTAGCGAGTACCCGTTGAGTATCACTATCGCACCGTAAGAGGCAGCTATACAGACAGTGGGTACCCGGAACGGCGTATCAAGTCGGAACTTTCTTGATTGAGTCCGACAAATTGTACGGTTTTACCTAGCTGCCGGTATTTCTCCACTACCCGTTGAATGCCCGTCACAGAAGCATGGTCCCATACATGCGTGTGTGTAAAGTCAATCACCACTTGTTCTGGATCCTGATGTATATCGAAAAGATCGATGAAATGTGCCATCGTCCCAAAAAACATCTGCCCTTTAACCATGTAGACTTGCGCGCCATCAGCATTCATGGCGACGTTCGCGTGAATCCTTGCCATCTTCCAACCAATCAAAATAGCGCTTAGTGCGACGCCGACAAAGACGCCTATCGCTAGGTCATTGGTGGCTACCACTGAAACCACCGTAAGCACCATCACCAAGGATTCAGACTTTGGAATTCGTCGAAGGTCACCAAGTGATTTCCATTCAAACGTGTGATACGACACCATAAACATGACTCCGACGAGAGCTGCGACAGGAATCTGACTGACGAGAGGACGTAAAACGACGATCAGAAAAATGAGGAATACTCCAGAAATAAAAGTGGAAAGTCTCTTGCGCCCACCATAATTGACGTTAAATACTGTCTGCCCGATCATCGCGCAGCCTGCCATGGCTCCGAAGAATCCGGTCACCAGGTTGGCAATACCTTGACCTCGAATCTCCTTGTTTTTATCACTCTTTGTATTGGTCATATCATCGACTACCGTTGCTGTCATTAGTGTTTCCAGGCTGCCAACTAACGCGATAGGCACAGAGTAAGGGGTGATAATCGCAAGCGTCCGCCAATTGAAAGGAACACTTGGGATGTGAAAGTACGGCAAGTGCCCCTGTAGATGCCCGATAGTGCCCACCGTTTGAACATGCAGGTGGAGGGCAGTACTGATCAGGGTCATGACCACAATGGCGATAATGGCTGACGGGACTGTTTTCGTCAAATATGGCAGTCCAAACACAATGGCGACTGTGACGGCGGCCAAAATGTACGCGATCATTCCCTGCCCCTCAATATGGGGCAACTGTGCCAAGAAGATAAGGATCGCCAAGGCATTGACAAACCCTGTCACGACACCCTGTGGGACGAAGGTAATAAATCGGCCTAGTTTGAACACGCTTATCAGAAGCTGAATCAGTCCGGACAAGATCCCAGCTGCAAACAGATATTGATCGCCATGGTTCTTGACCAGTAATACCATAAGCAACGCGGTGGAGCCCGTGGCTCCGGATATCATCCCGATTCGCCCCCCAAAGATGGAGACCACGACACTAATGATAAAAGCCCCATAGAGACCGATCATCGGATTGACCCCGGCAATCATGGAAAACGCAATCGCCTCTGGAATCAGCGCAAAGGCCACGGCTATCCCGGCCAGCGAATCTTTCCTGACATTGGATAGCCATTCCTCTTTGAAATTCTGAAAAGTCAAAACAAGCACCTCTCCCAGGTGGTTTTTATACCCGTTGCAATTCTCGAGTTCAAATGTCAAGACACTCGGTCATTCTCCAAGCGTCGGGTCCGTTTGTGTAGCCATAGAAGTTATTATAAAGTGGGAGAATGCAAAGGGCAATCGCACACATTATCTGTAAGCGCCATCATCCTTGATCTATATGAGCCAAAGAATTTTTACGGAGGTCAGCATGAATACGGGACAGCCAAGCAGTCCCGTCAACCTTTAGTGAAATCAACACAAGACTTGCTAGAGAATGCTACCCTTGGCAAGTTGGCTGCGGGCATTGTTCATGAGATTAAAAACCCCATGACGACTGTCATCGGGTTTTTGACATTGTCGAAACGCTCTCCTTCCGTGTTTGAGAAATATGTAGATGTGATGCTAGACGAGATAGGTGAGGCTTTCTATTCTACCAAGGACGCAGGGATAGGGCTCGGCGTAAAAAACTGTAGACGCGTGATTACGGCTCACCAAGGGGACATTTGGATGGAGAGCGGGCACCAGAAGGGGACGGTGGTGTTCGTGCGATTGCCAAAGTACGGCGGGACAGTACCTGAACGGGACGCGATGAACATGGCACAGCACGAAAAGGAGATTCGTTGTGTTCTTTAAAAATGAGAAGTTTCTCGGTGCCATGGCTACGCTCGATATCTCAACACGATGCTAGAGTGGATTGCGCACAAGCTCGAGAGTCTATGGGCCAGCCCTGAATTGATCGAGGATCCCGATTGGCTTGGCGAAAGGGGCGCACGGCAACACAAGTGTCCGCGTCAGGATTATTTTAGGAATTTATGCATATAAAAAATGGAAGTAGGCATACTCTTCCTGTAGTGACAGGAGGTGCGCTAGTTGCCGAATTCTTCTTCGTCAGATCAGTCAGGTAGCTCAGCTGCCGGCAGTGGTACGCAGCCTCTGTCGTCTCATACTTTGCTTAACCCGGATACCTTTTGCGAACGTCCCATATTCACGGAGATCGGCCTCAATGAACAACTGCTGCGTGGCGTCTTTACCCGCTGCTCAGACATCGTCTTTCACCCGTTCACCATTTTTGGCGCGCGCAAAGCTTTGCTTCTGTACGTGGATGGACTGATCGATTCCAAAGAACTCGAAGAAAATATCCTCAAGCCCCTCACTACGGCAGAAGGTTCTACGATGTACGGACAGCAATCGACCATTGCATTTTTGCAGGAGGTCGTGTTGCCGATTGCCAGCACAGAAACCGTGGCACGATCCCGAGCGTGGTCAACATGGTGCTGCGCTGGCAAGGCCTGCTCCTGATCGACGGCGAGGATAAGGCGCTCGCGCTCAGCGTATCCGGCTGGCCACAGCGCGCCGTCGCGGAGCCTGAGACAGAAGCGGTGATTCGTGGGCCGCGTGAAGCGTTTACCGAGAATGTGCGGACGTCGACCGCGCTCATTCGCAGGCGCATTCACACGCCTGATCTGAAGATGGAGAGCATGCAGATCGGGCGCTACACGCAAACGCAAGTGGTGCTTTGCTACATCGAGAACTTGGCGAGCCCCAACCTGATCCAGGAGGTCAAACAGAGGCTTAATCGCATTGAGATTGACGCTGTGCTCGAATCCGGATACATCGAGGAGTTGATCGAGGATACGCCTTGGTCTCCTTTCCCGCAAATACAAAATTCTGAACGGCCGGACGTGGTTGTGTCCTTACTCTTGGAAGGTCGCTTCGCTATTTTAACGGATGGTACGCCATTTGCACTGGTGGCTCCAATCGGTCTCACAGGCGCTATGGCTTCGCCAGAAGATTACTATGAACGTTACCTCATCGCTACAATGATCCGCTGGTTGCGCGGGGTCTTTATCGGTGTGGCTACTTACCTGCCTGCGCTGTATGTAGCCATCACGACTTTTCATCAGGAGTTTTTACCATTTCCCCTTCTCTTATCCATTGCGGCGTCTCGGGAGAATACCCCCTACCCGGCCATGATCGAAGCACTCATCATGGAATTCACGTTTGAGGCGATTCGCGAAGCCGGTGTACGGATGCCCAAAGCGCTCGGTTCCGCGATCAGTATCGTCGGCGCGCTCGTCGTCGGACAAGCGGCCGTGCAAGCCGGTCTCGTCTCGGCACCCATGGTGATTGTGGTTTCGATCACTGGCATCGCTTCTTTTACGATCCCGAGATTTAATTTCTCTATCGCCATCCGCATGCTGCGCTTCCCCATCATTATCCTGGCCGGACTGTTTGGGATCTTCGGCATCGTGTTCTCGGCGATCTGTATCACGTTGCATCTGTGCAACCTGCGCTCTTTCGGAGTCCCGTACACGTCGCCGATGGCTCCCTTATCGCTGGAAGGTGCGAAAAACTCTTTAATGCGCGCACCTTGGTGGAGTATGCGTAAGCGACCTGGACAGGAGAACAAAAGCAATCAGACACGTCAATCGGACGCCACGACACCGGCCAACCGCATACCGGGGTTGAAGAAACGACAAGGAGGCACCACCTGAGATGAAAGGTAAGAGCTGGGGTTACCTCGGCATGGCTGCGCTGACGCTCGTGTGCACCGGTTGTTGGGACTCCACCGAGATCAACGAACTCGGGATTGTCACGGCTTCAGGAATAGAACTTGTCGATCCGCATAACCCTCACTCCAAAGTGCGTGGGTATGTGCAAGTGGCGCGCCCTAGCGAGTTGTCGAGCGATCCAAACGGCGGCGGGAAGACGGGGGATGAAAAATCGTTCGTCTTGGAGTCCGCTACAGGTGAAACGGCCGCGGGTACCTTGCAAAAGGTCCAACAGTCCCTCTCCAGACGCTTCTTTTTTCGCGACAGACGGGTCACCGTTGTCGGTGAGCACTTTGCACGTCGCGGCATGACAGATCTACTCGATGAGGCCCTGCGCAATCCAGATGCCCGGTTGCGCTCATTCTTGGTCGTCGCCGACGGATGTCGAACTGGAGACATCATGCGCTTGCCTTATCCCTTGGCGCGACTGCCCGCCGACGCGATCGCTGATCTGGAAGCGCGCCACGCTGGTGTCACCATCAACGTCGTGCAGTTCATTAAGGCGATGACAGGCAAAGGCGATCCATATGTATCGGGCATTCGCATCGTTCATAACCAGGCCTCCACCCAAAAGAAAGGTGTGTTCGAGTTGGCAGATGTCGCTGTCTTCCGTCGCGATCGCATGGTGGGATGGTTGCGCGGGGATGCCGCGAAAGGCTTTGCTCTCATTCAGCCGCAGTCGCATCGTCTGCGGCTGGAGTCACTGGCGGTGCCCCTGTCCCCCGGCAGATGGCTCACATCGCAACTCATTATTCTTAATAAAACAGTCCATCTGACTTGGGGACGTCACGGGCCCCAGGTGTCTATGGCCATCGAGGCGCAAGATGACATTCTCGAAAACAATAGCTCTTTGATGCTGGATCGTCCCAGGGACCTGCACTTGGCCGAGTTTCTGCTAGGGAATACCATGCGCCAGCAAGTCCTTGCTGCGTTGGATGCGTTACAGCACCAGTATCAGGCGGACTGTGTCGGATTCGGCGACGCCTTTTTTGCCGCTTATCCAAGACAGTGGCGCAAAGTGGAGGGACACTGGCGGCAAGTCTATGCACAGATGCCAATTACAGTGACCGTAAAAGTGCACGTGGTGCGCAGTGGCCTGACCGGAGACTCGTTGCGTGATCAACTGACCGTTAAGGGGGAGTAACCTAGTGGGCATGACCATTGCCTTGTTTGCAATCATTTTGCTCGGGGCACTGCTGGTCGACTGGCGCGTTCTGATCCAAGACGGCTCTGTGAAGGTCTGGAGCATCTATGGGGGACTGACCCTCATCGGCATCGCCTTGGTGATCGTGTCGCTGATCGTCGGTCACGATCTGAACATGTTCGCGCCGATTACGCGAGCCTTGCATCCGATCAGCAGGTGGGTGTTTCAAACCCGATGAAATCCAACACGACGATCTCCAACCTGCAGCATTTTATGCTGCTGCTTGGCG
>JAPNUP010000077.1 GCA_026627345.1 Bacillota bacterium | reverse complement strand
ACCTTGTCGACGCCGCTGCCAAACTGTTGGGAGCGAGAAGAGATGCGCACGCCGTCCGCTTCAAAGTCGAATTCGACTTTGGTGTACGTCTCGTCGGAAAAGACGGCGACGCCCTCGACGGCTTGCAACAGCTCGACCCGATTCAGCAGCAGCTCGTGCGCAGCGCTTTGCGGCAGAATCCGCGACGTGTCGGGATACGCGCCATCGAGCGCCCGCATCACATAGCGGTGCGAATCGTCGTCCCAGGACACGGTGAGAGCGTTGTCGCCAAATTCGAGCGAGACGCTTTCTTCCTCTTCGTCCGGAAGATGTTTCGCGAGGACTTCGAGGAGTTTGGCTGGGAAAACACGGTCGATCGTCTGACCCTTGGCATCCAGGGGTAGCAACACGGTTGACAAGCGCATGCCGTCGGTAGCGGTAGCCCGGAACCCCGACGCGTCCAATCGACCATGGACTCCGGTTAAGATAGGACGCGTCTCTTGGTCGGATGCAGCGTAGGCGACCATGGTAATGAGTCGCTTCAAGTGCTTCGCATCGACGGTGACGGCCGCAGACATCTGTGCTTGATTGCCAAACGCGACAAAGAGCGTTGGGTCGCATCCGGAGAGACGCAGTTCGCGTTTCCCGGTCGTGATGTAGAGTTCGTGGGACGTCGCACCTTCGAGCGTCAGCGACGCCATGCTCCGCCCGACGACGTCGTGCAGCATCCGATAGGGCACGCACACGGCGCCGCCGTCGGCAATCTGTACGTCGGACTCGGCCACGCGTTCCCACAAGGTCACCCGCGTCGTTGCATCCGGATTCGTCGCGAGGACATCCACCCGAGCTTGGGCTTTATCGGCGACGATCTTGATGTTTTGGTAGCCTCTCGTCGAGTTCGGTATCACGTTTGGGCCGATCTCGCGAAGGGCTTTCAGGAAGGCATCTCGTTGTACGGTGAGTTTCATCTCGAGTTCGCTCCTTTGTCCCTGCACCGCCGTGCAGGTCTGTTGGATACAGAGCCTGCGGCGGCAGGGAGAAGTAACCTTAAGCGCCTGGATGCAGCGACATCGGCACAGGGGCCTCATCCAATTCGGACACGCGCACATCCTGAAATTCCTGGCGATAGGGAGAATCCGCATCCGAACATTGCTCTGCTATCCATTCCGCTACGGTGTCTCTCATGCAACACGTCCTCCTTTGTTTCCGTGAAACGCAAAAAAGCCACCGAAACACGAATAAGCCTTTCCAACCCTGCGATTTTTTCGCAGTGGAAAAACTCGTTCTCCTGTTTCCGTGGTGTTCACGGTGAGCTTTCGCCCGATGATGTTGGGTGGTGCCTTTGCCGCTACTCCGCCCGCTTCCCAAGCTTCTTCGCTGTCGCTACTCCGCTCGTTCCCCGATGCTTCTTTGCGGTGTCTTCCCTGCTTTTCCTTACCTTTGCCCTCGCATACGAGGGGTACTGTCCACGTCTTGTTGCGTGTTTCCCTCTCCCAGTGCTTCTGCCCGTGGACAGATTCTTGAAGCAAGAAGGCTGGTGAGGACGCTGGACGCTCTACCCGAAAAACAGCGTCTAGGGGTCAGACTCCCTCTGTCCGACTGGGCTCACTCATTGGCATCGCAGCCACGAGGTGGTCTCTTTAT
>JAPNUP010000074.1 GCA_026627345.1 Bacillota bacterium | reverse complement strand
ACATCGGTGAATCGTCTCCAGAGAACTCCAGATTTTCTTTGATGAAATTCAGTGTCATGCCTTTGCTCCTCATGGTTTTCGGGAGCAGCAACCACCGCTTTCTTATCTGCGCTACGTTTCGTTGTGTACAAGGTCGCCATCTGCAATTGCCCGGGAAAGTCCCTCGCGAGAAATGTGCTATTTGTCATGCCGATGGGTTGTAAGATATTCTCCGTTACATACGACTCATAAGAGCGTCCGCTAACGCGTTCGATGATTGCGCCGAGGAACGAATACCCTTCATTCGGATAATTGAAACGCATTCCTGGCGCGCCGAGGAGGTCAAAGGAAGACTCGCCGACGTAGGTCAAAAGCTCCGCGATCGAATCTATCGGCGCTTCATTGAACAGTTCCTCCATTTTCACTCTCTCTTCTTCAGTGAACGAGCGGTCGGTCTGCAGGCTTCTGAGCAGCGCCAAGTTTCCTGAAGGAAGGGATGGCAATCCAGACGTATGAGTCAACAGGTGGTGAATGGTCACTTGTTTTCTCCACTTGGCGCCTGGAATGCGAAACTCTGTCTCTAAACCCCATGCTGCACCTCCATATTTGACTAGATGCCGGCCCGTGAACTGAGCCGACCGAGGGGTGCGCATGTCACGGGATGCATCTTTATGAAAGAACCGAACTAGCCTTTCGCTTCAAAGTACACCGCTTCCACTATTCGGTCACTTGTTCTCTTCATCTGCAGCCGATCACGATCCAACTAAATTCCCAAGAAATATGATACACTGTTCCATAGATTCGATGAATACAAAAGTTGGAGGCGCTCACATGTTCAAGTTTCCGGAACCGGGTCTCGACGAATTTTACCGCACGTACAACGTACGGAATTTTGCCCTGAGCAAAGACGAGCAGCGCATAGCCTTTTCGAGCAACTTGAGCGGCAAGTTCAACTTATGGGGCATCGATCTGCCCAATACCTACCCTTACCCGTTGACCTATCGAGATCAGGCCCCCGCGTACGTTCAATTTGATCCACTGAATCGCTATATCCTGGTGGGCTTTGACCAAGACGGAGATGAGTTGGTTCAGATGTTTGCCTTGTCACCCCACGGCGGCGAACCGACACCTGTGTGCGCCGCTCCTGGCCACCGCGTCTACCTGAGCGATATCAGTGATGACGGCAATCGCATCTACTTCCAGTCAGACAAAGACAATGCTCAGTACATGAATGGTTACCGATATGATCTGGTAACTGGCGAAGAGACGACGCTCATCGTAGGCGACGGCGGCATTCTCGACTTTGGACCCGTGTCCGAAGACGAGTCTGCGTTTGTCTACGCGCTCAGCTACTCCAACACGCACAGCATCGCGTATGTGAATAAGGCAGGAGAGTCGATCTGCCTGACTGATCCGGACGCGCCGCCGCACACTGCGAGTAACGCGCTGTTCGTAGACGAGGATACTTTGCTCTGTGTGACAAACTACAACGCTCCCTTTCGCTACCTAGCGCGCTTTAACATGGTGACCCAAACGCTCTCGGCCGTATTTGCACCACAGCACGATGTCCAGTGGGTCAAGCGCGCACACGGTTCTGACCAAGTCTTTGTCTGCGTCTCTCACGGCGTCGAGGATGAACTGTACGTGGGAAGTCTTTCTGCCGGTACATTTGCACAGATCGACTTCCCAGGCGCAGTGCTCTGGAGTGCGAGTATCGCCGACAGCGGACGGTTGTACGTGATGTGTGGCCAAGAAAATCGACCGCAGAACCTATTTCGCAGAGAACTCGATGGCATATGGATCCCTCTGACGAATAACCGGGTTCCGGGTATTCCCGAGGAGCAGATGACTCGAGCGCAGACGGTGCACTACCCGTCATTTGATGGGATGCAGATCGAGGGTTTGCTGTACAAGGCATCCTCAGAACGCAGCAACGGTCATACCATCATCATGCCGCATGGTGGGCCAGAGGCATCGGACCAGAAGTTCTTTTGGTCTTTCACGCAATACTTGATCTGGCAAGGCTACGATGTCTTTCAAGCCAACTTTCGCGGCAGCACGGGATATGGCGCGGCCTTTGGCAAACTCGTAGCGCGCGATTGGGGTGGTGGCCCGTACAAAGATATGGTAGCCGGAATCGAATGGTTGCTGGCGCAGGGGCTTGCGCATCGTGATCGCCTTTTCGTGCTAGGCGGTAGCTACGGCGGATACATGACGCTGATGCTGCATGCCCGCTCTGCGCATTACTTCCGGGCAGCCGTCGATATCTTCGGCCCATCGAACTTGTTCAGTTTTGTGAATTCGGTTCCCGATTTCTGGAAGCCAATCATGGACGCGTGGGTGGGAAACCCTGAGAAAGACGCCGACATGTTGCGTGAATTCTCCCCCATCACGCACCTAGAAGGCATGACGAAGCCTATGCTTGTCATTCAAGGGGCCAATGACCCGCGTGTGGTCAAGGCAGAATCTGATCAGATCGTCGCGGCTTTGCGCGAGAAAGGACGCGAGGTCGAATATCTCGTTCTAGAAGATGAAGGGCACGGTTTCTCCAAGAAGGA
>JAPNUP010000064.1 GCA_026627345.1 Bacillota bacterium | reverse complement strand
TCGCTAAAAGCAATCAAGTTGTGGACAGGGTCGCGAAAGCTTTTCACAAATTTCCCCCATTTAGTGGTCTTTCTTTGACTCTACCAATTACCGCTAAGGGTCACAAGCAGGAATGACCTTTTTTACGGCGAATCCTTTACTAAAGAACAGTATGACAGGAAGCCGAGGTGTTCGCAGTGAATGACTATGAGCGTCACGTGTGGCAACAACTTTTGAAAGCGAAAGCACAGCCGCCATCATTGGCGACACGCCTGTCCCAGACGCTCACGGGACGCGTGCGACGTCTGCTTGAAGTGGCGCAATGCGCGCCTGACAGTCCACTTGGCACGCTCTTGACTCGCATCCAGTCGGTGGCACGTGAAGTGATTATCCACACGCTCGAGCGCAGCGCGACCGCCCATCAGTATGCGCGAGTCGAATCAACGCTTCGCACCTTCGGCAGTCAAGCTACTTCGGCCAGTGAGATTCGCCTGTTGCCGCTTCAGATCAAGGACGCTGCAGCGCGTCGCCTTGCACAGGAAGGCACGGTGACTGTAGCTGCACAAGGAGCGCTGGCAGGGCTCACGGCGTCTCTTTGCGAACTCATCCCGGGTCTACAGGCGCTGACTGTGGCCACGATCTTGGCAGATATGGCTGCCAGTATCTATCTCCTTGCGCAAAACGCCGTACGGATTGGCTATAGCTACGGATACAGTGTAGATGAACCTGAGGACTTGCCGCACTTTCTCGTCGCCATGGCGCCGCATACCAGAGACGCCGCTCTCATCGAAGCCAAGCTGATGGCTTATACAGCTTTGCGCGAAAGCGGTGGTAAGCTAGCGGCCAGCGTCGCCGGGCACGCTTCTGTGCGACTGCTCGCCGCCGAGAATCCAGCCGTCGGCCGCTTACTGGACGCTGTCGTTGCACGCCTTGCGCTGCGTCTGAGCGAGCGGCAATGGGGGCTTTTGATCCCCGTGGCCGGAGCCGCGGTTCAAGGCGCGGTGAACGCCGGATTTGCCCGTGCAGGCTCTATAGAAGCGGTCCGCTACTTTCAGCACCTCCACTTACTCGACCGCTATGGCGAAGCGTATATGACGCGCCAATCACCGCCCATGTCTGCATAAAAGGTGGGATCGTGCTATGAGTGCGCAGCATTATGCTTGGTGGCGTGAGGCCAGTCTTGTTGACTCGATGCGCGCATTTTTGGACTCGGGCCTCGTCATCAGTCCATGGCTGTACAAAGACGAGCACACCCTGCGATTAGATCTCCAAACTTTTGCGTCGCTCAATAAATTCGCGCTCGACTTTGCGCAAGAACATTGGACGCCTGAGGCGAAGTTTACAGCCTTTCACGATCTGCCAGTCCCTGATCGCATGACGCGGACCGCCTTATATGAGATCGCCGCCTCCTCCACCTTGTCGCTTGCCTGGAATGAAGGCAGCCGCGTCGTATCGCTTGCCCATAGTCAAAGCGTGGTGGATCTGATCTCCTCTTTTTGTAAGCAGCACGGTTTGGCCCGACTCGTACAACTGTACAGTCTGGCCACTGCGTACGAGAATTATCAGGCAGTCGGCTACTACCAGCCGATGAAAGTACGCGACTACGTCGTCGGACATTTGCATCGGCCATGGGTGGATTATTCGCTCATGGATGAACTTGAGATCAACTTGCACGGCAACCATTATCGAAAGGAACTGCAAGATGGCGAAGAAGTCTTGTTCATCACAGATCGCGGCATCGAGGTCAGAGACGAGATTTGTCAGGTACTAACAGAATCTGGCTACATGAAAGTGCGGACTCGTCAGTTGATGATCACCAATTTTGATCGCTTTAGCACCTTTCGCAAAGTGTTTGACAGAATGACGAAGAGTTGGGTAGATCAGCGCATCGACTTTCTGAAGCAGCACAGTGTAAAGCCAGGCATGCACGTATTGGAGATCGGCTGTGCCGATGGTGTGCTCACCTTTGATGCCGGACTGTCTGAACTCGTCGGTCCTACGGGCACTTTGATCGCTATCGATCCAGCTCCTGGGATGTTAGAGCGGGCACGGAACCGCGCACACGAACTAGGCCATCATTGGGTGCACTACGAGCAAGCCAAGGCCGAAGCGTTGCCTTTTCCTGACGATACCTTCGATATCGTGACCGGCGTCGCTTTCTTGCAGTTCACGGATGCCGATCAGGCACTTCGCGAGATGACTCGCGTCGCCAAGCCGGGCGGGTTGGTCAGCAGTTTCCATCCCGTTTCCTTTCAAAAGCATCTGCCTATCTTCTTTCGAGACTGGTTCGCTTCATTATTTGAACTGGCGCATTCACAAGGGTACGCGCAGGTTCGAGATACGTTGCCAGACGAGGCAGCCATCACAAAGTACGCGGTGCAAGCTGGGCTTACGATTCTGCACGACGATCTGGTCTATACCGAGACCCACTATGAAGACCCTCAGGAGTCGGTTGACGTCATGGTAAATGGTGTAGGATGGGGATACATCGAGCTTTCCGAATTGCCGTGGCAAGCGCGCCAATCCTTCATTGACGATCTGGCGGTACGCGGCCAAGAGATTTGTGCACGCTATCCGAGTGAAGAGCGCAACGTCCTGTTTCCGCAACAGGTCATCATCGGGATCAAAGGTGCCTAGTGACAGCATATAGCTACAATGAACCGGATCGTGAATCTTACGATCTGGTTTTTTTGCTTTAAAACCGTCATTGGAGAACACTCGATGCGCCCCGTTACCAAAGAACGATGAGACGGAAGGCGCTTTCGTTTCAGTTGAGTGACAGGCGGGGGGCATTTGAAGGGAGTATTGTCCTCATAGCCTGGACGCCATTGACAGGGCCATACGGCGTCGATTAGAATAGTCTCATCAAAATATACTAAACATATTGTTTTGGTCGGAATTAAAATCGTCTTAAGGAGTGCATGGACAATGGCTGGACTTGTCATCACAGTTTTACTCGTTTACACCGCCCTGCTCGTACTGTTGGCGACCAAGGGGCGCGCACGCGCCGGACAAGGGGAATCCTTCTTGCACGGCGGACGCGGATTTGGCTTTCGGCACGTGTTCATACTCGTGACCGTCATGTGGGCCTCCTCCATTTTCGTAGTGGAACTAGAGACCGGATTTCTGTCTGGCATATCCGCCACCTGGTTCGGGATCTCCGTCATCATCATGTCGATTCTCGTGGCGCAATTCTTGCTCCGGCCGTTTGCGAAGGCCGGCTATCTGACGAACTCGCGGCTGATCGGAGAGCGTTTCGGACCGGCCGCGCGCCGCTTCTCGGCACTCGTCATCGCGTTGACCTTCCCGATCTTTGCGATGTCAAACGTCCTGGCAGCCGCAGAATTTCTTCATGCACTACTCGGCTGGGGATTGCCGATCACCCTCGTGGCAACGACCGCGATCATGCTGATCTACGTCAGCCAGAGCGGAATGTGGTCGCTCGCTTATACACAAGGGTTGAACCTCGCAACCTTGACAGTCGGAATAGCGGTGGCCACCTACTACTTTTTGCGCGTGCCGACGGTGCACCTGCATCCTGTTCACGTGGTCGGTTTTACATCATGGGACGGTGCCGGACTAGGAACACTCGCCGTCTGGCTGGTGATGAATGTCCTGAATGCCGTCAGCGCGCAAGCAGAGATGCAGGCCATCGCTGCGGTCAGGGAACCAAAGCGCGGGCAAGCGGCTGTTTATGTATCGGCGGCTTTTCTGGTCGCCTTCACGATGCTACCCGTGTGGCTTGGCATGCGCACTCGGGAGATGCTTCCGCATGCAGCCAAGGCGCTCGTGGCATTTCCCCAGGCGCTCACGCTGATCGCGCCGCCGTGGGCGGTCGCACTCGTCGCACTTGGGGTATGGGCGGCAGCCCTCAGTTGGTGTGCGCCACTTCTTTTTTCTGGCGCCGCCAGTTTCGGAGCCGACCTGTTCAAGTCGCAACCGCGCGATCTGCGCAAGTTGACACGGTATGGCTTACTGATCCAAGGTGCGCTGGTTGTGGTGGTCGCCCTGTTACGACCGGATGAACTGGCGTGGTGGCGCGTATTTGGGCAAACTATCCGGAGCGCCGCGATCTTCGCCCCGACTGTCGCCTACTTTCTCTGGCCACTGGCGACCAAACGCGCTACCCTCTGGTCGATGATCGTCGGAGTGGTCGTGAGCTTGGGCTGGAACGCCGCGACAGGCTTCTCAGCCACCGTGTTCCTGCTGGGGGTCAACCCGATGTGGGTCGCACTTTCCGTGGCCATCCTGGTGCAAGTCGCAGGCACGCTGTGGGACACTCGTGCCGTATCCATCACGTGGAAAGCGGGACGGATCCCGACAACCCTGCTAGCCCTTGCCGTCTTGACGTTTGTGGCACTAGCCGCCACTTGGACACACCTTGCTACACTGCGTGGCGCACTGTTGTGCACGGGCATCGTGCTCCTCTACTTCAGTGCCATTCTATCTCTTCAAACGGCAACGACTCGGCCTTCCCGATTCGAATCGCTACCCTTGGTCCGCCCAGACGATGCCAACTTCGAGACATAGCGCCTGGTCTTCCACCATCGCTGTGATCGTGACTGTGACCTGTTGACGCTGAGACTCGATCTGTACTGATGCAGTCGTGATCTGCAGCGACACACGGCCCTCTGGCACCTGTAGAAAGCCCTGCGACGTCTGACCAGGGATGAACTGGTAAAGGCTTTCGACTGGTCCGAAACGACGCACCTGCATACTGGGGCTCGCCCCGGTATGCAGGGTGATCACCGTATGTCCCCGTCTCGCCATATCAGAGCTATCCTCAGGGTCTTCAAAGCGCACGCGAACTTCGTCATGCCCCGCCCGCGTATAGATCTGCGCAGTCACTTCTGTCACCTGGCCGTTGGCGTCCATACGCACCCGACCAGGTGACGAAAGGAATGTCTGTGCGTCAGTCATAGCTCCCCCTACTCTAGTGGCGATCCGCTCTGACACTCAGCTCAGGTGTAAGCCAGCAAGGCTTCGCGCACGATCTTTGCAGCCACAATTTGCGTCAGTTCAGTCTGATCGATCACAGGTGAGACTTCGACCAGGTCAAACCCCACGACCTGCAAGTCTTTCATCGCATGGATCGCTGCCAATAGTTCCTTGGCCGAGATCCCGCCTGCCTCAGCCGTACCTGTGCCTGGTGCATATGCGGGGTCGAGCACGTCGATGTCGACGGTGATATACACAGGCCGATTGCCAATCTCGCTTAGGCAATTGCGAAGCGGCTCCAGCACGTCGAAAGGGAAAAAGTGTGTGTGCTTACGAGCGTAAGCGAACTCTTCGCGCGTGCCCGAGCGGATGCCAAACTGATAGATGTTTTGCGGGTCGATAAAGCCCGCAATGTGCTTGATCACCGCGGAATGAGACAGCGGTTCTCCTTCATAGTCATCGCGCAAGTCGGTGTGTGCGTCGAAGTGCAGCAGACAGATATTCGGCACACGCTTGTGAACAGCGCGCAAAACGCCGAGTGTGACCAAATGTTCGCCGCCGAGGCCGAGCAAAAACTTGCCGTCATCGAGCCATTTGCCGACATACTCCTCGATCATGTCGAGGCTGCGCGCGGGATTGCCAAATGGCAGCGGCAAATCTCCTGCGTCAAAGAAGCTGACTTCCTCCATATGCCTATCGAGGTAAGGGCTATACTCTTCTAGGCCGATGGAGACTTCGCGAATACGTCTCGGCCCCAGTCGTGTCCCAGGTCGAAAAGAAGTCGTCCAGTCCATCGGCATCCCATAAATGACAGCTCGCGCAGCTTCGTACGCATCCGTCGCGCCGATAAACGTCTGGCCTGTATAAGCCGGATCAAAAGGCTCCCGGTGTGACCTCGTCATAACTCATCCTCCTTTTGTGCGAGGCGCTCTCGCGCGCAACCCTCTATTTCACCAGATCAGCTGCCAAACGCGGTAAGGAAAAGCAGGCTTGATGCAGTTCAGGTGTATAGTAGCGGGTCGAAAGAGACTGCGCGCGCGCAGCATCTGCGATGACAGTCGGATCATACTGCTTAGACCCAATCGTAAAGCTCCAGAGGCCACTCGGATAAGTCGGAATCGATGCCAGATAGAGCCGCGTAGTCGGAAAGATGGAAGCAATGTCGCCATACACGCGCCGGATCAACTCGCCATTGAAAAACGGCGACTCTGTCTGCGCGACGAACATACCGTCTGGCTTAAGCGCCCGAAAAATACTTTGGTAAAATTCGCGCGCAAAAAGCCCGACGGCAGGCCCGATCGGATCAGTGGAATCGACGATAATCACATCGTAGGTATCGGGATTTTCTTGCACATGCGCGATGCCATCAATCACGCGCACATCAACACGCGAATCGCCTAGTGCCGAGGAAATCTCAGGCAGGTACTGCTTAGACACTTCAATCACGCGTCCGTCAATCTCAGCCAACACCGCTTTTTCCACAGTGGGATGCTTGATAATCTCGCGAATGACGCCGCCGTCTCCACCGCCGACTACCAGCACACGACGGGGATTCGGGTGCGCTGACAATGCCACATGCGAAATCATCTCATGGTACACGTACTCATCTCGAATCGTCGTCATGACACAGCCATCTAGCACTAGCATGCGTCCAAACTCCACCGTATCGATCATCGCCAAGTCCTGAAAATCTGTCTTCTCTGTATGCAGTGTCTGCGTAATCTTGGCCGTAATGCCGTAGTTCGGCGTTTGTTTCTCGGTATACCACAATTCCATTGTCAACCGCTCCCTTCTGAGTCGCCCGTATTATATCACCAAATGAGGACTGGCTGCCGAGAAGGGAGCTGCAAGACGGTACAGCCGGTGGCCGCCATCATACCTCATTCATTGATGAGATCCCCATGAAGCTGCTTCATGGATTTGCTGTGGGTGAGGAGCTGATATGGGTTGTCATTTTACAACCGAAGGTATAACATATGTATCAGTAGGGTACTATGCTGAAAGTCCCCACCAGAGCTAACTGGTGAGGACGGGGCGGGCATACAGCGTCCGCAAAGCAGTGACATAGTTACGCGACACAATAGCCGATCCTTTGCCTGGGGCGGCTATTTGCTTTTCGATCGAGTGAATACCCTGGGGCTACAAGGCGCGCGCTACCAAGCGAAGAAAGTCCTCATCCCGATACGCTACAGTGGTACCGTCGACGCGCACGGCGTGCTCACCGTCAAAGTACCGCGCATCCAGATGTTCCGTTCCCGCATAGCGCATCGTCAGTGTATAGGG
>JAPNUP010000043.1 GCA_026627345.1 Bacillota bacterium | reverse complement strand
CCGTCATGCTTGCCGGTGAAGTGGCGGGGATTACCGGACTGATTTTCGCTGTTCCTCTGTTAGCGGTCGGTAAAGTGATCTGGGAGCAGGTGCGAGCAGCTCGCGAAATTTGACAAGCTGTCGTTGTTGTGCTATATTATCCACATTGCTTGGTGATGATGGCGGAGGGGACACACCCGTACCCATACCGAACACGACGGTTAAGCCCTCCAGCGCCGATGGTACTTGGACCGCAGGGTCCTGGGAGAGTAGGACATTGCCAGGCATTTACTTATGCGACTGTAGCTCAGAGGGAGAGCACCACCTTGACACGGTGGGGGTCATAGGTTCGATTCCTATCAGTCGCACCATATGGATATGGAGTTCCGTTCTTTGCTTCGATGCAGAGGACGGGACTTATTTGTTTTTGGTATTGAGTTTCGAACTCCTGTCATACCATCCCGGATTTCTGACTAGTCACAGCTTTCGATGTGTGGTAGGTTCGTATGAAAGGGGATGGTTGACTTGTCATCTGTATTGTTGTGGATCTTAGTCATCTTACTGATCGTCATTGTGCTTCCGGTATTGATCTTTCTAGGCTGGATGTATCGTCTTTCTCGTAAACCGCAGCATGCCATTATACGCTCCCATCCTTATCTCGGCTGGGTGCGATTCGTGCTGGAGAAGATCGGCCCTGAGTTTCGACAGTACTGGTTTGACGATGACAATGCGGGCCGCCCGTTTTCTCGCAGTGAGTTTTTGGGGATCGTGATGTCCGCGAAGTACAGATCGGATCTGATTAGTTTTGGCTCAAAGAGGGACTATGAGGACACCGGATTCTATATTGCAAACGACATGTTCCCGCTGTTGACCCAAGAGCTTCGGGTGAACAATGCTGATCTTGTGGAGAGTAAGAAGTATGTGATTCGGAAAGAGAGTCTATTTGCTCGCGAGGAGTCGCTTGAGAAAGACTGGGCACAGCGTTTTCTATATACCGATGATGAGGCGATCGTTGTAGGAGAGAAGCGTCGTCAGCCATGGCGTTTACAGGGGATGTTTGGGGCATCCGCTACGTCGTACGGTGCCGTGGGAGAGCACTACATTTTATCTACGGGCGCAGGTGCAGCTATGGCCGGTGGTTCGTGGATCAACACGGGAGAAGGCGGTGTGGCGCCGGAACATCTTGCAACGGGTGTCGATGTGGTGTCGCAAATTGGTCCGGGTTTATTTGGGTTTCGGGATGAGCGAGGGGAGTTCTCCTGGGAAGAGTTTCGGCTTAAGGCGCAAGAACCGAATATCAAGGCGTTCGAACTGAAATTTGCGCAAGGTGCCAAGATTCGCGGGGGCCACTTGGAAGGGGCTAAGGTGAATGCCAAAGTGGCTGCCATCCGAAAGGTTCCCGTTGGCCAGACGGTCAACTCCCCGAATCGATTCCCTTTTTTGACAACGGCAGAAGAGACGCTGCGCTTCGTTGCAAAGTTACAGGAGGAAGGAGGCAAGCCGGTAGGAATCAAGATTGTTGTGGGTCAGCAACGGAGTTTGGATGTATTCTTTGAAACGATGGGGCGTCTCGATATCTACCCGGATTTTATTACCGTCGATGGTGGCGAAGGTGGGTCAGGGGCAACTTTTAAGTCGATGGCTGACGCGATGGGTCTACCTCTTTATCCTGCACTGATCACTGTAGTGGATACGGCGATTGTGTACGGTGTACGTGAGCGGATCCGTATTTTTGCATCTGGGAAACTGGTATCGCCGGATAAAGTGGCGATCGCCCTGGCTTTGGGTGCCGATGCAGTGAATTCTGCGCGCGGTTTTATGATGGCCAATGGCTGTATCATGGCGCAACAGTGTCATACGGGCAAGTGTCCGACAGGGGTCACGACGACAGACCCGAAGTATCAAAGGGCACTGGTGCCTGAGGAGAAAAAGTGGCGGGTGATGAATTATATTTTAACGCTGCGATCTGGACTCTACGCGTTAGCGGCGGCGAGTGGGCTGCCAAGTCCACGCCACTTTACACGTGAACATGTGGTGTTTAAGAATGAGTACGGACGTACAGTGGCCTTGAGTGATCTGTTTCCGTTGCCGCAACCAGGGAGTCGTCGTCCGGCCTACCGTGATGGCGACGGTTCGGAAGCCGTGTGATCAGTGGCAGCAGACGCCGTTACTCTAATCGGGAATCTTCGACGAAGTATGTGTCGCTATGGGGGCTGGTAGAGCGTGACAGATGTTGAGGAGATAAAGGAAACGGTTTCTGTGCCACGGCTGTCTGCGACCGTGATTCCCGTACGACAATCTTCCACCGGAAACGATATTGAAGTGCTGATGATTGAGCGTCTGCGCAGTCTTAGGGTGCTTCCTGGATTTCTCGCGTTCCCTGGTGGCATGCTCGACGTGGGCGACGTCTCAGTGGCGAATCACTGGTGTGCGTCCGCGTATTTTCCGACATCTACAGTGGCGGGGGTTCTGACAGACGGATTGCGGTCTGCGTTCGCATGGACGCAAGAAGCGTGGGTGGGGTCAACTGGCGCTTCGTTTGAGCGGGTTCTCTTGGCACTGCTTAGCGCAGGTATGCGCGAGGTGGCAGAAGAGATCGGGGTTTGTCCTTTGCAACGCGATTCGTGGTCGTCCGAAGAGTTGAGCGCGCTTCGCTCAGGGGTAGGGGACGTATGGCTTCAGGAGGCCCAGCAGTTTGCCTTGAAGCCGCGGGTGCGATATTTTGGGAGAAGAGTAACACCTCCTGTTTTACGCTATCGCTTTGATGCGCACTTTTTTGTTGCCGCTTGGCAGGGAGAGGAGGAAATGCGCGTGTCATCTACAGAAGTGGAGCGCGCATTTTGGATCGCTCCGAAAATGTTGTTGGAACGAGCGGAATCGTCTGCCGAGAAAGTGCTGTTGGCGCCACCCACAGCAGATGCACTCCTTGCACTCTCGACAATCGATCGTGTGGAAGATTTGTGGACCGCACCTGGCATGCCTGAACAGGTGAACGACGTAGCCCGTGTGGAGGCGCTTCGTCGTCTGATGCAATCATCTTGACCCGGTCGCTCGATACAAGAGTTGCCGCGTGGTGATGTCGTAGCGTACAACGGCACGGTTTTGCGCAGCGAGGCGCTCGATGTGGGCTAGAACCGTTCGGCTCGCTACGCGTGTGAGGTCTTCGTCTAGATCATGACCGTATAAGGCGGCCGTGATGTCTTCGACAGAGGCCTCCTGCTGGCTCAAGTACGACCAGATCGCTGACTCGCGAGCGAGTCGGCGATCGCGCATTGCCGTGATCAGCGTCATGGGATCTCGCACCGAGTGTCCGTGTCCGGTGTGAGCGACGCTGGCGCCAAGTCCTAGTAATTGTTCGAGAGAGCCCAAGTAATCAGTCATGTGGCCGTCAGGAGGACCGATCCAGACGGTGCCGCTCGGTACAATGGTATCGCCTGTAAAGACGTCGCCGGAATCGGCAAACCATAGGGCAATGTGCCCATGCGAATGTCCAGGCGTGTGCAGTACACGGAAGCGTGCGCTCGCGAGTCTACCCGTAACACCGGCTGTCAGATCGGCGATCAGTGGTGCAGTCGATGTCTCATCTCGCTGTGGGGACCCAAGTGCGCGTCGCCAAGTCTGCTCAATCAGCGCCTTTTCTAGCGGATGGCAGTGTAGACTGCAACCGAGGCGAGCGGACAGGGCAGGTGCCCCTAACACGTGATCTCTGTGTCCATGAGTCAAATAGATGGCCTGTATCTGCAAATGTTTCTGTGCCACTGTTCGGACGATGCGATCTGTGTTGTCATTGCAGCCGAAGCCTGCGTCGATCAGCAGCGCAGCTGAGCCAAGGGATACAAGCCAGACGTTGCTTTCTGTTTCTACGCGTCGCGTCTCTTGTGACGCGTGATCGTACGTGACCAGACGCTGTACTGTCAAGGACTGACTAGGCATCGGCAAAATCTCCTTTGGAAGAGGTGACTGTAGTTGAAACTATACACGAAAACAGGAGACGGAGGCGAAACAAGCCTCATTTACGGCAAGCGCGTTGCGAAAGACGATTTGCGCGTCGAAACGTACGGTACCATTGATGAAGCCAACTCCGTGATTGGTGTGGCGGTGTCGGCGCTTAGTGACGATGAGACATTGACGGACCTAGTGCGCGTGTGCCGACGCCTTCAGCGTGACTTGTTTGACCTTGGTCGCGATTTGGCGACGCCTGCAGACAAGCGGCAAACGGTGTATGTGACGGCGGAACGTGTTGCGTTGCTTGAGCGCCTCATCGATCGTCTTGATGCCACGACGCCTCCTATCCAGCAGTTTATCTTGCCAGGAGGGTCGCTGGCAGCGGCGCATCTGCACCACGCACGCACTGTCGTGCGGCGGGCAGAGCGGTTATGTGTCTCCTTGCTCAAACAAGATCAAGCGCATCCGGGGAACGGAGACCACGGACTCAATCCGCATCTGCGGTCGTATCTGAATCGGTTGTCTGATTTGCTATTCGCGATGGCGCGAGCAGTCAATCACCGTTTGTCAATAAAAGAGCCAGGTGTCGATTTTACGGCTCCGTTGGAGGATGTTGAATGAGCCTGCTCAGTGCGGCGCAAGGCGTGTTGCTCGACTTGGACGGAACGTTGTTTCGAGGTGAGGAAGCGATTCCAGGTGCCGTCGCGTTTATGGAGACGCTACAGGCGCTTGAGAAGCCCTTTTTGTATTGGACGAACAACTCAACGCGATCACCAAAAGAGGTGGCGGCGCACCTTGAGGGACTTGGTTTCGCTGCCAAGCCCGAACAGGTGTACACCAGCAGTCAGGCGCTCATCGATCTGCTCGCCGAGCGTCTCGACGAGGGAGATCCTGTCTATGTAGTAGGCGAGCAAGGATTGCAAACTGCGGTACGTGAGGCTGGTTGGCGGGACCTTGCGCACATGGAGGCTGCGACTGACGAGTCGGCCAAAGCAGTGCTGGTTGGTCTCGATCGCACGTCCTCCTATCAGAGCCTGGCAGGGGCCCTGACGCATCTCCTGCGCGGTGCTGACTTCTATGCGACCAATAATGACCGCGTTTTGCCCACTCACCGCGGATTGATGCCAGGGGCGGGGGCTGTGCTTGCTTTTCTGGAGACCGCCGCTTTGCGTTCTGCGAAGATCGCTGGGAAACCCAGTGCGGATTTTGTCACGACAGCCGCTGGGCGTCTCGGGATCGATGCGAAGGAAACACTCGTCGTCGGCGACAATCTGTTGACAGACGTTCTCGCGGCCAAACGGGCAGGTTCCATCGGCGTGTGGGTTTGCACTGGGGTTCCTGGGGATGTGGCTGAACTCCCGCTTGCCGAGCGACCGGATTACACGATACAGCGACTCTTAGAGTTGCTGGCCTAAAATCTTGCCTTCAGGCCCGCCAACCTGCATGAGGACAGGCTTGGCGGGCTTTTTTGATAGAGTGCTTGACCGTGCTATATCTAGCGTTTATAATGATAATTGTTTACTTGTATACACTACATATGGGTGCGGGGTGGGGCGGTGAGATGCCCGTATTGTCAGGCGCATGACTCGCGGGTCGTAGAGTCCCGAGCCAGTGAAGATCAGTCTACTGTGCGGCGACGACGGGAATGCGTGGATTGCCAGAGGCGGTTTACTACCTATGAGCGGGTGGAGTTGGCTCCACTGATGGTAGTGAAGAAGGACCGTTCCCGAGAGGAATTTGATCGGGATAAACTGCGTCGCGGTATTTTGCGCGCTTGTGAGAAGCGTCCGCTCGACGTAACGCAGGTCGAAGGGATTGTCGATGATGTAGAGCGGCAATTGCGAGTGGAATTTGATCGTGAGGTTCCGTCGACTGCCGTCGGAGAGCGGGTGATGACGGCTCTACGAGCTGTAGATGGCGTCGCTTATGTACGCTTCGCCAGCGTGTATCGCGAATTTCGCGATGTTGAGACATTTGCCAAAGAGATCTTGCAGATTTTGCAACAAGGAAAATAGTCGGATGAGAAGAGAACGGTGAGAAAGAGGCGCAAGAATGACTGAAGAGACTTCCATTTTGCCATTTACGCAAGAAGATGTACTGAGCCAGACGGGTGAACGGATTGTAGCGGATCGTTATCTGCTGAAAGATGCTCAAAAAGAGACGCTTTCTGTAGGAAGTCTGGTCGTGGCCGTGCTCGATCGTAAACGCGCATATCACGAGTTGGCACGTGTCATCGCACTCGATACAGTCGCCAAGACGGTGACAGTCGAACTGCGCGATGGGTATCAGCAGGAACTGTCCTTTGACCACGTCGATGTGCTCAAGGAGCTGGCGCCTAGACAGATGTGGCAGCGCATTGCGCGAGGTGTTGCGCAGGTGACGAAGGACCCTGCCTACTTTGAGGAACAGTTCTATGAACTGCAGAGTCAGTGGCGCTATGTGCCAGGCGGTCGTATTAACGCGTCGATGGGGACGGGTATACAAACTACGAGTTATAACTGCTTTGTCATTCCTAATGTCGGTTGGTCCCCGCGCGATTATGCGAAGTCCTTCGGACAGACGCTGGAGATTCAGGCGCGCTCTGGTGGCGTCGGGATGAATCTCAGTCAGGTACCTCCGCAAGGATCACTCGTGCCGGTTCTAGATCGCCCGCGCAAGACAGATTTGCTACTCGCACTCGATATCTGGCATGAGGATATCCTCGATTTTCTGGCGACGGACTATCCGCATAGCACGAAAGTCGTGCGTGTATCCAAAGCCTTTTTACGGGCTGTGGAGGAAGGCGCAGACTGGACATTTGTCTTTCCTGATACGTCGAGCCAAGCATATGACGAGCAATGGCATGGAGATCTCGAAGCATGGATGGCGGCTGAATTGCCGGTCCGCTATGGAGATACGATGGCAGCTCGGCTGCTCTATGACAAGTTGGTGGACAGCGGGGTACAGATGCTTCAGGACTTCATCGGCGTTGTCCTGAACCCGGGTGATAGCCGAGGCACGATTGCGCAGCGGCTCGGAGACATGTGGGAAGCTATGCGCGAAGGCAAACGCGTGACGATGCAGCTGTCTTCTTTGCGTCCGCGTTACAGCTATGTGCGCGGCGTCAACGGGCGTAGTTCAGGCGCTTTTTCATGGGGCCTTTTGTATGACAAAGGCAACGCTGTGTTTGGACAAGGGTTCGGTCCGGTCGGCGTTGGCGAGATCATGAGTGTTGGGTGTCAGCTGACCTTGCAAGGCGGGTCGCGACGCGGTGCTTTGATGTTGATACTGAATGATCGTCATGCAGACATTCGCAAGTTTATCCGTGCCAAACAAGTAGATGGTGTTATTTCAGGCGCAAACATCTCAGTAGGGATCTCGGAAGAATTTATGGCTGCCAAGAAAGCGGGCGAGCAGTGGGAGATCGGCTACCCGGCGCTGGCGGACGCCGCTTCCTTTGATGGCGATTTCTTCGCGTGGGAAGCGAATGGTCAAAGTCTAGTGGTGACTGAGACACTGCTGGCAGATCGTCTTTGGGATGAGCTCGTGGCGTCTGCGTGGAAGTCGGCCGAGCCAGGCGTTGTATTTTTGGGTCGCTACAATGCGATGTCAAACTCCGCGTATTTCAATCCGATCATTGCGACCAACCCTTGCGGCGAGCAGGGACTGCCCGCCTTTGGGATCTGCAACTTAGGTGCCGTTGTTCTCAGTCAATTCGCTGCGGGTTTCGCTGATTCAGGCGAGCAGGTGGCGTTTGTCGACAAGCAGCGCGAAGCGTATATTCGGGGATGGCTTGCACGCTATTTTGATGAAGACAAGACCGAGTTCTTCTTGCACCATGTTAAGTGGGAAGAGCTTGAACGCATCACGCGAACTGGCCTGCGCTTTCAAGACGCCGTGATCGACGCGACTTATTATCCGTTTGAGGACAATCGTCGCAATCAGATGGGAGAACGCCGCGTAGGCCTCGGGATCATGGGGCTACACGATTTGCTTCTGTACTGTGGCGTGCGTTATGGTTCGGCGGAGTCTGTCGCTTTCATCGATGTGCTCATTGGCATGATGGCAGAGTGGTGCTATCTGGAGTCTGTGGAATTGGCCAAAGAAAGCGGACCTTTTCCGCAGTTTGATACGGAGCAGTTTCTGGCATCAGGCTATATGCAGACGATGGCCAAAGAGCGCCCACATGTGACTGAAGCCATTCGCCAGTTCGGGGTACGCAATGTGACGACGATGACCATTGCACCGACAGGGACGACAGGGACGATGGTAGGCTGTTCTACAGGATGTGAGCCTTACTATGCGTGGTCTTATTATCGTAATTCAAGGCTTGGCATGTTTGAAGAAAGGGCAGAGATTGTGCAAGCGTACCATACGACCCACCCGACGTCAGACGGAAGTTTGCCTGCCTATTTTGTCACTTCGATGGAACTTACTCCCGAAGAACACGTTCGGGTACAAGCGGCTTTGCAGAAGTGGATCGACAGTAGTATTTCCAAGACATGCAATGCGCCAAACTCGTACACGGTGGAGGATACCAAGCAATTGTATAACCTCGCGTATGATCTTGGGTGCAAGGGCGTGACGATTTATCGGGACGGTTCGCGGTCAGAGCAAGTGCTGTCGCTGACCGATCCGCAAGAAGAATCACCGGCTGAAAGTGGGGAACTGGTAGGAGCTGGCCAAGGCGGGGAGATCGCGGCTACGCAGTTGTCTGCTACAGATGCGCAAGGTCGAAGGACTGGCCCTTATATGAAGCGTAAGCGACCAGCTGTGTTGTACGGGGCTACCTATGAAAAGGAAACGCCTCTCGGTACGGCTTTTATCACAATTAACGATGATCCTGATGAGAATCTTGCCCGGGAAATCTTCGTCAATATCGGCAAGGCTGGCTCAGACGTCTATGCGGCCAACGAAGCACTTGGCCGCGCTATTACCTTATATCTCATGGATTCGCAGAACCCGGATAAAGAGGAAGTTCTGGTCAAGCACTTTAGCGGCATCGGCGGGCAAAGTTCCGTAGGTTTCGGCGAACGTCGCATCACTAGTGTGCCGGATGCGATTGCGAAGTCTTTGATCCAGCATGCGGAAACTTTCCCTCTTCGGTCGCTTGGCGCCGATGAGATGACAGCGACGATGACAGAGTGGAGACTACAATCGCAAAGTGCACGTGAGCAAGCGTCTGGGGAAAGTAGTGCAGACAAATCCAGCAAGATGCGAGCAGCTGAAATAGGCCGCGATTTGTGTCCGGCTTGCCATCAGCATACACTGGTTCGCCACGGTGGGTGTAATGAATGCGAGGCTTGCGGATATAGCAAGTGCTAAGACCACAGGGGTAACTGGGTGACCACCTAGTGTGATTTTGTTCAAGACAAACAAAGTTGCGTACTGACAAACAAAGTCGTGTACCGAACTGGATCGTAACATTGAGCAGCTAGATTTACGGGAGGGCACATGATTGTCGCTCTCCCGTTTTTATTTTGTGGAAATGTGTTTGAAAATATTGCCAATCACAACGAGGAAAGGATACCATTCTCCGGTTACAATTTTGTCGGGCTAGACATTGTTTTGATCGCTGTGTTTGCAGTAGGCATCTTCCTGTCAACCCGTAATCAAGTGGTGTACTTTGCCCCTTTCACGTATTCGATAGGAACTAAACGCGTAACCAAATCCCCTGACGCTTCGTCTATAGGGATGTAAAGGGATTTACAACTGGAGGATTCATATGAATAATCGAATTATTATTTCGTCATGTGTCATTGCTGCGGGGATTACCCTTATTGCGTATAGCAACTCATTTGCGGCTGAAGATGCACAGCAAGCACAGGTGCCAGTGTTGAAGCACGCAGTGGAACCTCAGTCACGGGTTCCAGCGTGGTTCCTGCATGACGTACAACTTGCTGAACGTGCAAACCCTACCGTCGGTGCCAACTACATGCTAAATTATGATGAAACCAGCGTTCCCTTTGGTCCGCAAATGAATCAGGTGTGGTACGGTGCTCTGAGTAATCACGGCAAAAATGGTGCCTTCGGTTACTCTTGGACGGGAGTGTATCAACAAGTTAAACAGGTTACCGTGCAACCTCTTTCAGCGATCAGTGTGTTGGAGCAATCCAGGCAAGGCAAGACCACTGTAGGACTTTTAGTGCCAGCCATTAGCGAAGATATTTATAACGGTGACTTTTTAGCCTTCTCCAACGGTCAAGCCATTATAGCCACAAACAAGTCAGGCACACTTTACTACAGTGTATACCCTGTAAAAGGCGTCTCAGTTCCGTCGTCGAATTTTGGATACGGTAGCACCGCTCCCGGACTGAGTGACGTTAAAAATAATACAATCGCTCAGCAATCCTCTTCGAATCCACTCTTTAAGACAACCTTGAAGTTACCCAATGGTAAACTTGTCAAGCCGGACGAATCTGTACGTTGGAAAGACTTATCCATCCAACTCAGCATTGCCAGTTTGCCCCCGTCAACAAAGAACGGATACCTTGAGGTAATCGGTAACCACTCTACAGTCATCAGTCACGAGAGAGTGTCCACTTCAGCTGGACCAGCAACGCTTGTTCTTAACAAGAGAACACAGCCAGCCGCATCCAAATCCAACGCGGTGACTTACGAATATTGGGTTATTGTAAATGGCAGTCAATACTCCTATGCTATCGATGCTACAGTCATCGGAAACCTAAAGAAGTCCAAGAGCGAAGTGATGCAACTTTTACAAGAATGGAAAGTTCCGCATTGAATATTCTTTTGGTCCACGGGGGCGAAACTGCAGTAGTCGCCACCGCATGGCTGACGTATAATAATGCAGATAATCTAGACTGCGTTTAGGTTTCATGCAGAAGAGCTGAACAACGAGGAAGGAGGTCTGGTTACGGGTGCAAGAACAGGACGTTATTACACTGATTCGAAATGACGAACGTATGATGCACGTCCTTGGAATCGTTGAATCACTAGGTTTATCCGATTGGTGCGTATGTGCAGGGTTTGTGCGTGCAAAGGTGTGGGATTATCTGCACGGATTCACAGAGACACGTGTACCCGACGTAGACGTTGTGTATTTTATTTCTGCAAACGCCGATGAATCCGTAGAAAAACAGCATGAACGACGTCTACGACAACTGGATTTCTCCGTGCCGTGGTCTGTGAAAAATCAGGCACGCATGCACACAAAAAACGATCATGCCCCTTACACATCAACTGCTGATGGACTGGCAAACTTTCCTGAAGTCTGTACGGCAATCGGAGTTTATGTAAACTCTAATGGTGACTTGGCATTAATTGCTCCCTATGGTGTCGATGATTTGGTCAACCTGATTGTCCGTCCCACTCCGTTTTTCAAGTCAGAGCCTAGAAGAACAATCTATGAACAGCGAATTTCCGCGAAGAAATGGGAAACAACATGGAATCGGGTACGCGTTGTTTATTCCTGAACAAACGGGGGCAAGTGCGCAATAACTACCGTGTCACCACTGGTGTATGATTATGCGATTAGGCGAAGCCGGGCTTATGCCGATTTCGGGCAGTAATCATCAATAGCGACACAATCGAAATTTTCAAATGAGATAATAAGTTCTAAAGAGGGTGGAATCATGGCAAAGCAAGTCGCAGCGATTTACGACATTCA
>JAPNUP010000024.1 GCA_026627345.1 Bacillota bacterium | reverse complement strand
ACCGGGGCTTCTGGTGCCATGTGAAGAAAGTATTTGAAGGACATGTCGTATTTAGAGCGCTCAACGATGTCGACATCGGATAACTCAAAAATCGCTTTCAAGAGCAAGTACTTAAACATTCGAATCGGATCAATGGCATTTCGGCCGTTATCTGGACAGTAGTGTTCTTTCAGTTCTTCATAAACGAATGAGAAGTCGATCAGTTCATTAATCTGACGCAACATATTATCTTTTGGAATAACTAAGTCATATAGTTCGACGTAGGGGCTCAAAATCAGGGATTGTTGCTGTCGAATCAGTGGACTCACCTGCTTTTAAATGATAATTCAATTATATAGAAAAAAGGCACAACCTCCTCAATTTCTTGAGGGATTGTGCCTTTTTAGGATATAGAGGGACTTTTTCAGTGGCCTCCCCAGTGGCAGGAGGCTATGTGGATATGTTCCTACAATTTGACGATCGTACTGGTCTCAGCGGATTGCAGAGCAGCGAGAATCACTTCTAGTGACGCTTTCCCTTCACGCCCTGGAATCGCAGATTCACGTTCACTAAAAATGGCATCGACAAATTCGTCGATCACGCCACTCGTGGTCTGCTTGTCGTTGGTTGCAATCGCACCTGTGTCGACGCGATCAGTGGTGCCGTCTTCGTAGTGAACGATGACTTGATACAATGGATCTGATCCGATGTGCATGACACCGTGCTCACAGTACAGATGGGTACTGTTGTCTTCTCCTGGATGATGGGTCCAACTAGCCGTCAACGTGCCGAGCGCACCCGTACGCATCGCGAGGGTGCACACAGCATTGTCTTCCACCGTACCCTCTTTCTCGAGCGTCGCAATATGCGCGCCGACTGACACAATCTCGTCTTCAAGCAGCCAACGCATCAGATCCGCCTTGTGCACCCCGAGATCGCCCATGGCGCCCACGAGTGCCTCCTCTTTGCGAAAGAACCAAGATTGCGCGCCGTCAATCGACCATCCTTCCGGACCACCGTGCGAAAAAGTCGTTCGAAATGTCAGCACAGCGCCGAGTTTTCCACTGTGCAAGATCTCCTTGGCTTTCACGTGCGCTGGCGCAAATCGCTGATTGTGTCCAATCATCAGCAATTTTCCAGCTGCCTGCGCGGCGTCAATCATGTCTTGCGCTTCTTTTGAGGACACTGCCATCGGCTTCTCGCATAACACATGCTTCCCCGCTCGCAAAGCCGCAATCGTCACAGGCGCATGCAGGTTGTTAGGCAAACAGACACTGACAGCATCGATGTTCTGGTCCGCCAGCAGCGCTTTGTAATCGTTGAAGGCCACAGCGTCGTACTTGTCCGCTGTTTCCTTGGCCCGCTCGGGCACCACATCGCACACAGCGACAATCTTTACTCGATGATTATCCGCATACTCAGGCAAATGCCGATGTCGAGCGATACTGCCGCAACCGATCACGCCTACTCGTAACTCCGTCATTTCAGTCGTCCCCCTTTATTCCCACTCTATCGTCGCAGGCGGTTTCGATGTGATATCGTACACCACACGATTCACGCCCTTTACCTCGTTGCAGATGCGACTGGACATCACTTGCAGTACATCAAACGGAATGCGCGCCCATTCCGCTGTCATGCCATCGCGCGACGTCACACCTCTTATAGCTAGCGTTGAGCTATACGTTCGTTCATCGCCCATCACACCGACGCTATGCGTATCTGTGAGTACCGCAAAGTACTGCCAAATCTCCGCATCTAGGCCCGCGCGGATCACTTCCTCACGCACGATGGCGTCCGCCTCTTGCAAGATGCCTACACGTTCTGGCGTGACTTCGCCGATCACGCGGATCGCGAGCCCAGGGCCCGGAAAAGGTTGTCGCCAAACAAACTCGTGGGGCAAACCAAGCTGTTCGCCGACCGCTCTCGCCTCGTCTTTGAACAAGGTACGCAACGGTTCTATGAGCGAAAAGCGCATATCCTTGGGCAATCCACCGACGTTATGATGTGATTTGATGGTTGCCGCCGTCTTCGTGCCACTTTCCACGATATCCGTATACAAGGTGCCTTGTCCTAGAAACGCGAAGTCACCAAGCGCAGCAGCCGTCTCGTCAAATACCCGCACGAAAGCCCCACCGATGCGTTTACGCTTCTCCTCTGGATCCCGGACACCGTTCAACAATTCGAAAAACTGTTTACTTGCGTCGACCCGCCGAATATCCATGTGAAAAGTACCTTCAAACATGGTCATCACTTGATCGGCCTCGCCTTTTCGCAACAGCCCATGGTCAACAAAAACACAGGTCAACCGATCCCCGATCGCCCGGTGCAGTAGCATCGCTGTGACCGAAGAGTCCACGCCACCCGATAGCGCCATCAGAACACGACGATCGCCCACCTGCTCGCGAATCGCCTGAATGGCATCATCCACGAAAGAGTCCATTTGCCAGTCGGCTCGACAGCCACAGACGGAGAACAAAAAGTTCGTAAGCAGGCGCTCGCCGAAATCGGTATGCTGTACCTCTGGGTGAAACTGAACGCCGTATAGCTGTCGCTCGGGCATACTCATCGCGGCAACGGGGGCGCTCGCCGTGCAGGCGTCAACCTGAAATCCTTCAGGGGCAACCGACACAACATCGCTATGACTCATCCAAACTCGTTGCTGTTCAGGGGTACCGGCGAAGAGCGCACAAGGCTGTGCGCCTAGACTAAGCTGCGTCTGCCCATACTCGCGTGATACGGCCCGCGTAACCTGCGCGTGAAAATCACGTGCGAGAAGTTGCATGCCATAGCAGATCCCGAGAATCGGAATGCCCAAGTCGTAGATGGCAGGGTCAACCAGTGGAGCGCCAGTATCATAGACACTGCGCGGTCCACCAGAAAAGACGATCCCTTTGACACCGCGCTTTTGCAATTCACTAGCCGGGATGTCCCCTGGCAGAAGCTCTGAGTATACGTGTTGATCGCGAATTCTACGTGCAATCAATTGGTTATATTGTCCGCCAAAATCGAGTACGACGACCGTGTCGACAGGGACATGCATCCGTACACCCAACTTTCTTTGATAGATGTTAAAGGCTCAGGCGTTGCGTTGAAAACCGCTCCCTGACAGTGTACCGCAAAATCATCACGATGACGCAGAAAATGGCGATGGCGGCACCACTTCAGCAGACTCCTGCGGCTTAGCCTTCTGACGTCGTCCCAGCCGCGCAAGCAGGTGTAACCATTCTAGCCCTTCGTCCAAGCCGCGCACCCCGAGCCGCCCCCCATAACGCCACGCCTCGTACCATTCTACAAACCCTTTAAGTTCCGTACGCGTCTGCAGGGGCAGAGATGTCAGTGTGGCTGCATACTCACGCAGCGTCAGATCCGGGCTTCTTCGGCCAAACAGTCTCAGCAATTGGCCCAACACAAAGTCCATCCGCACTTGCTCAGCACTATGTTGCACCTTGCGTTCTCGCCAGCGTCTAAACCCTTGTACCCCTGCCACAAAGAGGAGCGCTACGACAGCCAATGCCACGATGAGCCAGACGGCTGTGGAGGCGATCCAGCGCCCGATGCTTTGCGGTGAAATGTTTGCCCCCGCAAGCCGTGCTGACTTCGCTTTAGCACCCACCGGATGATGGACGGCGCTCGCTTGCGCGTGCACAGCGGCCGTTTTTTGCTGCATGGGAAGAACAAAAGACGGAGTCGCCTCCATGGGAATCCAGCCGTATCCAGCAAACCAAATTTCAGCCCACGAGTGTGCATCGGTCCCACGCAGCACATACTCGTGCGTCTTCCCATGATAATGCGGATCTGCAGGCACAGTCACATAGCCTTGCACCCAACGCGAGGGAATCCCGACCGCCCTTGCCAGTACCGCCAGTGCACTCGAGAAGTGATCACAATACCCTTTGTGCGTGACAAACAGGAACTGATCGACAAAGTCTTGCCCTGGTTGCAGGTACGGGATGCCTTGGGTCTGATAGGTCTCATGACTCTGCAGATATTGAATAATGGCTTCTACCTTTGCATAAGTGCCCACCTTACCTGCCGTAATCTGCTCGGCGAGGCGGCGATCGCGCTCGGGTAGACTCGCGGGTAGCTGTAGATCAGCTGCAAAGGCGTAGGAGAGATTGCCGTCTCGCACGGCAGCCAAATCTGCTGTCGTCGGGATGGGGGACGCAGTTGTCACCGTATACGTCGTACCCGGCTTAATCGTCCCAGCTTTGATCGTATCCGTAGATAGATTGAGGTGATAGGTGGCACCGTGCCCTTTCATAGTGACCTTAGTCACCTGATAGCCGCCGAATAACACGGGATAACTTTTTCCGACCACCTCGATGCGCTCACGGATCGTACGCTCCGGCACCCCGGCGGCCGGGCCCACCTGTGCCCGTATAGAGGCAGGAATCGTCTTCCCGAAGCGCTCTTTCACCACGCGCGACGGCGCGCTCACCCAACCGGTTCCGGTATACGTTTGCAAGGCTTCACCGCGATAGTATGACGGCGCATTGGCGAAGACCCGTAACATCACGTTGTCTGACCCTTCGAACGGACCACCCAACGAGTTGTCATGCACGCCATACGGTTCTGACGCAGACGATGCACGCTCGAAGTCACGCCAAAGCGCCAACGGTTTTGGCCACGTGCCAGCCGGTTTCGGAACGATTAGGCCAACGAGCACCATCATGGCTGCCAGGCCAGTGGGTAAAGCTACAAATCGCAAGATCTGGCGCCCAGACAACTGTGCGGAGAAAGCCTGCATCTTCGGAACGTTGGTCAGCGCCAACAGAGCCAGACCTACAAGGAGAAACAGCACCATTTCGATCGTGTCTCTGACGGCAAAAGCATACGCGACATCAGCCAATGTAAATTCACCAACGCCGAGCAAGACCAACAACCAAATGGGTCGCGACATGCACTCCTCGAGAAGCTTGGTGCCAAATGTAACGACGCCTAGAAAAGCCAGGGTACGTACACCAGCGCTGACCAGCGAGACTTGCCCTGTCAAGACGGAGTGTATCGCGTGGCTGATGTCACTGCCAAGTGCCACTGCAAACGCCGGTATATCAATCCAGGAACTGTTCGGATAATACCCCCACTTGAGCAACACCAGAATCAGCACTGTGATGATCGTACCGCGCAGTACGCGATTGGGAATAAACTGACTGAACAGCAAAACGGCGACGTAGGCGATGACCGGAAGGGTGTCTCCCATGTAACCGACATTTTGCGACGCCCATAACACAAGGGCGATCCATCCCCATAACAATCCGGACACCATTAGCCGGTGTACCACCTCACGCCCGACTCGCACGTCCCCCACCCCATCTCCAGCACAGACTGCTTACATCCCCATAGCCCGCCCGGACGCTGGCGCGACAGCGCCGTGTAAGCGTCCTGAATAACGGCACAGCCGCTTATTCTTCCCGTGGACGCTGACGCGACAGCGCTACGTTGGCGTCTATCTCGTCTATTGAATGAATCGTGCGAATTCGAAATCCGTGCGAGCGAAGAGCATCGCAAAGCTCTGCTTCATCCGTAGACAATGACGTATTTGGCAAACGCGTGATCAACAGTTCCACCTTCAATTGCCGCTCCTTGGCGAGCACCGCAAACTTCAGCCACTCTGAGCCAAGCGTGTGGCCGATCACCACCACCGTCGTCTGACTCGGCAGCCCCGCCAAGCGCCAGAGCGTGTCTGCGATCGCCTCTTCACCATCAGCCTGCATGACGGCTAAATATTCCATCACGCGAATCAGATTCACATCTCCGCGTCCGACCGGCAAGTCAATGTGCTGTCCGGCGAACACCTGTAGACCGAATGCCGTCTCGCTTTGATGAAGAAACTCCGCAAAAGAACCTGCCAGCGATAACGCGAGTTCAAAAGATAATGGATCATGACCATACGATAGTTTGGTTGCATCCAAGATCAATACTACCTCATTCATCACATAGTGTTCAAATTCTTTCGATCGAAGCGCACCTGTCCGAGCCGTGGCTGGCCAGTGAATACGACTCAGACGGTCGCCCGGTACATAATCGCGAATCCCGATCACGCGCGCGGCGTCATCAGAAGACCTAGCGTGGTTGACGCGCGACCCTGGACGGGCACGCTCGAC
Organism: Bacillota bacterium; assembly: GCA_026627345.1. Classification (GTDB taxonomy): domain Bacteria; phylum Bacillota; class Bacilli; order Alicyclobacillales; family SLC66; genus JAPNUJ01. Next base: position 3,364 of record JAPNUP010000024.1, on the reverse strand, counting down.
CACACTGAAGCCCATCAGCCGCCTTGTCTCAGGGTAAGCGATCACCTGCCCAGCTGTAGGCACGTACACTCGGCGATTCAACAGCCCAAATATATCGCCGCTAACCACGTAAGCTCCCGGCATTCGGTAGGAGCCTCGTGGAATGTGATCGATCATATAGCGAACAGTGGTTTGCCGGTCTCGCCATGGATAGGTCATCTGATAAGGCTGCGCCAGTCGCACCATGAGCTTAGGTGGCAGATCATCCTCGATGCGCAGCCAATGCAGTGGGATCCACCCACTGCGCGAGATCTGCACATCCAAGGTAATCTCCACGGTCCCGCCTGCCGCTAATCGCGAAACAGACACATGCCGGGTCATCGCGTAACGCCTGCGCAAAGACCGATAAGTAGCAGTCTCGTACAGCGACATGCAAATCAGTGCGCCAAACAAAAACCACGGGCCGAATCCGCCATAGATGCGTGCAAGTACGTAAACGACAATGAGCACCAAATATAAGGAAAGCAACACCAGAACGTTACGCATCGCATTCCCTACTTTCCGGCGACCCCTACGGGTACAGCAGTGTCACGTAAAATGTCATCAATCACATCATGCGGCGTGACGCCTTGAAACCGCGCTTCCGGATGTAACATCATACGATGCGCCAAGACATGTTTACACAGCATCTTGACATCGTCAGGCAGAATATAGGTGCGCTGTGATAAAAAGGCGACTGCTTGCGCTGCACGCGCGAGCGCTAAACCGCCACGCGGAGAAACGCCTAGGTATACCTTGGCATGACGGCGGGTCTTCTGGACGATCTCCACCATGTAGGCGTACAGCGAAGGGTCGATATGTACCTGCGCCGCCTCCGTTTGCCAAGCGATCAGATCCTCTGGTCGCGCCACCGGCTGTAAGTCGTCCACGCGCACACCAGTCGTGCCGCGCAACAAGACTTCCAATTCATCCTCAGGACTCGGATAACCAATGGCCAGCTTGAGCAAGAAACGATCCAACTGTGCTTCCGGTAACGGGAAGGTGCCTTCATACTCAATCGGATTTTGAGTCGCCAACACAAAAAAAGGCGACGGCAATTCATGAGTGACGCCATCAAACGAAACACTGCGCTCCTCGAGCGCTTCGAGAAGCGCTGCCTGGGTCTTCGGTGATGTCCGGTTAATCTCATCAGCCAAGACGATCTGACTGAATATGGGGCCCTCCCGGTATTCGAAGTCGCCGCTGCGTTGATTAAAAATAGACGTTCCTGTCACATCAGAGGGCAATAAATCTGGAGTGAACTGAATTCGCTTGAATTCACAATCGAGACTGCGAGAAAGCGCCCGTACCATAACGGTCTTACCGACGCCTGGCACATCCTCCAAAAGCACGTGTCCGCGCGCAATGATGGCAACCAGACATAGACGAACCACGTCCGCTTTTCCAACGATCACTTTACTCACGTTTTCCAAGACGCGCTCTGCAGAAGCAGACGCCGCGGCACTGACTTGCGAACGCGTTACAGCGATATCTATCTCGCTTTGTGCACCTGACACGTGACTAACCCCCGTCGCTTCTACACACCAATTCGATGATTACCTGTAGAGGTTCGACGATTCGCGCCAGAATTCCTTCTCGTTCACTAGTTGTTGACATTGTTAATAGCAGGGGGACTTAGGGAAGCGAAGGAGAACGTAAGCATGGAGAGGAAACAGCCGTCAAAGTTTATCCTTTGACGGCGCCTGCAGTGAGACCTGCCACAACCCATTTTTGAAACAGCAAGACGAGGATCACAATCGGTGCAACCGCCACAGTGGAACCCGCAAAAATGGTGCCATAGGGAATCGTATACTGACCAGAAAACAGCGCGATACCGATGGGAATGGTCCGATAAGCTGTGTCATTGTTAAACACAAGCGCGAAGAAAAATTCTGTCCAACAAGCCACGAATGTGAAGATAGCACCTGTGAAGAGCCCTGGCGTCGCTAGAGGTAAGATGACGCGAAAAATCGTTGTCATAATCCCAGCACCATCTACTCTTGCCGCTTCGTCGAGTTCCTTCGGGATGCCGACAAAATAGGTACGCATCACCCAGATTGCAAAGGGCAGGTTAAAAGCCGTATACGGAATAATGAGGGCTTGGTAACTGTTCAGCCAACCAAGGCGCTCCATGAGGATAAAGAGAGGTGATATCACAGCCACCTGTGGAAAAGTCGAGATGGCTAGTAAAGTCACCATCAACGAGGCTTTCCCTCTGATTGGCAAGCGTGCAATCGCATAGCTCGCCATCGAAGCTAAGAGGACGACGATGATGGTGGCCGAGATCGAGACGATCACGCTATTGCGGAAATACACGCCAAATCCGTACTGTCCAAACGCCTGTGTATACTGGGAAACGGTTGGATGTTGCGGGAACAAGGTCGGTGGAAAGTTACTGATCTCCAGGTTCCCCTTGAACGAGGTAATCACCATCCAGTAAAACGGTGCAATAATGATCAGGAGCATGAGCACCAGCACCAGGTAGCCGATAAACTTTCGGCCCAAGATACTGCGATGACTCATACTGCGACTCAGCGACGGACTGGCCAGACTCATTTGTCAAGCTCCTTTCTATGCTTCGACTTCACCCACCTGTGTTCGAAACGCCTTCAAAGAGAACACCGCCAGCACGACGACAAAAGCGACAGTCGTCACCGCAACGGCCGTGCCTGGTCCATAGTTGCCATCGTTGAAGATCGCGCGGTAAGCGAGCATGGCAATCGACGTCGTACTCGTGCCGGGACCCCCACCTGTGAGTACAAACGGAAGGTCAAAGAGTCCGAATGCCTGCAGCATGCGAAACAGCGTCGCCAATCCCAGACTCGGTCTAAGTAGAGGAAACGTCACATTCCAAAACCGATGCCATGCGGTTGCCCCGTCAATCTTGGCAGCTTCATACAAGTCATCTGGAATCAGTTGTAGCCCGGCCAATAAAATCATGGTCACAAACGGGGTTGTCTTCCAAATGTCCGCGACCATCATGGACACGGTCGCAAGTGTCGGTTGCCCGAGCCACAAGACCGGCGCCTGAATCAGGTGCACGGACATCAGGATATAATTCAAGACCCCATAAACGCCGTTGTAGATGTAGTCCCACATTTGCGCGGAAATGACAGTGATCAGTGTCCACGGCACGAGCATTACGGCGACAGCCAGGCCGCGACCGCGAATGGGCTGGTTCAGTGCGAGGGCGACGAGCAGTCCAAGCACCAACTCTACGATTACCGTAATCACTGCATACACCAGTGTGAACACGAGCGCCTGCCAGAACTGTTGGTTAGCAAACACGATGCCGTAGTTAGTCAGCCCGTTAAAAGTGAACTGAAAACCGTTGAAGGTGGATTGG
>JAPNUP010000018.1 GCA_026627345.1 Bacillota bacterium | reverse complement strand
GTTCCAGATACCAACTTGAACAGCAACTTCAACAAACAGGTGCAACGCGTGCCTGTATACATCTCGATTCAAGGGACCGAAGGCAAGAATCTGGTGCCTGGCATGAATGCAGAAGTACAGATCGATCGTTAACCGATTACCGACAGACAGGAGTGAAAACCAGTGGCGGGAACCAGCTATGTACGGGTCATCCTGATTAACTTCCTGGTCATCATCATCGTGGCAGCTGTCCTTTTTGGCGGCTATGTTTACTACACCAACAGCACAAACTACGTATCGACGGATGATGCTCAGGTGACAGGCACGATGGTGCCGATCACAGTACAATTCGCAGGCAGGCTGAACTCATGGTATGGAACAGTGAATACGACTTTGAACCAAGGCGACGTCCTCGGTGTCCAAAGCAACGCCTCTGTGCTCGCGAATAACGAAGGACTAGGCGCCGCGGTGGCTCACAGCACAACCTTACAAAACGATCTGACCAATGCGGAGACGATCTCTTCGCCGATCAGCGGCAGTATCGTGCAAAACAACGCGAGCGTCGGTCAAATGGTCGAGCCGGGGCAAGTGCTGGCGCAAGTGGTGGACATGAATGACTTGGATGTTACGGCGAACGTACCGGAGAGTCAGATTCGCAACGTTAGCGTGGGTCAAACGGTAGACGTCTACATCGCTGCGATTCCAGGTACAGATTTTAAAGGCACCGTTCAATCGATTGCAGATTATACACAGGCGGCCTTATCCGCTGTGCCGAATCTCACATCGGCTTCTGGCACGTACACGAAAGTTGAGCAGCGCATTCCTGTGGTAATTAGTCTAAACGGTGGCTACACAGGCAAGACCCTTATTCCTGGCATGAGTGCCAACGTCGTGATTCATACCAATAACAGCTGATGCAACAAGACTCTGTCGATCCGATAAGTTTTGAAAGGAGGGGACAGCGTGGCATCATTTCAAGAACGATTTGGAATTAGCTTTATCGCTTTGATCAGCGTGGTACTCGGCGTGTTTATGGCCATTCTGGACAGCACCGTCGTAAACGTCGCCATTCCAAAGATGATGTCCGTGTTTGCCGCAACACAGAACGACATTGAATGGGTCCTGACGGCGTACTTACTGGTGACTGGGATGCTCACCCCGATCAGTGGCTATCTCGGTGACCGTTTCGGGCAAAAGCGCATTTACATGATCGCGCTCGCCATTTTTACCATTGGTTCGGCTTTATGTGGTCTGTCTTGGAGCACGAGTTCCATCATCATTTTCCGGGTGATTCAGGCGGTGGGCGGCGCTATGTTGATGCCTGTCAGTATGACGATTCTGTTTAGCATGTCGAAGCCGGAGCGACGCGGGACGATCATGGGGATTTGGGGCATCGCCTTAATGTTTGCTCCAGCCCTTGGCCCGACACTGAGCGGCTACTTGGTTGAATATGTGAACTGGCGACTCATTTTCTACATCAATGTTCCAGTCGGGATTGTCAGTCTACTTCTCGTTGCAGCCACTATTCCCGCCATCAAAGGGAAGATGTCGGAGAAGCTCGATGTTCCCGGCTTCGCTACGTCGCTTATCGGGTTCTTTTGCATCTTGTATGCGCTCTCCGAGGCACCGACGGACGGGTGGGGATCGATTACCATTATTTCCTTCTTGGTTGCGGGTCTCGTTTTCTTGGCGCTCTTTGTCGCCATCGAACTGACTGCAACGAATCCGATGCTGGATTTGCGGTTGTTAAAGCGTAAGGTGTACTTGGTCTCGCTGATTGCCAGTAGCCTCTTGAACGTAGCGATGCTCGGTGTGCTCTTCATTTTGCCGATCTTCCTACAGGACTACGTGGGTCTCTCACCACTGCAGACAGGTCTACTGGTACTGCCCGGTGCGCTGATTACAGGGGTGCTCATGCCAATCAGCGGCAATCTCTTTGACCGCATCGGCGCTCGACCTCTGGCGCTGATCGGTCTGGCTGTTATGGCCCTCACGACGCTGTATATGACAGAGTTGAACATCTACTGGACGATGGGCATGATCGTCATCATTTACATGCTTCGGTCGGCTGGGATGGGTCTCGCCATGATGCCGATTTCGACTGCAGGGATGAACGACGTGCCAAGACACCTGATCAGCCGGGCGACCGCCTTGCAAAATACGACTCGAAATGTCGCGGGTTCCATTGGCACAGCTTATCTCAGTACTGTCATGCAGACCGATACGGCTCAGCACCTCATGAGCTTTACGGGTCGCTTGAGTGATCAAGCTTTGCAAAGTATTCATCTAGGAGGAAGCATGCCGAGTGTGTTCGGGGCGACTAGCGCCGTGCAGGTGCAGCAATTGCTCGGGTTTCTCCAGCAATGGGCATTTACGCAAGGCATGAAGGACGCGTTTTTCGTAGCGGTGATCTTCGCCGCTCTGGCGTGGGTGAGCGTACTGTTTATCGGCGGGAAGAAAGCACCTGTCGGTACAGCAGAAGGCGCGAAAGGCGGCAGCAGTCATATGGCCGTCATGGAGTAAGTCTTCGGGCAAAGAAGGAGCCGTAGTTGGATGAGCAGATTGCAGCTCTCACCAACTACGGCTCTTTTGTCAACTTCCCCCACCGCTATCTTCACCGCTGTCGCTATCCTCGCCGCCTTCTTCTTTCTCCCCGCCACTATCTTTGTCTTTACTCTTGTCTTTGCTCTGTTGCTGTTTGTCCATCTTGTCTTGTTGCCCGCCGCCGGCAGCCTTTACGGCCTCTTTCATGCTGTCTGTAAAGAGCAATCGAAAGGTCGGTTCCTGTAAAGCTTCAGTCATGATCTTCATCACTTCTTTGCGATACTCAGGGGACTTGAGCAACTCCAGCTGGGACTGTTGAAACTCTGGTGACTTCATGAGTGTCAACAAATCCTTCTGGTAGGTGGGGTCGCGCATGAGCTGTCGCTGTATATCCATCATCTGCGGCTCAGCCGCCTTGACCACTGCAGCTGCGAACTGTGTGTCTTTCATCTGATCGGCGAGAAAATGTTTATTTTGGCCTTGCTGCAAAGTCTTCTCGACCGCTGCTTGAATGTCGCCGTTGGTGATCGCGGTGGCCCGTTTAAATTCAGGGCTGGACATGGTATCCTGTAAAGTAGCCATACCCTCTTTACTGTGTAAAATGTCCAGGACCATCGATTTCACTTCAGGATAGCTGGTTGGGCTACCTGACTGTTGCTTTTGTTGCCCTTGGTTCTGGGATGCTCCGGCAACGTCAGCGCCTGCCGAATCCTCTCCACAGCCGGACAACGTATAGCAAGAGGCGAGTAACAGCGACGGTACGAGCAATTGGAACAGGCGATGAAACTTCCGCCTGTCACCCTGGTGGTGCGCACGGATGCTCCGCATGACACCCACTCCTTCCTCTGTGATTACGGTGTCCATGCCTGTGTTCCTTATGCAAAGGGGTGAGATGTGATTTCCTGTCCACAGAGTGATCGATCGGTGAGTAGCTAATCACCGATCGATCACGCCTGAGCATGGGCCACGAATTACTGCACTTTCGATTGCACTTGGGCACCGGACAGAAGCTCCGAGACGGTGGCGAAGTGGTACCCTTTGGCACGCAATCCATCGATGATGGCTGGCAGCGCCAAATGCGTCTGTTTGCATGAATCACTCGCATGCATCAAGATGATGTCGCCCGGTACGGCTTTGGTTAAGACGCGTTGTTTGATCGCCTCTACCCCTGGATTCATCCAGTCGCGAGAGTCGGTGTTCCACTGAATCACTGTGTAGTGCATGCCCGTCAGCGTGGCGACAACTCGTTTGTTCAAGTCGCCGTTTGGCGTACGAATCATGGTAGTCTTGACTCCGGTGGCATCGTAGATACTGCGCTCAGCTTTGCGCACCTGATCGCGCATCCAGTTGTCGCTGTACTCGGAGTAATTCTTGTGCATATAACCGTGGCTTTGGATTTCATATCCCATCGACTTGATGCGCTTCGCGATATCGATGTGGTGGCTGACCCATGGACCTGACAAGAAGAAAGTCGCTTTGGTCACATTTTTTTGTTTTAAGATATCCAGGATGGGGCCTGGCGCCTTCTCTCCCCAGGAAATGTCAAAAGTCAGTGCCAGAACCTTTTGGTTTGTGTCCACTTTATAGATGGCGGTTGGTGGAACAACTGGCTTTGGTGCTGTCTTGGCATCTGCAGGCGGTAAAAGTGTGCCCGTATACACCGCGGCGACGGTACATAAAGTAGCCAATGTGCGTGCGGTGTTTCGTGCCAGACGGCGGGAAATCCTCATCACAGGGTGATTCCTCCTCGAGTATCGTACTACTGGAAGTGTGCGCTCGAGATCACAGATTCATGCGAAGGAATGGATAAACCATGATGGGTGCGAGGGAACGGAGTTCGCAAGGCGCTATAACCTTTTGGATAGCTGCAGGCCTGTTTCTCGTCGGTGCGATCCTGGGTGCAGCCCTGGCAGGTAGCCTCGGGCATGTTCTGACGCCGCTGGTGCAAAGTGTGCGTAAAGAAGCCGTATCCATGAAATCACAATCGGCATGGGCGACAGAGTGGATGCTGTTTGCTAATAATTGGACAGTGAGTCTTTACATGTTGGTAGGCGGGCTTTTTTTCGGGCTATTGCCGATTCTCGGTGTGGTGATGAACGGGGCACTGGTAGGGTATGTCGTACGCCAACTGGCCGTATCAGCACATGCCAATCCAGTGGTGATTGTGCTTGCCGGCATTGTGCCACACGGTATCTTTGAGATCCCCGCCTACTGCCTGGCTAGTGGCTTTGGTATGCGTCTGGGCTGGCTCGTCTGGCGCACGATCACCAAGCGAGCCGATCGGGCTACGTGGAAGCGTACGGTGTACGCAGCAGTCCCCACACTGTTGTGGGTAACGGGCTTGCTGTTCGTCGCGGCATTCATCGAGAGTCACATCACCCCGGTACTGCTGCGCCTTGCCTTGGGGCACGCGTAAGGCCGTGTTATACGAAGTCCTCGATCTCTTCAAAAGGAAACTCGATCAACCGGGACTCCCCGCCTTGTTTGTAGGCGACCGTGTAAGTATCCTGGGAACGTGCCAGTAACTGCAGTTCCGTGATGCCGAGTTCGCGGGACAAGCGCGCCACAATGTCGAGTCGCGCCTGTACATATTCCTGCTGGAGCGGGTCGATGGCTAAGGCGTAGTCGAGCTGGGCGAAACTAAGAAGAAACACTTCACTGTCAGACGGCAAAATTCTAGACAACGGGGCAACCTCCAGAGGTAAGGCTTTGGCTTGTCACATGCAGATGGTGCTATGGCACCTAGCGTATTTTCGCAACATCACAGCATTTGCAACACATCGCATTTTGACATAACGGGAGGGTTTTGTCTATGACATCTCAACACATGAAACGACCTATTCGCGTGATCGGCGTTCCCTCAGACCTTGGACAAGGTCGACGCGGAGTGGATATGGGACCGAGTGCCATTCGCTACGCTGGACTGGCAGATAAGTTGCGAGCGCTGAGTCACACGGTTGAGGACCTTGGGAATATCGATGTGCCGCAACCAGAGTCGCGCGATCAAGGGGATCAAAAGCTTAAGTATCTGCGGCAGGTCAAGCAAGTCTGTGAAGAGCTTCGCGTCCGGGTGCGTGATGCCATTCGGGCAGGCACGTTACCGCTGGTTCTCGGTGGGGATCACAGTCTGTCGATCGGCAGTGTCGCAGGCGCCGTCGAAGCTTCCGGGAATCTCGGATGTATCTGGTTTGACGCGCACGGGGACATGAACACGGATGAGACCACGCCGAGTGGCAACATTCACGGGATGCCGCTCGCGGCTTCGCTAGGCTATGGTCATCCAGATCTGGTCAACTTGGGCGACTTTTCGCCGAAGCTGAAGGCTGATCGCGTCGTTTTGGTGGGTGCGCGGTCGATTGATGCAGATGAGCGCAAGCTGATCTTGGAGTCAGGTATGCACGTTTTTACGATGGCTGATGTAGATGAACAAGGTATGAGTGCGGTGATGAAGCAAGCGATTGCGATCGCGACGGAGGGGACGACAGGCGTTCACCTCAGCGTGGATCTCGACGGTTTGGATCCAATGTACGCGCCAGGGGTAGGGACGCCTGTCAACGGCGGGTTCACTTATCGCGAAGGCCACTTGGCGATGGAGATGTTGGCGGCGGCTGGATGTGTGACTTCAGTGGACTTTGTGGAAGTTAATCCGATTCTTGATTCCGAAAATCGGACGGGGATCATGGCTGTGGAATTGGCCGCTTCACTACTTGGACTGAGAGTCATGTGAGCGTCGAGCGAAGTAGCGGGAGATGTGAATATGCAGGATTTTACGTATGAGGAACTTTTACTGCGGGACGATCTGACGTGGATCGACGTACGCTCACCGGGTGAGTGGGTAGAGTCGGCCATGCCAGGCGCAATCAACGTTCCTTTATTTGATAATGATGAGCGCGCTTTAATCGGCACGATCTACAAGCACGAAAGCCCAGAGGCGGCACGCGAACTTGGCGTGCGCATCTACGGAGAGAAGTTGCCGGAACTCGTCGCCGCTTTACACGAGGCCATCGCAGGGCGAACGGCCGCTGTATACTGCTGGCGCGGTGGCATGCGCAGTAAGACCGTTGCGCTGCTCGTTGAACTCATGGGACTACCGGTGGTTCGTCTAGCAGGAGGCTATCGCGCTTACAGACAACACGTGACTGCATCACTAGCCGCTATTAGCCCAGCGTCTTTGCCCCCACTGATTGTCATCCACGGGATGACCGGGGTTGGCAAGACGATGCTTTTGGAGCGGCTGGCCAAGCGCGGGCTGCCTGTACTCGATCTAGAAGCGTACGCTTGCCATCGCGGCTCTGTGTTCGGCAGCATCGGGTTGACGCCGACTAATCAACGGCAGTTTGACTCCCTCTTGTTTGCTGCGCTGCGGCGGTGGCAAGGTGCCCCTTATCTGTTCATGGAGGCGGAAAGCAAGCGCATCGGCCATGTGAGTATGCCGGATGGACTGTTCGCGGCCAAACTGGCAGGCGTGAATGTCGAAGTAACCGCTGACCTGCTTACGCGGGTAGAACGAACACTCCTGCAGTATCAACTCGCGGACGCACAGGTGTTTGCCACTGAAGTCCGGAGGGCGGTCGAACGTATCGAACGCCGGTTTTCACCAGATCTTCGTAAACGCTGTTTTGCAAACTTGGAGGCGGGGAATTATCATGCGCTCGTCTCTGATCTGCTAGACGAATACTACGACCCGCGTTATCGACACGCCATGTTGCAGTACGAGTACGGCTTTTTGCAGATCGATGGCACCGATTTGGATACAGCGGTCGATCAGTTGGCGCACTTGGCTGAATCCGGACAGTTACTCGATTGGCTGGAGGAGAAAAAGAAGGCGTCGCAAAGTGTCTGACTAGACTGCATGTGCTCCTCTACATGGGCGGTTGCAGGTGACGGCAACCGCCTTTGTCGCATCCACTGACGATATCAATGTGACGGGGTGCTCAGACCCCGTCAACTGACAGACGCAAACATCTATCGTCAGTGAGGTGCGCGATGATCTATTTGGCACTTGGTGATTCGATTACACACGGCTATGACTCTACGGCGCTCGAAAGGCGCTACGTAGATGTGTTGACCAGAAAACTCAATCGGTTGCGCAGGACGAGCACGTACGTGCATGCCAAACCGGGGTGGACGTCCGCGCAACTTTTACGGTCGCTCGATCGTATACCAGAGTGTATCCTGCAAGAAGCGGAATTGGTCACTTTGATGATCGGCGGCAATGACTTGCTTAAAGAATTTCCGTGGTTTCTTGACGACCCTGACGAAGCCATGGAGCGCTTGCGCCGATCGTTTCACCCGAAGGTCGATGAGATCCTCGGGATTGCCGTGAAAAATCCAAGCGCCAAGGTTGTACTGTGTACCGTGTACAACCCGTTCCCCAAAGCTGAGGTGGCGCAGATGGCGGTGACCGGAATCAACAGTTTGCTCAAGGAGATCGCACAGTCTCGCGGGTGCTTGCTCGCGCCTGTGGATGCCATGTACGGCGGACAAGAAGAACGGCTCGTCAGTGGTTTTCGGCGTGGTGAATTGCAGGACTTTCGCCTGCTGCGCAATCCGATACATCCCAATGACGCAGGGCATGAACGGATCGCGGAAGCTATTTTTCAAACCTATCGCAAGGCTTTGCCTAAAGCGGCGCAAGGTCGCGTAATCAGCCGTAAAAAGAGAGCGTCCGGTTCGAGACAACACGCAGCGCGAAGTGTATAATGACTCTAGGTGAAGAGAAAGACCGTGCGTTGTAGTGTGGAGGTCGTCATGGAACGGGTGGAGCAAGGTGTTTTATTCAGGGCCCAGACGGGCGATCTAGACGCCTTTACGGCGATCGTGCAAGCCTATGAAGATCAGTTATACACATTGGCGTTTCGTTTTTTGAGCAATTCCGCAGAAGCGCAAGATGCTGTACAAGAGACGTTTTTGCGCGTCTACACGCAACTGCGCAGGTATGATGAACGGTTCAAGTTTACCACCTGGCTTTATCGAATTGCCACGAATGTATGCATTGACCGATTGCGTAAGCGAAAGGCTGTCAGTTCACTGGATGCAGAAGTAACAGACGGTGTTGAAAGCCTACAAGACTGGCACGAGCGGTTGGCTAGTCCGGACCCGAGTCCGGAAGACTTGCTGATGCAAAGTGAGACGTGTAACGAAGTGCAGCGCGCACTCGGGGATCTTCCTCCTTTGTATCAAACGGTTATTATTTTGCGCTACATTCAGGAACTCTCTTTGCAAGAGATCAGCGATGTACTCCACGTTCCGATCACGACTGTGAAGACGCGGATTCATCGCGGGCGTGAAGCGCTAAAGGAACTGTTGGCACGGGCCCCCGTATCGTAACAGTGCAGTTAGGTGAAGGAGGGGTTGATCATGACGTGTGAGGAAGCGCAAAGGAGTATGCACTACCATTTTGATGGTGACGATCACCTTCATGTTCGGAAGGCGCGTGCGCATGCTGCGTCATGTACCGACTGTGGGCGGCATGTGATGGATCTGGAGATGGTTGAGCAAGGGTTGCGGTCGTTGCAGAAATTTGCGGCGCCACCGGGCCTGCGCGATCGCATTCTGGAGGCAGTGAGAGAAGTCCCCCAAAAGCGCCCGCTTCGCGGCACGGGTGGACTGATGACGAGAGAGCAGTAAGCCGACTGGCTGCTCTTTCAGGGCGTGGACAAGCATGTGGGTGATACGATATGGATCAGGTACTTATCCTTTTGCGAAAATTTACGCTGTTTGACGTATTTGATATCCTGATTGTCTCCTACGTGTTTTACCGCGTGATCTTGTTGATTCGCGGGACGCGAGCTGTGCAATTGCTGAAGGGCATCATTACGCTCTTAGTGGCTACAGGACTCAGCCGACTTTTACACCTGCAGGCCTTGAACTGGCTGCTCAATGAGGTGTTGACGATCGGTTTGTTTGCTATACCTGTTATCTTCCAACCGGAGTTGCGCCGTGGTCTTGAACAGCTCGGACGCACGAACCTGTTTCATTTCTCGAACGCACTTTCGCATTCTCAGGATGCCAACCGCACGTTAAAAGAGTTGGCTACCGCCACGCAGGTATTTGCCAAGAATCGGATTGGCGCCTTGATCGTGCTCGAACGAGACACGGGACTGAATGAATACGTGGAGACAGGCATCCCAATTGGCGGCATTGTGAGCAAAGAGTTGTTGATCAACGGGTTCATTCCGAACACCCCTTTGCATGACGGAGCGATGGTGGTTCGCGATGACCGAATTATTGCGGCTTCTTGCTATCTTCCGCTGTCAGACAGTTTGGCACTTGGCAAGGAGCTCGGTACCCGACATCGAGCGGCAGTAGGGATTACTGAGCACTCTGATGCGCTTGCAGTAGTCGTCTCGGAAGAGACAGGTAAGATTTCCGTGGCCGAGGCGGGTGTACTGTACCGCGATTTGGACGAAGCAGGTTTGATGGAAAGACTCACGCAAGGGATGAATCCTTCTCGGACCGGTGGTTTTCGCTTATTCCCTCGTAAGGAGGGAACTGTGTGAAGCGGCGTTCTGGATGGCTCGAAAGCAATTTGTTTGTGCGGTTGCTTTCTTTAGTGCTGGGCTTGACACTATGGGTCATGGTCAATTCTGGAGAAGGCGGACAGTCGGCCAACGGACTGGCATCCACGACCGCCGTTTTGCACAACATCCCGGTCACGGTATATACATCCTCGAAGATGATCGCCGTCAGTGTACGCCCTAGAAAGTTGAACGTGTCGGTCAGCGGCAGCATTATCGATGTGGCTACGGTGGAGGCGGAGGCGTCTGGCATTCGCGCCGTGGCCAAGGCTGGAAAGCTGGGGCCAGGCGTACATCAAGTCCCAGTGGTAATTGAGAATGTCCCTACCAGCGCTGTCAACTATACGCCTGAGTCAACCACTGTTGAAGCCGATTTGCAGCAGCGGATTACGATGTATTTGGCGCCGCGGGTGCAACTGGAAGGGGCAGTGCAAACCGGGCTGACAGTGGGACAAGCGCGTCTTTCCAGTGCACAAGTGCGCGTCAGTGGACCTGATACGCTGGTTCATCAGGTGAAACGGTTGGAGTTGCCGATCAATCTGGAAGGCGCGCTCACCGATATTTCGCGACGCGTGCCTGTGGTGGCGGTTGACGCATCCGGTCGTGTGCTGACGGGGGTCAGTATTCAGCCGGCATCGGTTTTCGTGCACCTGCCAGTGCATGGGCAGCAGACGACCATCCCGTTGCAGGTGCAGACGAGCGGTCAACCGGCGCCGGGCTACGCGGTGGTTGGCGTCAGTGCGCAGCCGGGAGCCGTTCTGGTGTATGGGCCATCCACGCAGTTGCTGCAGGTGCACAGCCTCACTCTGTCACCGATCAATGTGAGTGGGTGGAAGACGGGTCGTACGGTGTATGAGTCTGTTCCGATTCCCTTCGCGGGAGCGCGCATTAGCGAACCGCTAGTCGCAGTAACCGTTTCGATCGGGCAAAGCGGTACGGTCAGTCTCACACATGTGCCGGTCCAACTCGCTTTTGAAAATAGCGCGGATGCGTACAAGTTGGCAGGCGGAGGGCAAGTGAACCTCGTGATTTCGGGTCCGGCGCAGGAAGTCAGTACGTTGACGGCTGAAGATGTGCAGGCGTTTGTCGACGTGAGTGCGCTGGCGGTCGGTAAAAAGACGGCTGTACCTGTACATGTCACGTTGCCGCCAGGCTGCAGCGTGTCGAACATAGCTCCGAAAACCATTGTGGTCACTGTGACTCCGCGCGCGTAAAGTATACAGGTATAACGAAGGGACGACTGACGATTGGCTCGGTTATTTGGCACAGATGGCGTACGTGGGGTAGCAAACCGTGAGTTGACACCGGAACTCGCATTCAAGCTCGGATATGCAGCAGCAGTCGTACTGGGGGCTGCAGAAGGCGGACCATCGGTATTTGTAGTGGGCAAAGATACGCGTATCTCCGGTGATTTGTTGGAGTGTGCACTCGCGTCTGGCGTGATGGCGGCTGGTGGACATGTGTGGCGTCTCGGCGTGATTCCTACGCCTGGTGTCGCCTATACGACGCGCACGATCGGCGCCGCGGCGGGGATCATGATCTCGGCTTCGCACAATCCGATGGAGGACAACGGCATCAAGTTCTTTGGGCCGGATGGCTTTAAACTCCTGGATGCCAAGGAAGATGAGATCGAAGCGCAGATGGGACACGTGGACGCGGCATCACGGCCTACTGGGGCTGACGTGGGCCGGATGCGCGATTATCCGGAGGCACTCGCTGCTTATATCACCTTTTTGCAAGGCACAGTGAGGCACTCACTATCAGGCATGGTGGTGGCGATCGACACTGCCAATGGTGCTGCGTACGAGGTGGCCCCGCGCGTACTACAAGCGCTTGGCGCAGATGTACATGTGTTCTCGGCTGAGCCGGACGGGTGCAACATCAACGTCGCCTGTGGTTCGACGCATCCCGAGGCTCTTGCGGCGAAGATGAAAGCGATCGGCGCGCATGTAGGACTCACATTTGACGGCGATGCCGATCGGTTGATTGCGATCGACGAGCAGGGGCAGATCGTGGACGGCGATCGCGTCATGCTGATTTGCGCGCAAGATCTCGTGGCGCGCGGAGCGTTGCGTGGGCATACGCTAGTGACGACGGTGATGAGTAACTATGGATTTGTCAAAGCGGCAAAGGAACTCGGCATCGAACTCGTTCGCACTTCGGTAGGTGATCGCTATGTCATGGAGGCAATGCGTGACGGCGGCTTCATGCTCGGGGGTGAACAGTCTGGGCATGT
>JAPNUP010000006.1 GCA_026627345.1 Bacillota bacterium | reverse complement strand
CAATCTTGATGACAAAACTAAAATATTTGAATTTTAGAGTTTTTTTATAATTGTAAATATTTTTGAATTTAATAAAAAGAATAAACAAGAATTAGAATCCCCCTGCCCATTCTTTATGGGCAGGGTTCATGAGTAGCCGATGAAAAAAGAATTGTACAAACGCCATCATCTGGGATCTGGCAATGATATATGCGCAAAATAAATATATAAATCTTTTGATTGCATTTCCACATGAATATATTTATATATTTTTTTTACGTATAGAAACGTATGACAAAAAACGTAATTAACAATGAAAATTTATTTTTGAAAGATATAGAAATTGAGATAATAACACCATTGATTTCGCCAGCACTTTCACCAAATAAATACATGAAACAATTAATGTTAAAAGATTTAGAAAAATGCTACGATTCAGAATTGAAAGACCTAGTTATCCATCTTGATAGAGCATTTGAAAGAACCTCAACCTGTGACGCATTAATTTCAACGTCTGCAATAACTGGGGCATTGAGAACACAGTATCGAGAATACGAAAATATAATTGTAACAGGGATCATAACAGTTCCTAAGAACTACATAAGGATTGCAACAAAGAAGGCTGGAGTCTCGCTAACAAACTACGAATATATCATACCAGGCACCAAAATACAAACAACTCTTACATTTACTCAGAATGTCAAATTGCCCCTAATTTTAAGACTAGGGGCAAAAAAGAACAAAGGTTACGGGATAGTAAAACTATCTCAAATTTAATATATTTTTTTGTTCAAACTTTCTTGATGAAGAGAATTAGTGATAAAAAAAATAACATTTTTGCTAAATTTGCAAAAACAAAAACAGAAAATAAAACAGAAAATAAAATAAAAAAAAGATTAACTTATTGGACTTTGACCCAGCCTTTATTTGCTAAAAAAACGTAGAAATACACTTGCCTCCAATTCTCGTGGTCAGAATTTTCCTCAACCCTGACCACAATCTCTTTGGTTTGGGGTATCAATGCTATGTATGTTTTAAAGATATCGCCTCTACCTTCCTCTTCTTCATCCAGTATTATCTTTTGAACTTTTCCATGGATTACCTGATGATGGCGCGTGAACCAATTCGTACTCGTATAATCGCTAATTTCCTCAAAAACTAATATAAAATATCTTTCTTCCTCACTACCTATTGCCTTCTCAACTAACTTCTTTATCTCATCTGGACTTAGCTCTATTGACATACTTCTCACTACCATTACTTTACTCAAAATAAATATATAAATATTTCTCTCTATTTTTTTCATTCAAAACAGAAGAAAATATTCTCAATTTCCCCTTTTTCTGAAAGAAAAAGTAGATTG
>JAPNUP010000163.1 GCA_026627345.1 Bacillota bacterium | reverse complement strand
CGGCCCCATGCCTCGGGAGACATTGGAACGGCTTTTATCGCTGGATAATGCTCGCTTCATCCGAGGTAATGGGGACCGTGAAATAGTGATGGCTTTTGACGGGAAACCACTACCTCCAGCGATGTCCGAAAACGGACGGCGGGTGACAGAGTGGGTAGCTGGACAACTAATACGCTCACAGTGTGACTTCTTATCTCAGTTGCCGAAGGAACACTTAACTCAAGTTTCGCACCTGAAAATGGCGCGTTATCCCGCGCCCTGTCTGGTATGTGCGTCGTTATATAAAAGAAAAACACCCTCTACTCTGGTAAAATGGTGTTGCTGAGACAACCAATTTACCGAAAGTGAGTGTGTTTCTTACATGGTACGCGAAAACCCATCTCCCAATCAACTCCCTGCATCCGCCTTGACCTTCTTTTCCGAGTACCGTCTTGCCTCGATTCTTTCGAAGTCCCGGATCACCAAGAAAGCAGGGGTGCCTGCCCTCCGCCTGTTTCAGTTTCTCTTTGCCCTCGTCTTCTCTGGACGTGACCTTTCCTGGAACCTGGAGAAGGAGCGCAATGCCGGTTTCAAAAAGGACACGGTGTATCGCTTTTTGAATGCGTCTACCCACAATTGGCGGCGTTTTCTCCTGCTTCTGGGCTCGGCCGTGATCGCTCGGATGAAAGCCTTGACATCCGAAGATCGCGTCGATGTCCTCATTGTCGATGACTCGCTGTATAGCCGTAACCGGAGCAAGAAGGTGGAACTGTCCGCGCGGGTGTTTGATCATGCCGCCCATCGTTTTGTGAAGGGATTTCGCATGTTGACGCTGGGCTGGTCAGACGGAAACTCCTTTGTTCCTCTCGCCTTCTCGTTGCTCAGCTCCGAGAAGGTGGAAAACCGCATACAAGAGGCAAATCCGAGTGTGAATCGCAGAACATCGGGGTATCACAGGCGACGGGAGAGCATGAGCAAAGCGACAGTGACGCTATTCGAACTCTTGGAACAGGCGCAAGCCATGGGCATCCAGACACGCGTGCTGTTATTTGACAGTTGGTTCGCATTTCCTTCCACGATCCTGCGAGCCGTTCAGCACAAGATGACCGTCATTTGCATGCTCAAGGCACTCAAAACGCTTCATTATCTCTACGACGGAAAAAAGGTGACCCTGCCGCAGTTGTATGGGTTGTTGACCAAGCGCCGGGGGCGCGCCAAGATCCTGGCTTCCGTTGTGGTGGGGATCGGAAACGATGAAAATGGCAATGAGGTACAAGCCAAAATCGTCTTCGTCCGTGACCGTCAACGATCCAAACAGTGGCTGGCGTTGCTGTGCACTGATATCACCATGGCCGACGAAGAGGTGGTGCGCCTCTACGGGAAGCGGTGGGATATAGAAGTGTTCTTCAAAATGGTGAAGTCTCACCTCCGATTGGCCAAAGAGTTACAAGGGCGATCCTACGATTCGATGATCGCGCACACCTCCATCGTCTTCGCACGGTACATCTACCTGGCTGTCGAAACGCGCAACGAACAGGATTTACGCACGTTCGGACAATTATTTCTGGAACTTTGTGACGAAATGTCCGACGTACGCTACGTGGACATCATTCAGATCCTACTGTCCTTGCTTTCCCAAGCCATGGAGCAAACGACGGATGGCCACGTGACGATCCTACAGGAAGCTTTGCAGCACTTTTTGGCCTGCCTGCCCAGTACAATCAAGGCGCGGCTGGCTGCGTAGGGGTGCGAAACTTGAGTCAATAATATCTATGACACGTATGATGCTTCAGGTATCCGCCTGACTGAGACGCAGAGCTAAGCCAAGCCTTTGGCACG
>JAPNUP010000143.1 GCA_026627345.1 Bacillota bacterium | reverse complement strand
CAAGCGCCAACTGGTAACTATATAGTGGAAGTAATGGATATCGTATCTGCGGAACAGATAGGTGTTGGGACAGCAATAGTATCAGGATCCCTAATAACTCCTATCATAGTTTGAAGATTTTGAAAAACAAAAATATTTTTTCTTTCTTTTCGTTTAAATGAGTTAGTTTTTCTCTCAGTCTTTTATTAAAAAATTGTAAGGAAAACCGAAAAGCTTTTAAATGCCAGTGTAACGCTAATAACAGAGTTAGTATGACTATAAGCCTTTCAGTAAGAAAACCTAGAGGACAGGTCGGAAAGGAAGCTGCATATGAGGGAGTAATAAAAGACTCAATGGAAGCTGCCAAGACTAAGTATACTAAAAACGCCAAAGATGCTGTCAATAGGTATAAGACCGGCTTACAAGAGTATATAAATTGGTACTATCCACAGATAGAAAGTTTTGCGAACCAAGCTAGGGTTAATGATCCAGACTATTATGAGAAAAGTGAAGCAGGTCAAAATGCCAGAATAGATAACGCAGTTGAGACTGCCAGGCAAACAGCGAAATTAGCAGCAATGTGGAGAAAACTTACAGGACCAAGTAATTCAACAAATGCAACCCTTAATTCAACTGGCGGATACCCATATCCTGGGTATCAACCCACAAGTAAAGAAAAAGTTATAAAATTATGAGGTGAGAAAGATGGCATATGGTAAGAAAAAAGCAAGAGGACCAATAGCTAAAGCATTTAAATACAATCTAGATCTAGGCAAAACATATGAAACAATAGGTAAGAATTATATCGACGGAGTAGAGAGCCATGCTGACAGATGGGTAACAAACACAACTGCGTTCTTGAGATACTTCAAACCAAAAGTAGATGACGAAGTTGAAAGATTACAAAACACCCAAAAGGATCCATACGCGAGGATGAGAACGATACTGAAAAGGGAAAGTGCGATTGCCACTGAATACGTCAAAATGAGAAATAGGGAGATCAAACAAAGGGGGAAGAACGCATTCGCAGCCGCCGGTAATTCTACTGCAATGAACTTTGGTGTAGGAACACCATTTGGCGGACCAGTATCAAAGACAAGGAAAATAACCCTTTAAGGTAATATTTTTATTTTTTTAATTCTCTTTTTATTCATGAGTTTATACTTTCGTAATAAATGTTTAGAAGATCCATCTTGCGTTGGTTGGAGCGAAATAAGAAAGAGATTTTATTATACTAAATACCCACCATATTGGGTTGATGGT
>JAPNUP010000099.1 GCA_026627345.1 Bacillota bacterium | reverse complement strand
GGGATTTGCCTCGGAATGCAAATGGCAGTGGTGGAGTTTGCGCGAAGCGTCGTCGGCTGGTCGGATGCGCACAGTTCCGAGATCAATGGGCTAACTGAGCATCCGGTTATCGATCTGATGTCTGATCAGGTCGATGTCGAAGACAAGGGCGGTACCATGCGACTCGGGCAGTACCCGTGTCACCTAACCCCAAACACGAAAGCGCAAGCGGCATATGGGCAGTCCGAGGTAGGGGAACGGCACAGGCACCGGTATGAGTTTAACAACGCGTTTCGCAGTGAGCTAGAGGCAGCAGGGTTGATCATCAGCGGGACTTCTCCTGATGGACGACTCGTAGAGATCGTCGAGCTGCGCGATCATCCGTGGTTTGTCGGCGTACAGTTTCACCCGGAGTTCACATCTCGCCCGAATCGACCACAACCGCTATTTCGCGACTTTGTGGCAGCGGCACTGGTCCGGCATCTGGCGAAGTAAACGGCAGGGGCTCGACCGTAGGGCACGCTGTGCAGGAATCGATAGGTGCATGTCGAACATAACATAACAAGGGCCAGCCTAGGCGCTGGCCCTTGTTGCATGCAGCGCTATTTTCATCTAGAGATGATTTGACTGGGGGCGATATCTCATGCAAAAGCAAGTCTTAGTAGTGGATGATCAGTTTGGGATTAGGGTATTGCTACAAGAAGTGCTGGAAAGAGAAGGGTACGAGGTGCTCTTGGCCGGAAGCGGTATGGAAGCTTTGCAAATCGTCGGCAAGCATGAGCCCGATCTGGTCTTGCTCGATATGAAGATACCCGGCATGGACGGTATTGAGATCCTCACGAACATTCGTAAAACACATCCTCATTTGAAAGTTGTCATGATGACCGCATATGGCGAGTTGGATCTGGTGAAAGAGGCGTCAGCGCTTGATGCCATCGGCCACTTCACGAAGCCATTTGATATTGATGAGTTACGCGCATTTGTCAAGAAAGAGATCGGAGGGTCGGCCGTTGAAGCGTGAAGAAGCGCAAGCGATGATTCGCGTGCGGATGTCAGACGCGGACGCGCACTACGCCGGGCGGTTAGTCGATGGCGCTAAGATGTTGCAACTTTTCGGTGATGTGGCGACTGAGCTTTTGATTCGCAATGATGGTGATGAAGGGCTCTTTGTCGCGTATGAAGAAGTCGTGTTTGTGGCACCTGTTTTTGCGGGGGATTACATAGAAGCGCTGGGCCGGATCGTCCATGTGGGCAACCGGTCGCGCAAGATGGAATTTGTTGCATATAAAGTCGTGCGCGGAGGGACTGACCCAGACGTGCCATCGCGCGCGCAAGTCGTGGAGCCGCCAGAGCTTGTCACCCGCGCAGTCGGGACGTGTGCGATTCCGAAAGCGCTGTAACACGGCGCTGCCCGGGACACTTACGTAAATGATGCGGCCACGTCGGTATACTGCAAAGCCAAGGGAGTGTTGGCGATGGAGAAGTTGATCATTACAGCGGCGTTAGACGGCGCAGAAGTGACGCGTGCACAACACCCAGCCCTTCCTGTCACGCCTGAAGAACTGGCGGTCGCAGCACAAGAGGCGGCTGAAGCCGGCGCCTCGATCGTCCACGTGCATGCCCGTTATGCGGATGGGACGCCGACCCAAGATGCGGCAGTCTACGAGGAGATCATCGCGCGTATCGCAGAGCGGTCGGATGTGATCGTGCAAGTTTCTACCGGCGGCGCGGTGACGATGACAGCGGACGAGCGCGGACAAGTGCTGTCGTTGCGGCCTGAAATGGCGACACTTACCACGGGTACTGTCAATTTCGGGCGCGACGTGTTTCTCAATCGACCGGACGACATCGAGCGCTTCGCCGAGAAGATGCGCGATGGCGGGATTAAGCCTGAGATTGAGGTGTTTGATGTCGGCATGATCGCAGGCGCCTTGCGTCTGGTCAAAGCAGGACTGCTGACATTGCCATTGCACTTTGACTTCGTCATGGGTGTGCCAGGTGGCATTCCCGGTGAGATCGAACACCTGATGCATCTGATCCGTAGCATCCCGCAAGGGTGCACGTGGACGGTCGCCGGTATCGGACGCGCGCAACTGCCACTGGCAACAGCAGGCATTTTGCTAGGCGGTCATGTACGAGTCGGCCTTGAGGACAATCTGTACTATAGTAAAGGCCGACTGGCGAAGAGTAACGCCGAGTTTGTCGAACGCGTTGCCCGTCTCGCAGCGGAGCTTGGTCGGGAACTGGCGACACCGGCAGAAGCCCGCGCCATGCTAGGGATTTCCCCACGGCAGTGATATGATATGGGACAAGAGTAAACTGGAGAGGAATGATGATCTTGCCATTTGGATCTTTCAAAGCAGTCCTCGAAGATGGACTGAAAAACGGGTATGCAGTAGGCCAATTCAATATTAATAACCTGGAATTCACTCAGGCGATCGTTGAGGTGGCGAATGAAGAAGGTTCGCCAGTGATCCTCGGTGCGTCCGAAGGTGCTATCAAGTACATGGGCATTGCCTATACTGCGGCGATTGCGCGAGCGGCGGCAGAGATGTCGAAAGTACCGGTGATTCTCCACCTCGATCACGGTGGCAGCTTCGATATGGTGATGCAGTGTTTGCGTTACGGCTGGACCTCGATCATGATCGACGGTTCGCACCATCCCTATGCGGAGAATATGGCGCTGACGAAGAAGGTGGTAGAAGCTTGCCACGCACTCGGTGTTCATGTCGAAGGTGAGCTGGGTCGTATCGGCGGCGTGGAAGATGACTTGACCGTCGACGCACGCGAGGCGGCGCTCGTACAGCCTAAGGAAGCGAAAGAGTTTGTGCAAGCCACAGGGATCGACGCGCTGGCGCCAGCGATCGGCTCGGCTCATGGCCATTATCAAGGCAAACCGGAGCTGGCTTTCAACCGCCTTCGCGAAGTGCGCGATGTCACAGGCATTCCTTTGGTGTTGCACGGTGGCACAGGGATTCCGGATGAGGATATCCGTCAGGCGATCAGTCTAGGCGTGAGCAAGATCAACGTGAATACGGAAAATCAGTCAGCCTTTACGGATGCCATCCGCGCTGTCTTTGAAAAAGATAAGAAAGTGTATGACCCGCGCAAGTATCTTGGTCCGGCTCGCGAAGCCATCAAGGAAGCCGTGCGCGCCAAGATTCGTTTGTTTGGTAGCGCTGGGCGGGCATAGACACATGCGTTTTTACCTCGTGAGCGCGGACCTTTTCGAGGCGCGGCAAGCAGCCGCCCTGGGTTTTGTTCAAGGTGTCTACGTGCCGCGAAACCCCGTGGCTCGCACTGGACGTGATTATGCGCAACTGGTTTCAGAGATCTCCCGGTTATCGATGGGGATTGTCGGCGTGCAAGCCGAGGCGTTTGACGCGGAGAGCTTGGCTGCAGAAGCCCGTGCGGTTTCCCGTGACAGCCAAGGCCATATCGCATTTGTGATGCCGATGACACTTGAAAGCGTGCGGGCGGTTCGAAGCTGTTATGCTGAACGCGTACTTCCGAGTCTACAATTCGTCGCATCACCTGTACAAGCGCTCGTCGCGGCTCAGGCCGGCGCCTCAGCGATCCTCTTGGACGCCGTGGTGCTCGGAGAAGCCGGAATTCCTGTTGCTCCGCTGGTGACCGATATCAAGCGACTGTTTCATCAGGGCCGCCTGCGCACTGACATTCTCGTCGAATCAGCGCGCGATGTCGCTGAGGTGGGGCGCGTGGCGGTAGCTGGCGCAGACGGTGTGTTGTGCAACTGGGACGTGCTCCAAACACTGGCCTATCATCCGCTTAGCGATCAAGGGATCGAGCGGCTACTTGCTGAGCGCGAACCAGTATAATGTAGGGAAGATTAAAACGGAGTGGACCCCGGAAATATGGTCTATGGTACACGGAAATATGAGGGGTGTGTTCGTTTGGAATCATTCGTTCAAAAGCTATTTGCCAAGCGTATCGGTGGAGAGCAATTTGGCAAGGATACCGTACTGTATAAGTTTGAGAAGATCAAGCGGGCGAAAGCCGCTGCGAAAGAAGCCCATCCAGACGTGCCTATGATCGATATGGGCGTGGGCGAGCCGGACGATCGTGCCCACGATGAGATCGTGCGGGTACTTTCGATCGAAGCTGGCAAGCGGGAGAATCGTTTTTACTCTGATAATGGTATTCCAGAGTTCAAAGCTGCCGCGGCCAAGTATCTGGAGGCAGTGTACGGTGTGGCCGATGTGAATCCGGACACGGAGATCAACCATACTATTGGCTCGAAACCGGCGCTGGCGATGCTGCCATCGGTGTTCATTAACCCAGGCGACGTGACCATTATGCCAGTGCCCAACTACCCAGTACTTGGCACGCATACGCAGTGGCTCGGCGGTGAGGTGTATACGGTGCCGCTGACGGCAGAGCATGACTTTTTGCCTGACCTGTCCGCGATCCCCGAAGACATCTGTCGGCGCGCCAAATTGCTGTACCTGAATTACCCGAACAATCCGACTGGTGCTTCGGCGACACGCGCCTTCTTTGAAGAGGTCGTGGCTTTTGCCCGCAAGTACGAAATCCTTGTGGTACACGATGCGGCTTATGCCTCCTTGACGTTTGACGGAGAACCGCCGCTGGCCTTTCTGTCGGTCCCTGGGGCCAAGGAAGTGGGTATTGAGCTGTTTTCTTTGTCCAAAGCTTATAATATGACTGGCTGGCGCATCGCCTTTGTCGCAGGCAATGAACTCGCGGTCAAAGGCTTGGCGACGGTCAAGGACAACAATGATTCCGGGCAGTTCATGGCGATTCAAAAGGCGGCCGCCTATGCGCTCGAACACCCGCAATTTACCCGCGTGATCGCAGCGAAGTACTCGCGGCGCCATACGCTATTGGTAGAAGCACTCCGGACCCTTGGCTTTGATGCGCAAAAGCCGAAAGGCTCATTTTTCCTATACACGCCGGCCCCGAAAGGTATTTATGGCGGGAGACGGTTTGAGAATGCAGAAGCATTCTCGCAGTACTTGATCACAGAGAAGCAGATTTCGACGGTTCCTTGGGATGACGCGGGCGCTTTTGTGCGCTGGAGTGTCACATTTGAAGCGGATGGCGAGGAAGCGGAACGTGCGGTCATTGCCGAGATTCACAAGCGGTTGGCGCATGAACGTTTCGAATTCTAGGAGGCTTGGTGCGGGATGGATCGTGAATTAGCCCTCGAATTTGCACGCGTGACAGAAGCGGCGGCGCTGGCTGCGGCCAGGTGGCTTGGCACAGGCAAGAAGAACGAGGCGGACAATGCGGCGACGACTGCGATGCGTGCGGTCTTTGACACGATCCATATCTCAGGCACCGTAGTCATTGGTGAAGGTGAGATGGATGAGGCGCCGATGCTCTACATCGGTGAGCAACTAGGACGCGGCGGCGATCCTGTAGACGTCGCCGTTGACCCTTTGGAAGGGACCAATATTGTGGCCAAGGGCCTTTGGAATGCGATGGCGGTCATCGCCGTCTCCCCGAAAGGCACTATGCTCCATGCGCCGGATATGTACATGGAGAAGATTGCGGTAGGGCCGGCCGCGCGTGGCAAGATTGATCTCGAAGCGCCAGTCGAGGACAACTTGAAGGCCGTGGCCAAGGCGACGGGCAAGGATATCGGAGATGTCGTGGCTGTGCTGCTAGACCGCCCGCGGCACCAGGAGATGATCGAGCGGATCCGCAAAGCGGGAGCGCGCATTCAGTTGATCGCAGATGGGGATGTGGCAGGTGCGCTACACACTGCCTTTCCCGAGACTGGCGTCGATATCTTGTTTGGCTCAGGTGGTGCCCCTGAAGGGGTGCTGGCGGCTGCGGCTTTACGCTGCCTTGGCGGGGAGTTGCAAGGGCGACTGCTGCCCGAAGATGAGGCGCAAACGCAGCGCTGCTTGGCGATGGGATTGTCGCACCCGGGTAAGGTTTTGCGCATGGATGATCTTTTGCGTGGAGACGATGCGATTTTCGCTGCTACAGGCGTAACCAATGGCGAATTGCTGCGAGGTGTACGCTTTATCGGAGGCGAGCAGGCGACCACGCACACGCTCGTCATGCGCGCTAGCAGCGGCACCGTGAGATTCGTCGATACTCGCCACAGCCTCAACCGCAAACCGAACCTGATCATGGTATAAGGTGCGGATGATGCATAAAGTGTCTGATAAGCGGCAAACATGATATAATAACCTGTAAGAATCCTAATTAGCGAGGGTAGGTACAATTGCAAATCAAAGACCTCGAGTCACTAAAGCTCACCGAGCTTTATAAGCTGGCCAAGGAATTCCAGATTCCCCAGTATGCCGGCATGAAGAAGAAAGAACTCATTTTCGCAGTACTTCGCGCGCAGGCGGAAAAAGACGGCTTGATCTTTGCAGAAGGCGTCCTCGAAGTCATGTCAGACGGTTACGGATTTCTCCGACCGATCGGTTACCTTCCAAGTGCAGAAGACATCTACGTAGCAGCCTCACAGATTCGTCGCTTTGATCTTCGTCCAGGTGATTTGGTCTCTGGAAAAGTGAGACCCCCCAAAGACAACGAACGCTACTTCGGTCTCCTCCAAGTTGAAGCTGTAAACGGAACAAGTCCAGAGATTGCCGCAGAAAGACTACACTTTCCCGCACTGACGCCGCTGTTTCCTCAAAAAAAGCTCGTTTTAGAGACGGAACCGAGACGAATTGCGACAAGGATGATGGATCTTCTTGCCCCGGTAGGACTCGGACAGCGCGGTCTGATCGTGGCTCCACCAAAGGCCGGCAAAACGCTGCTTCTCAAGGAAATCGCCAACAGCATCTCGGCGAACTATCCAGGGATCGACTTGTTCGTTCTTCTGATCGATGAGCGTCCGGAAGAAGTAACGGACATGCAGCGCTCTGTGAATGGGGAAGTCGTCGCCTCGACGTTTGACGAAGTGCCTGAGAATCACATCAAGGTGACAGAACTGGTGTTGGAACGCGCCATGCGGCTGGTGGAACACAAGCGCGACGTCGTGATCCTGATGGACAGTATCACGCGACTAGCTAGAGCGTACAACCTCGTCATTCCGCCGAGCGGACGCACACTGTCCGGTGGTATCGATCCGGCAGCATTTCATCGTCCGAAGCGCTTTTTCGGTGCTGCGCGTAACATTGAAGAAGGTGGCTCACTTACGATTCTCGCCACGGCACTGATCGATACAGGTTCCCGTATGGATGATGTCATTTACGAAGAGTTTAAGGGGACAGGCAATCTCGAGTTGCATCTGGATCGACGCCTGGCTGAGAAACGGATTTTTCCTGCGTTCGATATTCGTCGTTCAGGCACACGGCGCGAGGAACTGCTGCTGACTGCCGAAGAGCTCGACAAGATCTGGGCTTTGCGTAAAACGCTGAATGAGAACAATGAGTTCACGGAGATGTTTTTACGCCGCTTTATGCACACGAAGTCGAATGCCGAGTTCTTGGCCACGCTCGAAGCCACGCAAGAGGCTAGAGAAGCGCGCGGGGTAACGAGAGATAGTCGCTCGGTGACAAGGGAACCCAGAGTCGCGAGAGAACCGCGCGTGACGACCCGAGAGCCTCGTGTAACGAGAGAACCGCGGGTAGCGAGCGAACCGCCAGTGACGAGTGAAGTCGCGGAGCCTCGTGTAAGTAGTGAACTGCCACGACCCACGCGCCGCGTGACGACGGCCAAGTAAGGACAAAGACAGGCAGGTGTAACGGCGTGAAGATGGTTTATGCGGACAGTGAAGGACGCGTGTATGACCATCCTACACTGCAGGCGCTAGGACGAACCGCCGGGCAAGTCACCGCACTTGATGCACAAGAATGGATCGCATTGCCCGAAGGGGCTACGCTCGTCGGATTGCCAGGCTCACGGGCCCTTGGCGAAGACCCGCGATCGGGTGCTGTCAAGGCTTTGACGGAGGGTAGCCAGGCAGTCGGAGCACTCTTACCACAAGGGTTTACCAGACTCTATCTTCCTGCTTTTTTCAAACCGGATACGCAGGCGCCGTATCCGCTATTCGGATACACGGCGGTCGGCTACCACCAGGGGCAGTTCTATGTGGCGGCCCATCGCACCGATGAGCCTGCGCCGTGGGATCCGCTGCAATATGACGGTGAGGAAACCGCCATGCGCGTGCGGGACATGCTCGCGGCCCATCCTGACAATCGACTCTATGCGCACTTGCAGACCTGTGCGCTGACGTATGAATGCGTGACGTCCAGAAATACTTTTCACGGACGACTAGAAGGTGCGTTGCCCGCGTCGTCCACGTGCAATGCTGGATGTGTCGGCTGTATCAGTGAACAGGATGAAGCCTCTGGATTTCCGTCGCCACAGACTCGGATGCAGATCAGGCCTACAGTACAAGAGATGTCCGAAGTGATGATCGAACATCTGCGGCGCGCTGGGCCAGATGCGATCATCTCCTTTGGGCAGGGCTGTGAAGGTGAGCCTGCAACGCGCGGCGCGGAGATCGCGCAGGCCATTGTCCGAACACGCGAACAAGTCCAGACTGGCTATATCAATATCAACACCAATGCCGGTTTGACCAAGCAGATCGAACGGATCGTCGACGCCGGGTTAAACCTGATGCGCGTGTCGACGATCAGTGCGCTAGATGACCACTATAACGCCTACTATAAGCCGCGCGGGTACACCTTGGATCACGTCGAACGCGCCACGGCCTATGCGTCCGAGCATGGTGTGATCGTCTCCTTGAACTATCTGGTGTTCCCGGGTGTTACGGACCAAGAGCATGAATTGACCGCGATGGCTGCATTCATCCGCCGGACGGGTGTCAAACTTGTGCAAGTGCGTAACCTCAATATCGACCCTGATTATTATCTCGCGCGTATTCCAGCCGTGACGCACGAACCGCTCGGGATGCTCGACTGGCTGCGCGAGTTGCAACTGCGCTGTCCGGAGACGCGCATCGGAAGTTATACGCATACACCGGAATGGTTTCAGACCGCCTCGGTTCTCGTATAAAAAAGGCCAGACCGCGTGGGCGGGCAGTCTGGCCTACTCCTATGGAAAGTGCAGAAGCAAAAGCGGAGGGTGGGCGTACCCGACGTGATGCGAATCACGATGCCGCTTACCGACTACGCAGTCATCATAACGCAAACCATCTGTGGACATCAATACAAGCTTTGGAGAATTCAAGTATCCGATAAGAGAATGATCGGTCTTGCACACTGTACAGGCGTGTGGTATTATTAAAACTATCGTGTTTGGGAGGTGATGATCGTGAAACAAGCGATTCATCCGGACTACAAGACAGTGACGGTTACGTGCGCATGCGGAGAGCAGTTTGAAACCGGGTCTGTGAAGCAGAATCTTCGTGTTGAAGTCTGTTCCAAGTGTCATCCGTTCTTCACAGGTAAGCAGAAGTTTATCGATGCAGGCGGCCGTGTCGACCGCTTCAAGAAGAAGTACGGCATGTAAGCATAGTGGAGATGACAGGCTACTTCGCACTTGTTGCGAGGTGGCCTTTTATGCGTTATGCGATATGTAGATGAGTCGTCAATTACTTTGCTGGATCTCAATGGTTTTGTCTACCGTAAGCTAATTAGGTTCGTATCAGGGACTGACCCGTTCGCCTCAGCATTATCTAGATTCAATTCACTACCTGAGGAATCGGTCGCATCCGTTCTTCAGAAAATTCCAGAAGACTGGGGTTGCACTGAACAGGAAAAGTATACACTATTGACATATTTGATGACTCGACATGCCATGATACCATCAGTTCCCGAATTACTGAGACATCGGTTGCCTTACTGGAAAGGAGGCGTGTAGGTTGGGTGAGCTCGCGAAATATGCAGTGTTAAGATACGTTCCAGACATTGAGCGGCAAGAATTCATAAATCTAGGCGTAGTTCTTCATTATCCGGATCAGCAGCTGTTGAAGTTGAAGACGACTGAGGCGTTCTCAAGGCTTAGAGTTTTCGATGATGAGATTGATTTGTCGCTACTTGGGCTTTTATTAGAAGGGGCTAAGATGGAATTTGACTCTGAAAGTGCAGAGGGCCCCCCTAGACAACACCTACAGAACCCAAACTTACTTACTGAATTGACTGTTCGGTATATGAATCAGTTTCAGTTTAGCGACATTAGGTCCATAGTGATCAAGGATTTTGAGTCTGACCTAAATGACTTATTCAGGATCTACGCATATTTTGAGGTCCCAAGGTCGAAAAGAATCGATGAGAACAAGGTTCGTTCGGTGCTGTCGAGGACATTTCGGCAATATGAGTTGTCAAGCTTTTTAAAGCCCGCTCCGACAGTCAAAGGGAAGTTTGAAGAAATCAAATTCGATTTTTCGTACAATAACTCGGAATACGTAAAGGCATTTTCGTTTGACTATGGACAACGACAGCTTTCACGTGCTCCCGACCTCGCGAGAAGTTGGGCATTCCGATTT
This sequence comes from Bacillota bacterium, assembly GCA_026627345.1. Lineage (GTDB taxonomy): Bacteria > Bacillota > Bacilli > Alicyclobacillales > SLC66 > JAPNUJ01. The sequence continues at coordinate 403 of JAPNUP010000099.1, read as the reverse complement.
CGTGAGGTAGTGGATCAAAGAGAGGGAGACAAGCATCAAGATTCCGAGACTTTAAGACCAGTTTTCATCAGTGTTGTCCATAAGGGCCGCGAAAGTAAGCACATATCTACAGCCCTAGAAATATTGAGAAGTGAGTCAGAAATTTTTTATATGGATGAGGTTGAAAAGGTTGCGATGCACTTTCGACGGCGTATTGAAAGTGACTTGAGAACAACTGAAGCCTAAACCTACCCAAGACGACCGTATCTAGGATGTGGTCGTCTTTTTTGACCGTTAACAGACAACTGCGCTATACTATAAGGTGCCTCATCTTTGGCCACTGTCGCGAAGCCCGTACAGTGATTTTTCAGTCATGAAGCAAAAGGGGAAATGAACGTGTTTCACCGATTGGAAGCGGTGGAAG
>JAPNUP010000096.1 GCA_026627345.1 Bacillota bacterium | reverse complement strand
CATGGATCCGTTTGAGTTGTGTCGACAGGACCTCGTCCGTCGGTTTGTAGTTCCGGCGACGGTTCGGAACCCGCAGCGGCTGCTTCCTATTCTACCAGCTTACGACGAACTCGGTCTTCCAGATGCCATAAAAGCAATAGGGCGATGGCCATGACAGCCGCAAGCGCTGCGATGCGTATTCCGATGAATTCGTCCACTCATTCCGAAAACAATCGTCCATGTGTTCCGATAAATACCGTCCATCTATTCCGGTAATATTCGTCCACCGCTCAACCCTGTTGCTGTAGTCTTACCACAGAAGCCGCACTATGACAATAGAGGTGCCTCGTTTCGCATCGACTCTCCTGTTAGTGCCACGTGATGTGACTTGTTCAACAGTCGATCAATCACAGAGTCCGCTATAGTAGGATCCGAAATTTGGCTATGCCATAGTTCGTAGGGGATCTGGCTCACGACGCAAGTCGACCGTATATCTACTCGATCGTCCAGAACCTCTAACATTTCGCGTCCCTGCATACCTGTCAATGGACTGAGACCCCAATCGTCTAGGATTAGGAGATCATACTTGGCCAATTGACGAAGAAACTGGCTGTATCGTCCATCTCCCCGCGTGATGGCGAGTTCATCCAGCAGTCGAGGTACGCGCATATAGCGAACTCGATAGCCTAAGCGACAAGCTGCATGTCCGAGTGCACAAGTCAGGTACGTTTTCCCCACTCCGGTTGGCCCCGTCACGGTCAGATTTTGCTTTCTCTCTACCCATCCCCCTTCAAGTAGTGCCCGCATCACCCCTCTGTCGAGTCCCCGAGACTGTCGATAATTAATCTCCTCGGGAGTGGCCTGTACACGTAATTTTGCCTCTTGTAAATGTCGAGCCAGCTTGCGATTCTGGCGCGCTAGGACTTCAGCGCCTACCAAGAAGCCCAATCGCTCCTCAAATGTGAGTTCATTGTCTTCTACGCCCTGCTGTCTCTCGTATGCTGCGGCCATAGCAGGCAACCGCAGAAAATGTAACTGGTCAAGGATCTGGCTTCTTCCCACGATCAAGTTCTCCTTTGTTTTTCGATTAGCCCGCTCCCGCTGTGTATCGCCCGATTTTGGGCGGTGCGCAGCGGGAGTGGAACAACGAGCTTAGCTCGTTTCAAAACTTAGTGCACGAAGCCTTTCGCATAGTACTTACTCCCACGAATGTTCGCATGCTGCAGTGGCGCCACCTCCTCTTCGTTTGAAGCGAGAGGGATGCGATCCAATCCCTTCTCTAAAACCGATTTCACGCTGCGATAAGTAGGGGAACGCAATGTCAGCGCCCGTTCGGCCGCCGCTTCCAGACGCTCTGTCGAGAAGCGTTTGCTCAGACTCAGCACACCGAGGCACGAACGGTACCCCATCTCCGGATGGGGTTTGTCATGCAACATTCGTTCGACCAGTATCCCGGTGTTGTAGCCAATGGACCTTCCCCAGGCAATGAGCCGCTCTGGCGTCCACTCCAAGTGCTTTTGATGGGATTTCGGTAAATGCTCGACTAGAGTCCTCCGTTCTCCTGGTGCAATGCACCGCGTATGCCTAGCCACTTCGACGTGC
>JAPNUP010000078.1 GCA_026627345.1 Bacillota bacterium | reverse complement strand
GAAGAACTGACGCTTGAGGTTCGCAAAGTAAGCGGCGAAGAGTGGGAACTTGAAACGGAGAAGGCCTACGATGAGTTGCTCGGAGTAGAGTTCGATCATCCGACACTCGATCGCGTGCGGCTCTGCCACAATAAATGCGTTTTTTGCTTTGTCGATCAGATACCAGGAAATATGCGTAAAACGCTCAATATGCGGGATGACGATTATCGGCTTTCGTTTCTACATGGCAACTTTGTCACGCTGACGAATGTAAAACCAGGCGAACTTGAACGGATTGCGACGCTCAAAATGTCACCGATCAACATTAGTGTGCACGCAACGAATCCAGAGTTGCGCGTTCGTTTGCTGGGCAACAAGAAGTCAGGCGAAATTCTCGATCAAATTCGTTACCTGGCAGAACATGATATCGAGATGAACACACAGATCGTGCTGTGCCCCGAATGGAACGATGGTGCGGAACTCGATCGGACGATTGCTGACTTGTCGCCTTTTTTCCCAGCTGTTCGGACACTTTCTGTTGTCCCAGTCGGCTTAACAAAACATCGGCAAGGGTTGTCTGAGTTGCGTGCCTGTACGCGCGAAGAAGCGCGGCGCGTCATCGATCAGATCGCCAGTTGGCAGGATCGCCTACGGCCGACGATTGGCGCTAACTTCGTCCATGCGGCAGATGAATTTTATGTCCTCGCGGGATCCGATATTCCTGCGGCACGTTACTACGATGAGTTTGCTCAAATTGAGAATGGCGTCGGGTTACTTCGTACATTTAAAGACGACTTTGATCGACTGGCCGGGGGAATCCCGAAGCGTTTGGCGAATGCTCGCCATGTGGCTATTGTAACAGGGACATCAGCTAGTGAGACGATCATGCAAGCCGTCTTGCGCCTTCAAGAAGTTGAAGGCTTAGTGATCGATGTGCATAGGATACAAAATGTATTTTACGGTGAACAGGTGACCGTCACTGGACTGATTACGGGACAAGATATCGTGAGTCAAGTGAAGGAAGCGATTCGCGCGGACGTGCTTTTGTTGCCGGACGTGATGTTAAAAGACGATAGCGATGTGTTTCTTGACGACTATACGGTCCAACAGGTCGAAGAAGAGTTAGGGCGGCCGATTCTAATCGTGCCGCCGACCGCTAGCGGGTTATTGTATGGGGCATTGGGGCGCATTCAGGACCTCCCTGTACGCCGCCGCTACGAAGCGACGTTTGAGCCTGTGGCGCAGTAATGCACAGATGTGTTTCGAACCGTCGCTTTTGCGGCGGTTTTTTACTCGCAAGTATCCAAGGTGAAAAGGTGTGACGCAAGTGGCCGCTCCAGTAATGGCTATAGTTGGTAGACCTAACGTTGGGAAGTCTACCTTGTTCAATAAGATTATTGGCCAACGTATGGCGATCGTAGAAGATCGGCCAGGTATCACGCGCGATCGGATATACGCCCCCTCCGAATGGTCGGGCGTGTCGTTTCGCGTGATCGACACAGGTGGACTTGAGTTAGGAGAAACTGACCCGCTTACCGCCCACATTCGCGCGCAGGTAGAACTTGCTGTGGACGAGGCGCAAGTGATTGTCTTTTTGACGGACGGCGAATGCGGTATTACCGGGGCAGATGAGGATATTGCAGATCGACTGCGGCGTTCGGGCAAGCCTGTCATCGTTGCTGTCAATAAACTGGATAACCCAGGGAGATTGTCTCAGGCCTATGAGTTCTTTCGGCTTGGCTTTGCAGAGACTGTGGGGATCTCGGCCGAACACGGCATCGGAACGGGTGATTTGCTAGACGCGGTCATCAAGCAGTTTCCGGATGACCAAGGCGAGCCTGAGTACCCTGAAGACAGTATCAAGATCGCGATTATCGGTCGACCAAATGTGGGCAAATCCTCACTTGTCAATAAACTGCTTGGCGAAGAGCGTGTGCTTGTCAGTGATGTGGCTGGTACCACTAGAGACGCGATCGATACGGAGCTTGTTTTTCACGATCAACCATTTGTACTGATGGATACCGCAGGTGTGAGAAAACGTGGTAAAGTATATGAGCGGACAGAAAAATATAGTGTTTTGCGAGCTCTTCGTGCCATTGAACGCTCCGACGTTGCGGTACTGATCATCGATGCCTCTCAGGGCATCATCGAACAGGACAAACACGTTGCAGGTTACGCACTAGATGCAGGTAAAGCGATCATGATCGCAGTAAACAAGTGGGATTTGGTGGAGAAAGATGGGAAGACTGCGCAAGAATTTGAAAAACGCATACGCTCACACTTTCCTTTTATGAGCTATGCGCCGATTGTCTTTATTTCTGCTTCCACTGGGCAGCGTGTCACGCGGGTACTCGAAGTGGCGGCTGAAGCTGCGGAGAGTCATGCGCTTCGCATCGCTACATCCACGGTCAACACGATTGTGCAAGAAGCTGTTGCGCTTGTGCCACCACCGACTGATAAAGGTCGACGCCTGAAGGTGCTCTATGCTACGCAGGTGGCCGTCAAGCCGCCAACTTTCGCAGTTTTTGTAAATAATCCTGAGATGATGCATTTCTCTTACTCGCGTTATCTCGAAAATAAGCTGCGTGAAGCATTTGGGTTTCATGGCACGCCGATTCGGATCCTCGTACGGGGACGCTCGGGTGATCGCTAGGGATACTCTAAGGGAGTGTGTATGTGATTATCATCTGCATGCTTTTCGCTTATTTGCTGGGTTCTGTCAGCGTCAGTTTTATTGCTGGTAAACTCGTAGCAGGCGTTGATATTCGCGAGCATGGCAGTGGCAATGCTGGCGCCACGAACTCTTTGCGCGTGCTTGGGTGGAAAGTCGGTATTGTCGTTCTCGTCGCGGACATTTTGAAAGGTGTTTTGGCTATCGCGTTTGCCCATCTGTTGACTGGCGATTCGCGATGGGCTATGGCTTGGTCCGGACTTTTTGCGGTGATTGGGCACAACTGGCCTGTGTACTTTCACTTTCGTGGCGGCAAAGGCGTGTCGACGACCATTGGTGTCCTATTGACACTCAGTGCGCCGCCTGTGCTCTATGCGGCAGTGGTCGCGATCGCCCTTTTGCTTCTGACGCGGTATGTTTCGGTTGCGTCCCTCGTCTTGGTTACACTGACCCCTATATTCGAGATCGCTTTGCACGTACCGGCAGCTTATATCTGGATCTCGTTTATACTCGCTGTACTCACTTACTGGCGCCATAAAAGCAATATCGTACGTTTGGTGCATGGTGAGGAAAGCCGACTGTTTACGCGTTAACAGATCATGGCTCCACAGTTCTCATTAGATTGGGTGAGATTGTGCATATCGGAGTGGTAGGCGCAGGGAGTTTTGGGACGGCGTTAGCACAGTCGTCCGCGGTACAAGGTCACCGCGTTACCTTGTGGGGTCGCGATGAAGCGATCATTGCGTCCATTAATAAAAATCGTCGGAATCCTCGGTATCTCAGTGATCTGAACCTTCATCCAGGCATTCATGCAACGCTGGATGTTGCAGATTTGGAACAGGCTGACTTATGGTTACTATGCGTTCCGAGCCATGCGATGAGAGAGACGGCTCGGTTACTTGCGTCGTGTTATCACGCTGGGATCACCGTCGCCCATGCAGCCAAAGGCCTTGAGGTAGAGACACTGACACGACTGTCACAAGTGGTCGCGCAAGAATTGCCTGACTTGCCCGTTGACCGCTTGGCAGTCCTTTCCGGACCGAGCCATGCCGAAGAGATGTCTAAGGAACTGCCGACCACCTTAGTCGTAGCGAGTCACTCGAAAAGCTGTGCGGAGTCGATTCAAGACGTACTGATGAACTCGCGTTTGCGCATCTACACCTCGCCAGATGTGGTGGGTACAGAGATCGGCGGTGCTCTGAAAAATGTCATTGCCCTCGGGTGTGGCATGTCTGATGGGTTGCACTTTGGGGATAATGCGCGTGCTGCTTTGATGACGCGAGGACTTGTGGAGATTGCCCGTCTCGGTGTACAGATGGGGGCAGCGCTGGCGACTTTTTCCGGTCTCACAGGGGTAGGGGATCTGATCGTGACCTGTCAGAGCCGACACAGTCGCAACTGGAACGCGGGGTTTCTCATTGGCTCTGGAAGTAGCGTGGATGAGGCACTTTTGCAAGTCGGCATGGCCGTGGAGGGTATCCGCACCGCGCGCGCTGCTCAGGCACTGGCAGACGCCTATGGCGTTGAGATGCCCATTTCAGTTGCGATAGCGGACATTTTGTTTGCGGGCAAAGCACCGCTCGAAGCAGTGGGTGACCTCATGTCACGGTCGCGCACTCATGAGGTTGAAGAGTTGGCTGTAGATCTGCCAGTGTCTTGGCTGTATGGCTGACAGGTTGTATGCTACAATACGAACGAATACATAAGCATTGAGGAGGCCGTGTCGGCTATGAGTCATACGCCGGAAAATTTGCAGTATACCAAGGAACATGAGTGGGTTCGCATCGACGGCAAGCTCGCGTACATCGGGATCACTGATTTCGCACAAAGTGAACTGGGAGATATCGTATTTGTCGAACTTCCTGAAGTAGGGGATGAGGTTCGCGCGGGCGATACATTTGGCACGGTCGAATCTGTGAAAACGGTCAGTGATCTGTTTGCCCCAGTGTCAGGCAAGGTTGTTCAAATCAATGACGCGCTCAACGACAATCCGGAAAAGGTGAATGAAGACCCTTATGACATGGGATGGATGCTCGTTGTCGAGATGAGTGATGCCGTACCAGTCTTGCTTACGGCAGCTGAGTACACAGCACATATTAATGAGTAAAGCGCAAGACATGTGGTCGTTTCGTGTCATCGACACTGGCGTGGCCGATGCAGCGTTGAATATGGGGCTTGACGAAGCGATTTTGCTGCACGTGGCGGCACACTCGGTCCCCCCCACCATTCGCTTTTACGGATGGTCGCGCCCGACGGTGTCGCTAGGTTATTTTCAGCGTGCGCGCAAAGAAATTGACGAAGAGGCGATTCGAGCGCGCGACTATCGGCTCGTGCGCCGTATGACAGGTGGACGCGCAGTCCTCCATGACCGCGAACTCACGTATAGTGTCATCGTGCCGGGCGACCATCCGCTGGCAGAGTCGTCCGTGATCGAGTCGTATCGGCTGTTATCCCAAGGGTTGCGTGATGGTTTCTTGAACTTGGGAGTGGAAGCGAAGCTTGTATCCTTGGCGGACGAAGACGAGAAAGCCAAGTATGAGTCTTCAGGGTCTGCAGCCTGTTTTGATTCTCCTTCTTGGTATGAACTGGTTGTCGGTGGCAAGAAGATAGCAGGCAGTGCGCAGGTGCGCGCGCACGGTGGACTTTTGCAGCATGGAGCGCTGCTGCTCGATCTGGACGCCGATGACCTTTTCTCATTGCTTCGCTTTCGCAGTGAAGAGGATCGTGCGCGGCTACGCACGGATTTTGACGAGCGAGCCGTCAGTGTGCGACAACTGACAGGGCGCGAGGTAACCTACCAAGAAGCCGCGGCAGCCTTTACAAGCGGCTTTGCGACCGGTTTGCCAGCCATACTGCATCCAGGTTCGATAACACCGGAAGAGATGTCGCGTGCCGAGGATTTGGCGCAAAGCAAATACGCAGATGACACTTGGACCTTTCGCCGCTGAGAAGCGGCTTTTTTTATCCCGAGGACAACTCTTGTTCTACTTCTCCCTCTCTCGACGTATTCATAGAACAAAAGACGGTAAGCAAGGCGCTCTCGCGTCACTGCCTGCGGGACACATCAGCGGCTTCGCCGTTATTTTGCATAGACGGCAGGCAAGGCGTGTGCCGTTTGTCCGAAATAAGTACTGTCCGTCATTGGCGGTATAGTTTCGCGCGACTGGACATAGGATGTAACGTCCTAGGTGGAGATGAAGCGGTGACTGCCGTCAGGCGCCCGCATCCGTCACGAGGAGCCCAAATCCGTTGCCTTTAGTAACAGGGAGGGAATCAAGTGGACAAATTTGATGTATTTAAGGACATCGCGGAGCGTACTGGCGGCGATATCTATTTGGGTGTGGTGGGACCAGTGCGGACCGGAAAATCCACATTTATTAAAAAGTTTATGGAACTCATCGTACTTCCCCATATGCATGATGAAGCCGATCGCGTACGTACACTGGACGAACTTCCACAGAGTGCAGCAGGTCGGACGATCATGACTACGGAACCGAAGTTCGTGCCTAACACAGCAGCGCGCATCACGGTGGCCGAGGGCCTCACAGTCGATTGCCGGTTGGTTGATTGCGTAGGGTACTCCGTTTACGGGGCGCGTGGCTATGAAGATGAAAATGGCCCGCGGATGGTGTCCACGCCTTGGTACGACGATCCGATTCCCTTTCAGGAAGCGGCTGAAATCGGTACGCGAAAAGTCATCGCCGATCATTCGACGATCGGTCTTGTAGTGACGACCGACGGCTCAGTCGCGGAGATTCCCCGAGAGAATTACCTTGAGGCTGAGGAGCGGGTCGTCACCGAGCTTAAGGAGCTTGGCAAACCGTTTGTGATGGTGATCAACTCGGTGCATCCGTACAGTCCGGAAACGCAAGGGCTGCGGGCCGCTTTGATCGACAAGTACGATGTACCTGTCGTCGCGCTGTCTGCTGCCACCATGGGGACGGAAGACGTTATGGTCGTGCTCAAGGAGGCGCTCTTCGAGTTCCCAGTACATGAAGTCAACGTGAATCTCCCAAGTTGGGTCATGGTGCTGGACCCGGAGCACTGGTTGCGTCGTAGCTACGAGCAATCCGTGCGCGACACCATAAAAGATATTCGGCGTCTTCGCGATGTGGATCGTGTCATCGGACATTTCTCGCAGTATGAGTTTATTTCCCGGGCAGCGCTTGCCAGCGTGGATATGGGCCAAGGGGTGGCCGATATCGAACTGGCAGCGCCTGACGAACTCTACGATCAAGTGCTCACTGAGGTGGTTGGCGTTGAGATTCGGGGTAAGGATCATTTGCTGAAGCTAATGAAAGACTTCACGTTTGCCAAACGTGAGTATGATAAAGTAGCGGAAGCCATGAGAATGGTCAAGCTCACGGGCTACGGAATTGCACCTCCGGTCCTTGAAGAGATGACGCTCGATGAGCCAGAACTCATCCGGCAAGGCTCACGCTTCGGTGTGCGCCTCAAAGCGACTGCGCCTTCCATTCACATGATTCGCGTCGACGTAGAATCGGAATTTGCGCCGATTGTCGGTACGGAGCGCCAAAGCGAGGAACTGGTGAAGTATCTGATGCAAGATTTCGAAGAGAACCCGCTCAAGATCTGGGATTCGGATATCTTCGGTAAGTCGCTGGCCGCCATTGTGCGCGAGGGCATCTCCGGTAAACTGTCCATGATGCCGGAAAATGCGCAGTATAAGCTCAAGGAGACTTTGCAACGGATTATCAACGAGGGCAGTGGCGGATTGATCGCTATCATCTTGTAAGGCCTAAGAACGAGTGAGTGGCAGGTTTCCCGGGTAGGGAAACCTGCCATTTGCGCATAGCATACGTTCTTTACACGAGGAGGAAATAGGTGCCGTTTGGCGAATAGGGTAGATAAGAGGATTGATATACATGGCGCCCTAGTGCCAGAGCACCATGTAGCAGGCGATACATAAGGAGGAATGAAGGCATGACTGACTCCTATAACTTTGCACAACAAGTGGAGGATTGGGCAGATAGCCACCCGGAACAAGTCGCCTTATACGCGGTAACGTCAGATGGTGATCAGCAACTGAGCTATCGCGATCTGGTGACTAAAGCAGCCGCCTTACATGCAGAACTCCTCACGCTCGGTATGCGCCGTGGAGACCGTGTTTTGGTGATGCTTTCCCGTGGGATTGAGGCGTATGTCACCTACTTGGCGCTCATTCGCTTAGGCGCCGTGGTTCTGCCTGGTTCGGAACTGCTTCGTGCAAGTGATATCAGCTATCGTGTGCGGCACGCACAGGTGCGGGCCGTCATCGCCAGTCCGCACCTAGCAGGTGAGGTTGCGCAAGGTTTGGCCCAGGAAGAAGGGGTCTTGCGACTGGTGATCGGTGGCACCGCTCCAGACTTCGTGGCCTTAAACGCTAACACGGATGCTGTTTTAGACCTCGCGCGATTGCGTCCGGAAATGACGCTCGCCTCAGATCCTGCGTTTATCTCCTATACTTCGGGAACGACTGGCGGGCCGAAAGGCGTAGTTCACAAGGCGGGATGGCCACGTGCCCACATTGCGAACGCTGCAGTGCACTGGTTTGACGTCAAACCAGAGGAATGGGCTTGGGCCACCGCAGGACCAGGTTGGGCTAAATGGATTTGGAGCCCTTTTGTCTCCGTGCTGGGAAGGGGAGGCACTGCCTTCGTCTATACGGGCCGTTTTGATCCCGTCACCTACCTGGACTGTATGGAAAAGTACCCGATCGCTCTGTTATGCGCGACGCCAACTGAGTACAGGTTGATGGCCAAGTCTGCCCGTATGGACACTTGGTCGCCCAAACACTTACGCAGCGCAGTCAGCGCAGGCGAGCCTTTGAATCGTGAGGTCATCGAGACGTTTGCCGCGCGCACGGGCATCCTTGTCAGAGACGGTTACGGGCAAACCGAGAATTCGTTGCTCGTCTCCACGCAAGTGGGCATGGAGGTCAGACCTGGATCCATGGGCAAACCTTCGCCGCTTCATGAAATCGCGGTGATCGACGAAGAAGGGACTGTGTTGCCAATCGGCAAGGTCGGGGATATCGCTGTGAAAAAAGGGGCGCCCACGCTCTTTGCTGAATACCTCTACGATCCAGAGAGAACGGAGCGTGCGTTTCGCAATGGGTATTATGTCACCGGCGATCAAGGGCGCTTTGATGAAGATGGCTATCTGTGGTTCGAAGGTCGAGCCGACGATATTATTATCAGCGCAGGCTACACCATTGGACCGTTTGAGGTCGAAGATGCACTCGTCTCGCATCCCGCAGTGGCAGAGTGTGCCGCGGTGGCGAGTCCCGATGAAGAACGCGGGCACATTGTCAAAGCTTTTGTCATTCTCAAGGCGGGATACGAGCCGACAGAAGCGCTGATTACAACACTGCAAGAGCATGCCAAGCGAGCGACAGCACCTTACAAGTACCCACGGGAAATCGAGTTTGTCGCCGAGTTGCCGAAAACGGCGAGTGGTAAGATCCGCCGTGTCGAATTGCGCCATCTAGAGCGAACGAGAAAAGCGCAATTGCCTAGGAAATGAGAGAAATCGCCATATTCTCGTGCTAATAGCCATAGAGTGCATTGGATCGCGCATATTCGAGGTCGTTCGACAATCCCTCTGCGCACCGTTGCCCGCGTCTCGTGTATCACTTGCGCTACCCCGTTGTTGCTGATATACTAGGCATCGTTCGGTGACGGGATGTAGCGCAGCCTGGTAGCGCGCTACCTTGGGGAGGTAGAGGTCCCGGGTTCGAATCCCGGCATTCCGACCAATGATCAGCCCGCGACCGTGGGCTGATTTCTTTTTTGGAAAGGAAACTTGAGTGATATGGAAGATTATATTGTGATCAAAGCGAAAGAAAGTGGCGTTCAGGTCATTGGACTCACGCGTGGGCAGGATACAAAATTTAATCATCTGGAGAAACTTGATAAAGGAGAAGTGATGATCTGCCAATTCACTGAATACACGTCTGCCATAAAGGTGCGCGGGCACGCCACGATCAGCACCAAGCACGGCGTGATCGAAACCGACGAGTAAAAAGGGGCGTGTAACTGTGAAGGTTCTGCATCCGGATCTTGAGGCGTCCTATCCACCGGAGGAAGTGGAACAGGTCATTGACCGTCTCATGCAGCACCCGGTTTTGCAACAAGAGGGGATATTGCCTGCCTTATCCCGCCTACAGCTATCAATGGCACACTTTATTCTGGCCCATGTAGGCTTGCCAGCAGGGATCAAAAATAGGGTGATCGGCGCCCTTTTGCTCATTTACCATGGTCTCGCGATGCATGACGATGTCATGGACAGCTCAGACAAACCTTCGCAAAATGTGCAATTGACGATTTTGGGAGGCGACTACCTCAGCGCGCTCTTCTACAAGTTACTGGCAGATGCAGGCCGGGTAGACCTGATCCACGTCTTTGCGCAGGCGATTGCTCGCATTAACCATGCCAAAACCTCTATACTATATTCGATAGAGCGTGAGGACTATGATGAGCAAAAGTTAATGGCCGACTTGGAGTCTGTTCAAGGCTCACTGCTGTTTGCACTTTGTCGGGCGGTCAATGCGGATGACACCCTGCATGCGATTGTCCAGGCGGCTGTTTCAGTGGACGTCTACGAGGAGCGGTTACTCGGTCGTCTGCCGATGCGCGAAGCGGTCACTTGGCTCACGCAGCGCTTGAGTGAGGCGCGCATGCGCTTGAAATCTCTTACTGTAGCAAGTTTAGGTGCAGAAGGATGGCTACAACTCGAACGCCTGGCAGGTTTTTCCACAAGTGAATTCACGACTGCTGTCGAAGGGAACTGATTGCCGTGGGGCAAGGAGAATCGAGAGTTAAATCAGATTTTGTGCATGATGTGTTTGCCCAAATAGCAGGCCGCTATGATGTTATGAATTCTGTGCTCAGTTTTAATCAGCACAAGATCTGGCGCCGTTTTGCGATGCGCAAGATGCGCCTAAAGACGGGCGAGCACTGTTTAGATGTCGGCACAGGTACAGGTGATTGGGCGATTGCCATGGCGCAGACCGTCGGTGCTCGCGGGCAAGTGACAGGCATTGACTTTTGCCAGGAAATGCTCGATGTCGCCGAGCCGAAGCTGAACCGATTTCACGTGGCCGGGTTTACGAATCTGTTACTCGGAAATGCCATGGCGCTACCATTTGAAGATCATTCATTCGATGTTGCGACAATCGGATTCGCACTTCGTAATGTACCCGATGTCGCACAGGTGCTCAAAGAGATGACGCGCGTAGTTAAGCCGGGCGGGAAAGTCGTATCCCTTGAACTATCCAAACCGGATTTTGGCCCTTTTCGCGCATTATACTATTTTTATTTCTATCGGATCTTGCCGCTGATCGGACGCGCTGCCGTGGGAAAGGACGAGCCTTACAGGTGGCTTCCAGAGTCGCTCCGCACCTTTCCCGATCGGCATAAACTGGCCAGGATGTTTGAAGAAGCTGGGCTTGAACGAGTGGAGGACTATCCACTCACTTTTGGCATTTGCGCCCTGCACATCGGCTATAAACCAAAAGCATAGGCAGGGGATGGGCAACTGTGGAAGTGTCAGAACTCTATGTGAGATTGGAAGGCGACTTAGCCTATGTCGAGGATCAACTGCGCGCCTGTTTGGCGTCTGGCGATCCTAGGCTCGAAGCCTCTTCCACTCACTTGTTGACCGCAGGCGGTAAGCGTCTGCGTCCGGTCTTTGTCCTTTTGGCCGGGATGTGCGGACAGTATGATCTTTCGCAACTCAGTAAAGTGGCGGTCGGTCTTGAGTTGATCCACATGGCTACGCTTGTTCACGATGATGTCATCGATCACGCGGATACCAGGCGAGGGCAAGCGACAGTCAAAGCGACCTACGGTAATAAAATGGCGATGGTGTCCGGCGATTTCATTTTTGCGCGTGCGCTCGAGGTTCTCTCTGAGATCGAGCACGTCGATGTTCACCGCATTCTTTCTCGTGCGATTTGGCGCATGGTGGCCGGTGAAATCGAACAGATTCGCGATATGTATAGGCTCGAACAGTCCATGCTGCAGTACTTGAGGCGGATTCGCCGCAAGACAGCACTGCTGATAGAAATGTCGTGTACACTTGGAGCCATGGTCTCTGGGGCCTCGAAGGAAACGGTTGCGGCGCTTCGAAGATACGGATATTGTACAGGCATGGCTTTTCAAATCACCGACGATATATTGGATTTTACGGCATCTCCTGAAAAGCTGGGCAAACCTGTAGGGGGGGATTTGCGGCAAGGCAACTTTACGGCACCCGTATTATTCGCGCTTCGTGAGCAGGAGACCAAGCAGGCGTTGCGTTCACTGATCTCACCTACACAATCGCCTGCGCAGGTGTCAGAAGCGATCGAATGGGTGGCAGGCAGTGAAGGAATCGCGCAATCGCAACACTTGGCCGACGTTTATTTAACGAAGGCTGAGACAGCGCTGCGCAGACTCCCACCCGGTCTCTCTCGGGACGCCTTTCATTCGCTGGCAGCCTTTGTCGGAAATCGCGATCACTAGCAGCACAGTTGCAAAACCATCGTTGGGCTTGTTACAATGATGCCGATTCACACTTACATATACGAAATGAGGATACAGATACATGGAACGCACTTTTGTAATGGTCAAACCAGACGGCGTACAACGCGGACTGATCGGTGAAATCGTCGCTCGCTTCGAGCGTAAAGGATATACCCTTGTCGGCGCCAAGCTGATGAAAGTCACGACTGATCTTGCACAAGAGCATTACGCCGAGCACAAGGAACGGCCTTTCTTCGGTGAGCTAGTCAGTTTCATCACATCGTCACCCGTCTTCGCGATGGTATGGGCGGGGCCAGGCGTCATAGCCACGGCGCGAAACATGATGGGCAAGACAAATCCTATTGATGCGGCGCCTGGGACCATTCGTGGTGACTATGCAGTGAGCATCGGCATGAATATCATCCATGGCAGCGATTCGCCTGAGAGCGCTGAACGCGAGATTGGGATTTGGTTTGGTGCAGGCGAGACGATCTCCTATGAGAAAACTGTCGGCAAGTGGATCTGAGCGTGTGTCAGAAGACAAGAGCGTCGCTGACGAGTTTGCGCTCTTTGCAGCGCGACTCGCAGAGATCAAGTCTGTAGATCTTCACCAGTACAAGCGCACTCAGATGGAAAGGCGTCTCACTTCGCTCCGCGATAAGCGGGGCTTTTCGTCATGGCTCAGGTATCTGGAAGCGGCGGTAGCAACTCCCGAACTGATGGATGAGTTGTTAGACCGAATGACCATCAACGTATCCGCTTTTTTCCGCAATCCTTTGCGCTGGGATACGCTTCGCTATCTTGTGCTCCCACAACTGCAAGCACAAGCGCCGCTTCGCGTGTGGAGTGCCGCGTGTAGTACCGGACAGGAACCCTACTCGCTTGCCATCTTACTCGCCGAGAGCGGCGCTTTAAGACAGAGCACGCTGCTGGCCACTGATGTCGATGAGCGGGCCCTACAGATCGCGCAAAAAGGGGCTTATCTACATACCGAAGTGGCTATGCTTCCCGCGCAGATGCAAAAGACGTACTTTGTACCAGACGGCGACCACAGCCAGGTGGTGCTGGCCCTACGTGAGCACGTACAGTTTTTGCGCCATGATCTGTGCCAGGAGCCGTTTTTCACTACATTCGATCTAATTCTCTGTCGCAACATGATGATTTACCTGACGGACTTTGCAAAAGAGCGATTGTACAGGAAGTTTTGCCAGTCTCTTCGCGTGGGGGGCATTTTGTTTGTCGGTAGCACCGAGCAGATCATTCGTCCTGAGAAATATGGATTTGTTCAGATCTATCCCTTTTTCTATCAGCGCGTCGAGTAACGGCACGGCAGTTGCACAAGCCTCTGTAGCACGGTATAATGAGTCCGAAGTGAGACGTGCGGATGTAGTTCAATTGGTAGAGCGTCAGCTTCCCAAGCTGAATGTTGCGGGTTCGAGCCCCGTCATCCGCTCCAAATATCATTCCCCGTAATGACGCAGATGTTCAGGCGTCGTTACGGGGTTTTTATTTGCAGAAAATGACACGGAGTCGCTGATGATAATGGTCAAGGAGATCAGCGATCATGGATAGCGATTCTCATTCTGGGAAACATGACCTTGTAGTAAATAAAATTCCAGAAATGATGTGTGCAGCGTGAATAGTTATCGCAACGTGGACAATCAACATCGTCGTTACCAAGCGTACGTTAGTACCCTGGGTACGACGCAGCTCCATCCGCGCAATCCGTATGTAATCGCTTGGTGGTCGGCAACCTTTCCGGGATTCGGTCACTTTCTGTTAGGCAAGTACCTGCGTGGATTCGCCCTCTTTTTGTGGGAAATAGTGGTCAACGTAAATTCACAAATCAACCTGGGCATGGTCGATGCCTTTTGTGGGCATATCGAGGCGGCCAAACACGATCTTCACCCAAGGTGGCTCATCATGTACTTTCCTGTGTTCTTTTTCGCGATTTGGGATAGCTATCGTACGACGGTAGACCTGAATAATGTCGCTCTCTTGGCGCAGCGGGAGAATGCTCCCTTTAACACATTTGCGATCGGTTCAGCGGAGATCAATTACTTGGATAAGCGCAACCCAGTGATGTCCGTGCTCTGGTCGCTTATGATGCCGGGGCTCGGGCAACTGCATATTCATCGTGTTGTGATGGCTTTCTTTCTACTGATATGGACAATCGTTTTTTTCTACGAATCTCATGTACTACAGGCTGATCAATGGCTAGTTTTAGGGCAAATATCAAGAGCCACACAGGTACTGAACAAAGAGTGGCTGTTGTTTATCCCATCGATCTTGGGGTTCGCGATCTACGACGCATACGCCAATACAGTGGAAAACAATAAGCTGTACGACAGTGAACAAGCAAACTATCTGCGTAAACACTATCAGCAACTGCGTTTTACACTCATCAAGGGTGAAAGGAGCGAGCCATGATTCAAATCTTTGCTACCTTCGAGCACTCGATCAAACTGGAAATGGCGCTCAGTACCCTCGAGTTAGAAGGCATCTCTAAAACCAATATTTTAGCGGTTCCACTCACTAGTCAAAAACGAGCGCCGCGCCTCTTTGATAGCATTCACTATTCCGACGGTGTCTCACTGATCAGCACGGGAGCGGCACTGGCCACTGCTTTTTCCGTGGTCGGCACGAGTATCGGATTTGCACTGGCATGGGGTCCGGTATATTGGGGTCTCATTGGGGCCACGTGCGGTTTCATCCTTGGTTTTTTGATCTACTTACTAGCGGTGAAAATCCTTTTCAAGCGCAGAAGGCGCCTGCGTGGGAAGAATCCGCAAGTCATCCTGATCGTAGCGTGTGAAGCTGCGAAGGCCGATCAAGTAGAGCACATCTTGTGGCATTGTTTGACCCTCGGTACAGCCAGATTAGAGAGCAGCCCAGAAACGAGGTGACCCTATGAGTCACGCCGCTATGCAATCGATTGTCTACACTATGCATCAATCAGTCGCCGCCAATGCCGCTTACTTTCATCTGTGGGTGGCAAACGTGCTGTGGACGTGGCAATGGTGGAGTCAGCTGGTCTTGTCTGTCGTTTCCTTTGTCGCCTGGATGATTTGGAGAAAAAAGAGCAGTGCGGGGCGCTTATTGTTGGCGGGATTGTTCGTCTTGCCTGTTGCCGTCTGGTTAGATTTTATAGGGAACCTAAGTGGCCTATGGTATTATCCTTACGAGCTGATTCCGACGATCCCCTCCTTTGCCCCATGGGACGTGGCCATTCCGATCGAGGCGATGGGAATGTTACAAATAAAACCGCGCCTCTCGCCTTGGATTAAGGGGATTGTATTTGGAGGCGTTAACTCCTTTATCCTCGAACCGCTGTCTACGATGCTGGGCTTGTACGTTCCCGTCCACTGGCATTACGCGTATTCTTTCCCGATATACCTCTTGATTTTTATCGGAGCTGATCGTATGGCTCGGATCGACCAATTCGCGAGTTTGGATGAGAAGTAGGCGGCGAAACCTCGCCTTCAATCATTCGCGCGATCCTAAGAAGATATAAAATTACATATAGATGACTAAATATTTCATTGATTTCGCGCACACCTATGATAAAATATATCAAACCAGAGAAAGGGTGTGAGAATCACTGCCTATGGAGCTTTATGGAAGCAGTCGAGTAGTGGAAGGCGGCGAACTTTCGATAGGCGAATGCGCTGCGTCGTCCCTCATTCAACAGTTTGGTAGCCCACTGTACGTCTATGATGAATCCTTTATCCGAGAGCAGATGAGAAAGTATCGCAGGCCGTTTGACGAAAGGCGGATTCCGTACCAGATTGCGTATGCCTGTAAAGCTTTATGCACGATCGGCATGTGTCAGATCGCGGCAGAGGAAGGGCTTTATCTAGACGTCGTTTCCGCTGGTGAGCTACACACAGCGCTCGCATCAGGCATGGATCCGCAACACATCTACATGCATGGAAATAACAAAACCCAAGCTGAATTAGAACTAGCGGTAACTTGCGGTATCGGCATGATCGTCGTCGACAATTTTTATGAGATCGAATTGCTTCGCGAGATCCTCGAGACAACGGGTCGAACCATCGATGTCATGTTACGCGTCGCTCCAGGCGTTGACGCGCATACCCATGATTTTATCGCAACAGGAAGGCAAGATTCAAAGTTTGGTTTCGATTTGGCAAGTGGGCAAGTCGAGAATGCTGTGAGGCAGATCAGCACGTGTCCGCAAATGATCTTTGTCGGGTTACATGCTCATATCGGATCGCAAATTTTTGATGTGGAAGGGTTCCGTTTGGCAGCGGAGCGTTTAGCCACAATCTGCGTCAGCCTCGGGCACCAATTCGGGGTTACGATCTCCCGCCTGAATCTTGGTGGTGGGCTTGGGATCCGCTACACGAGCGACGATACCCCAACGCCGATTGAGACACTGGTAAATAGCCTAATCGATACTGTACAAGACGCGTTCGCTAAACAGAAGCTGGCATTGCCGCAACTCATGCTGGAGCCGGGGCGTAGTATCGTCGCTCAGGCGGGTACGACATTGTACCGCATTGGCAGTCGCAAGGAGATTCCCGGTGTACGTACCTACGTGGCAGTCGACGGGGGCATGACGGACAACCCGAGATTGGCTCTATACGGTGCCAAGTATGAAGCGGCGCTCGCCAATCGGATGAATGACCCTGTAGAGGAACTGGTGTCGATCGCGGGGAAGTGTTGCGAAAGCGGGGACATGCTCGTATGGGACGTTCAACTCCCGCGGGCCAATCCTGGAGACATTTTGGCGATTACCTGTACGGGGGCGTACAACTATTCGATGGCTTCTAACTACAATCGAATACCACGTCTGGCCGCCGTGCTTGTTCATGAAGGGAAGGCGCGATTGCTGGTCAGACGCGAGACACTCGACGATCTGATTAGACTGGATGTGCCCCTAACGGTCAGCTAACTGGTTCATGGCGTATAGAGCCTAGGGACCTAGCCCGTAGGGATCGACCGTGATGAGAATAGGAAGGAGTACAGTATGACTCTCGATGGTGGATTGGTCAGACTGCGACAGGCTCAGTCGCTGGCTCCATCTGAACGCAAGATTGCCGATGTGATCTTACAAGATCCAGCCGCATTCTTGAAGATGAATCTAGCGGAATTGGCAGAGCAGAGTGGATCGAGTAGTGCAGCAGTTGTGCGTTTATGGCAATCTCTTGATTTTGAAGGGTTTCACGATTTAAAGTTGCGCGTAGCAGGCGATTACCAGAAAGAGCAAGGACAATCGCCAGTATTGTACGGGGAAATCGAACAGGGTTCTGATCTTGAACAAATCGTCAATGCGGTAAAACAGCGTTCAGTGCAAGGCATTCAAGATACGGCGAGCCTCGTGGATTTGGTCGCTATGGGTAAAGCCATCGATGCCTTAGCCAAAGGACGCCGCAATTGCCTGTTTGGCGTTGGCGCCTCAGGTATTATCGCAGAAGACATGGCCACGAAATTGCTACGCATCGGTCTTTTGGCGATGTCATTTCGCGATTACCACCAGTGCGTGACTTTCGCCACGCAACTGTCTCCAGAAGATGTGTTCGTCGCAGTGTCTTATTCTGGATATACAACCGATACACTGGAAGTCGCGCAGATGGCCAAGGAACGAGGGGCTACATTGATTGCCTTGACACAGTACAAGAGAAACCCCCTGCGCGAGCTTGCGGACATTTCTCTATTTGTATCAGCGGACGAATCGGTTATTCGGGCGGCAGCGATGACGTCGCGCATCAACTCCTTATTTGTTATGGACCTACTGTTCACCGGTGTTGCCAGTCAAACCTATGAGACGAGCATCGATCTCTTAAATGCGACCGGCGAGGCTGCGGCCCGCCATCGCAAAAATTGAGTATCTAGCTCGAGACGGAGGTTTCGCAGATGATGGATCTAACGATGCAAATCGACAGTGACGCAGCGCGCTACGCTGGCATCTCTGCAGGGCTACTACAGGATGCCGGGCAGCTTTTGCAGCAAAGTGTTTTGAATAAGCAGACACCAGGTGGCGTCTTCATGGTAGGACGAGGAGAGACGACTGTCGCCACAGCCGTGGCTGGCTTCGAAATTGATCTGCCTGATTGCCGTCGACCGATGACACTCGAGTCGCGCTTTGATGTCGCGTCACTAAGTAAGGTATGCGCTACTACGCCCGCCATTTTATCTTTGGTGGAAAGCGGGCAGCTACTGTTATCTGACCGCCTCGCGATGTATTTCCCTGAGTATGCAGATGGTCCTAAGAGCGCGGTCACTGTGAAACACTTGCTGACGCATACTGCTGGGCTTCCGCC
>JAPNUP010000157.1 GCA_026627345.1 Bacillota bacterium | reverse complement strand
TACTTGACCCACTGTGCTTGTCAACGACGAGCAGTGGGCTTTTCTTTCACAACCTCATGACCTTTGTTGTATTACATGTACGTTTCTCGTCCCTTGTTCTAGACCTATAGCATATTTTGGATCATTCCCTTTCCCCTAGATAGGAATACCTTCATTGCATCCCCGTTTAGCAAAGTCGCCCACAACAAGTCGATGGCTTCCACATATCGTTGGGGTAGTCGTATAGGAGAAGGAGCATTGGGGATGGGTGCATGTCTGGGGTAATCCCGTCAGAGAAAGACGCACACACCCTTTCGCAGCGCATGGCGGCTATCAGGCTGAAGGATTTGCGCCGACGTCGTCGACGCCGGTACTTCCCTCGATGGCGATGGCCCGTGCTTTGGTAGGGCTTTGAACACATCATCAAGGAGGTGGGTTTATGTACGATGGTGGCGCGTTTGGTGGTTACACCCGCTGGGCAGTCGTGTTTCTGATCATCTTCGTCCTGTTTTTCTTACTCGTTCCCCATTACCAGACGGTGTGCAACACAGTGCCGGTGAACTAATGGACT
Organism: Bacillota bacterium; assembly: GCA_026627345.1. Classification (GTDB taxonomy): domain Bacteria; phylum Bacillota; class Bacilli; order Alicyclobacillales; family SLC66; genus JAPNUJ01. The sequence goes on along the minus strand of JAPNUP010000157.1, from coordinate 1,534 downwards.
GCCCCACTTCGGTTCACTCCCGTCACCTTCTCTCCTCTGATTTCCCTCAGGGGACATGGACGTGATGGGGTCACACTGGCTTCGACTCGTGATGGTTGTTTTTCTTGTCATTTTCGCATTGCTTTCGCTACTGATCCCGGTGGTCAGGCGCGTACGAGCGCAGCGTGCCACGACTGTCGATGATCACATGTAAAGGAGGCGTCTAGCCATGGCCATCCACTCATCGCACCATCCCATCGATATCGGGGTACACCGCATTGTGCAGATGGCCATGGCCACTTTGGTACAAGAGCAAGCTGATGATGGCGCCTGGCATCATGCTTTTGACATGGGCGTCATGCCAGACGCCCAAACAGCGATCTTCTTGTACCTGTTGGGTCACACTGACCCCGCTTGGACGCAGGCGATTTTCCGGCGCATTCGCTGCACGCAGCGTGTGGACGGATCCTGGGGCGTGTTCCCTGATGCCCCAGGTGACCTGTCCACCACGGTAGAGTGCTACTATGCCTTGTCTCTCTATGCCGCCTGGCAAGGTCACGAGACAGAACGAACGGCTGCAGAGGCGTTCATTTGCCAAAAAGGCGGTCTGCAGGCTTGCCGCAACTTGACCAAAGTCGTGCTCGCCATCGGGGGGCGAAGTCGCCTGGGATGAGTTACCGGCCCCCATACTGTATGCCTGGTTGTGGAGCCCGGTCACGCCGGTGTCCTCGTGGGATCTCGTCACCTTTACCCGGTTGCATGTGGCATCCATGATTCTATTGTCCGCCCACCGCTATGTCTCGCCAGTCGCCATGCGCCCGATTTTAGGAGATCTGGTTGTCCAGTCTGCGCGCCCTGCGCCGAATCATTTACGGTGGTTGCACAAATTCACAGCACCGCGTGTGCTCTTGCGCCGCTGCGCGCAGTTTTTGCTCAGCGAGCGTGAACAAGACGGCACCTTGGCCGGGTATCACTCGTCCACCTTTTTATTTCTCTGTGCGACAAAAGCGCTCGGTCTGGTCCCACCCGACTTTCAGCAAGCGATCTCCGCCATCCGCGAACGCGTGGCTGATTGGTTTGAGGACGGCAAGTCCCTTCAGCAGACCTGTGACGCGCACGTCTGGAATACGGCACTGACCCTGCGCACGTTACGCGCAGGTGGACTGTCTCTTGACCATCCCACCGTCACCGCCGGTGCCCAGTACCTTGTCCATCGCCAACACAAAGCGCAGTGGAACGACTACCAAAAAGCTTTCCTACCAGGGGGCGCTTGGGGATTCTCCCAGAATAACACGCGTCATCCCGACACAGACGACACGGCGGCTTGTTTGGAGGCCCTATGGGGATGTGATGCGCTGCAGGAAGCCGATCGCCAAGCAGCGATCGCCTGGCTCCTGGCGCGACAAAACAAGGACGGAGGCTGGTCTGCCTTTGACACGAACTGCAACAAACGTTGGCTGGAGAAGATGCCCGCCAACGACATGCGACACGCGATCGCCGATCCTTCGACACCGGACATCACGGGGCGCGTGACGGAGTTGCTCGTGAGCAAAGC
>JAPNUP010000072.1 GCA_026627345.1 Bacillota bacterium | reverse complement strand
GCGTCTTTCTCTGACGGGATTACCCCAGATATTCACCCATCCCCAATGCTCCTTCTTCTATACGACTACCCCAACAATATATGGAAGCCGCCTACTTGTTGTGGGCGACTTTGCTAAACGTGAATGCGATGAAGGTACTCCCATCTGTGGGGAAGGAAATGATCCAAAATATGCTATAGGTCTAGAACAAGGGACGAGAAAGGTACATGTAATACAGCAAAGGTCATGAGGGTGTAAATGAAGGGCCTGCTGCTCATCGTTGACAAACAGCGGGTCAAGTAGCTTATGGGGTTAGGAGTGTGAGGTCAATGGCCAAGAGGGATAAACCAACGCATTTGCAACTACTAAACGGCAGTGCAGGCAGCCGGAAGATACGAGATCCAGATCATGGTGCGTTTCCGGAGGCGATCATCAACTCGATGTGCGAACGCATTCTGGCGGATGCACAGACCCATCGTCGCCTGTCTTCAAAAATCCACTCGTTTCCACCTGGTTCCGAGGGCGAGACGGGAGACATCTGGATGTTTGTAGCAGAGGATACCACACCGATCAAAACGTCCGGTGGAGATTTGACTTTGCATGAATTCTTGGAAAGCATTCGCGCTGGTGCCGAGATCCATGTGCATCGCGACGAAGTCATTCCTGGCTTGTTGATACTTGTGGCGGAACAAACAGCATTCAGTGTCGATCCATCTCCTGGGATATGGTGGGTGGTGTCTGGATTGGTGTAGGAGTGTCCATGCAGCCTCGCTGGAGCAATCTGGGGGGCTGATAGATACATAACTGACACGTATCACTCCCGTTTCGATGTCGTGTGTCATTCAAAACCACCCGTGCGATTTGGCCCCATTCCATAGCCACCGCCGTATCCAAGTTCGCGGGGAGCCAGCGCCTGCCTAAAAGGCCAGGGCTATGTCAAGCTTGGTCTCGTCATCGACGCTCACCGGTTGGGCCAGATGGCTGGGCGGCTGGGTTATTGTTGGTTGACTCTGATACCCACACGCTAAAAATGGGCGCGCGAAAGGCAACGATCTTACATCTACTGGGAGCAAATAGAGGAGCAAGGCAACTTGATGTCCGACGATATTCGGACATTCGAAGGTGGGTGGGGATGGACGATACAGAGCAGACCAGTTTGAGCAATCAAGAAGGATGAGGTTATGGTTCTTAAGGATCGATTTTCGTTGGGTTACGAGGGTTATGTACAGATAGGGGTGGCGCGCGGATGATTGCAACGATTCGGACAGAAGAGTATGAGAGGCTAGTCTTGCAGAGTAAAAAGCCAGTCATTTTGCAGTTTACAGCCGACTGGTGACCGCATTGTCAGCGATTGAGGCCGGTGGTCTCAAAAGTAGCGGAAACGGAATCGAATGTGAATTTTTACCTAGTCGACGTGCAACAGTCGCCCGATTTGGCACGACGCTTCGGAATTACGGGAGTTCCGGCGTTGATCTTACTCAAAGAGGGTCGAGAGCTTCGACGCTTGCCAGGGTTTGTACCTGAACCCGTCGTCAGAGGGTTCATTCGGGCGTAAATTGATCGTCACGGACTATAGGAGAGGGCGCAAAGGGACCTGAGGACCCGGCGCCCTCATGCCTCGGCAGAATTCGCGTAGGGCCATGTAGATTTAAGTGTATATACTGAACCCGCATTGTACCGCCTGAGAATCAAGTTATCTTGTGTCACCTGTATAGGTGGAGGCCGTATTCCATATCCCACAATTTGTTGGCAGGAGAGGGGTTTCTCATGGCCACACAGGACGGATCAGTTTTCACACGTTAGCAAAGACAGCGCGAACAGTTCATCTCGAAGGCGATTCGAGTTCAGCATCCGATCTGTATCGTAAAAGCGTGCGGCGCGCGCATGTGGGATGACAGGCTTGGAACGTCGTTCGAGCAGAGGGAACATAATTTAGTCGACATATCCCTTGGCGAGAACGGGATAAATGTAGGTGATGAACCCAATGAGCGCAATCACAGTCCCGTGCCTGTGTTGGACGACATGTTCCTGTACGCAAAAGCGTTCATCTGAGGGCGCATACGTATGTGGATCATACCGTCGCAGAAATTCGTGCATTAGCGACTCATGTAGAAACGCTTTAGCGCCGCTCTCATTCGCGTGGCCTGTATATTCGGCCGCATAACTGGCCATGGCTTGCCCGTCTGCGATGCGCGTCACGCGGATGGTCCCCACTCCGGCACAAATGTGATCTCCTTGATGGCCATTGCACTGGGAGATAATCGCCTCCATGACGGCTCCGGGATGGTACAAGGTTTTCGCTTGCTCGATCGGCATTTCGGTGGCTCCGGGTGGCAAAATCGAGGTATAACGAACGATGTTAAAGTTCTCAATCTGCGCCATCTTACAAGCCATATCGAAGGAGCCAGTTTCCCAGGGGTCACTGCCATGCCCACTGTCTGTGTCGCCGATGCCTTTTGTGACGATATAGTCTTTGGGAATCCGATTGCTCACCAATAGCGCTTCCCAAGGCTTATTCCACTCGGTCATTCCTTCAACCCCTCATGACAAAATAAGTATTCGCATCTGTAGTCATATGCGAAGGGATACGCCTCTATGATCAAGGAAACGACCCGTAAGACTGAACCGTCCTCACCTGGAAGACCAATGAGGGGAATCTGCTTGCGTTCTCAGGCGATTATAGCGTGACGGATCGATTGAGGTGAGAGGTAAGATGGGACTTCGAGGTATTTCCCGCCGCCAGTAAGGGTCACTGGGGCGGAAGGTGGTTGGGGTTCGTTCAGGGATTGGATCTGGATCTCTCACTTTTGAACGAGGCTGTTTGACGAAAGGGGACAAAGCGCATGTTCTGTTCATCCCACAAGCGATAGCGCAGGGCACAGAGGCTCTGGGAAAGACTGATGTGTGGCACTGTTTGTAAGAGAGCGCTCTGTTCATGCGCTTGTTGCAGACGATAATTGGGGATATGTGGTTCTAGGTGATGCACATGATGATAGCCGATGTTCCCTGTAAACCATTGTAGAACCACAGGAAGCTTGTAATAGGAACTGCCCTTAAGGGCAGCACTCACGTAACTCCACTGCTCGTCACCTTCGAAATAGCCATGCTCAAATTGGTGTTGGACATAGAACAGC
>JAPNUP010000071.1 GCA_026627345.1 Bacillota bacterium | reverse complement strand
GCACTGACGACAATATTGACCCCGAGATTGACAACGAGGGAGACGCGGGCCAGAGCCAGAGTCAAGACAAGGAGCACAGGAAGCACGGTTAATGTCACTGCGAGAATTGATTGCCCTGATCCAGGCGACAACGCTGGTGCCGTATGCAAAAGGGGCGCGTGAGCCACTTTCACCCCGTCATATCCGCCGAGTCGGGATACCATCCACAAGGCGACGAATGTCGCAATCCAGGGAATGGCGGCACTTTTGAGAACCTGTCGCAGCACCTGCTGTGCGGGCAGACCAGTGGCTGCTGCCATGACCTGCACACTGGTCGAAAGCGGTGACGCCCGATCACCCACCATCCCGCCTGCTACCAGAGTACCTGCAATCAGTGGTAGACTGGCGGCGGGCGCCAGTGCTAGTAACGGTGGTAACAAAATTCCCCAAGTCGCGAGACAACTTCCGACCGCAAGGGACACGGCAGACGCCAGAAGAAAGCCCATCCAGGGCAGGGTTGACGGCTGAATCCATAGACGTGACCAGTGAATGAGAAGTGCGATGGTGCCAGACTGAGCCCACAACGCCAATGCAAGGCCGATGAACAGCAGTGCCAGACATACGCGCCACATTTTGATGATCCCTTGCCAGGCGGCTATGACGATGGCGTTCGGCTTGGCTGACTGTATCCCGTAGGCTGAGGCGCCGACAATACCTGCGAGGACGCCGAGAAGAAGCGGACGACCGGTAATCGTCACCGCGCCCACGCCGACCAGCAGCACGGCCGGCACAATCCAGGCAGGGATGCGAAGGCTACGAGGCGATGTCACACAAAACCCTCCTGATGGCGATGGAAATACATGTGATCACAGTATAACCTAGCTTCTCACAGAGAGGGATAGAAGCCGCCGGAGATACGGGATTGCCGAAACCACGATGGGTGATACCGACATAGGCTGCAGACCGCGAATCCATCAAGGTAGATGCTATGCTTGGCTAAGAATACCTGTTTAGGTGGGGTATCGGCATATCGATACAGCGCAGGGATACGGCAATGAGGAAAGCGTTGGAACTGCTGTAAAGCAGAGCGGCATCGATCGCAAAGAAATCTTCATTACTGCTGAGTGCAATCCCAGACTGACGAAAGCCTCTCTCGTCAGTCTTTTTAGCATGGGAATGAAGTGCTGATTCAGAACCGCCCCAGCAACTTAGGTAACTGTCAGAGCCACAAGTATAAGGTTCAAAGGTTCGTTGCTCGCGACTACAGGCGCTTCGATGCCGGCTCGCACGAAATTATTATTTCTAATTAATGCTTGCTATTAATTTTAATTATGGTATATTTATTTTGAAGATTACGTTTGTATTAAATATTATCAAGCGTAGTCAATTCAGGGAGTAGAGTGGCTGAAATGGACGAGAATCAGACGAACAAGGACATGGAATTGACTAAGGTAACTTCGCATGTGGAAACTGTAAAGAAAGTCGAACCGAGCGTAGGAAACCGGACGATCATCATTCGTGTGATCTGGTACATTGCGGGATTGCTGTTAATTCTTTTGGGGTTCCGATTCGTCTTAGCTTTGCTTGGTGCAAACCTGCAAAATGGCTTTGCGAATTTTATCTTTAGCATTACACACCCGTTTGTACTTCCATTTTTCGGCCTATTCAATTACACACCGACTTATGGGGTTGTACAATTTGAAGCGAGTGTGCTGGTTGCCATGGCTGTTTACGCATTAGTCGCATGGGGTATTACGAAGCTGGTCAACATCACGCGTTCTAATTAAGCCCCTTGCATTTCAATGCAAACCAGCCATTTTGAATCGTAACCAAAACATTTGCATAAACGTAATTAGAAAATGGGGAGGGCTTTATATGGGAAAAAGAAAGTCCAAAACAGCACGTGGCGCCGCAGCGAAAAAACTAAGTGGAATCGGAGACGCCGCGGGTGGCATCTTGGATAAGGCAGCCTCGGCAACTGATGGTTTCATTCACGGTGTAGTCAATACCACTACGGACATTGTCGGAAAGGTTTCTACTAAGACAGAAGATATCGCGCACGACATATCCAGTACTACATCAGGCGTTGTGGAGACAGTCGTATCCTTTCCGGGAGACGTTGCGCGCAAGGTCGCAGATCGACTCGATCCTGATTCAAAGAAGTAAATACCTTCATTAATCCACAGACCGCAAGAACGGCGGTAAGCCGGACTAATAGCTCTGTTAATCCCAGCGGTACAAGGCCATGCGCCGTGTGCCGCTGGGATTTCTAGCGATCACGGTAGGCGTTATAGAGGAGGACGATCGGATGGAAGGTAAACGCGTGCTTTTGTGTATTGCGCATCCCGATGACGAGGTGTTTTGTTCCGGCACGATTCTGCGTCTCGTCGATACGGGAAATGAGGTCACTATCGTTGTTGGTACGCTCGGAGAAAAGGGGAGTCACGATCCCAAATTGACACCCGATCTTATCGCGCAGATGAGACAGGTAGAGATGGAACAAGCGGCTTTGCGTTTAGGCGTCAAGGATGTCGTGCAACTAGGCTATAAAGACGGAGAACTTCAGTATGCGACAGACCTGAAAGAAACATTGTTTCACTTGGTGCGCTCCTTTCGACCCGATGTCGTGATTACTTTTGATCCCTGGAAGCGCTATGAGATCCATTCCGATCACCGGGTCATTGGCTTTGCCATGATCGAGGCGGCCCACCTAGGGGCCAACTGTTGGTACTACCATACGCAACTGACTGAGGA
>JAPNUP010000059.1 GCA_026627345.1 Bacillota bacterium | reverse complement strand
CGATCTCTTGGAGCAGCGCCCGCGGGTCGATCACCATGCCGTTGCCCATCACACATCGTTTGTCCGGATACAGCACGCCTGAAGGCAAGAGATGAAGATCGAACTTAACGTCACCCAACCTGATCTGATGCCCTGCATTGTTGCCCCCTTGATAACGGGCCACCACATGCGCGCGCTCGGCCAAGTAATCTGTAATCTTGCCTTTTCCTTCGTCGCCCCACTGCGTTCCCACCACTACCACTGTCGCCAAAGTTCATCGCTCCTTCAGTCAAGCTCCAAAGACAACAAGAATCCAAGGGTGAGTGTACCAACCCCCCTCCGATCTGTCAATGTACAAACACGAACATTTTATGATAGGAAATCATTATTTGTTCGTAAAAATAAAGAGTACTTCTTGCGGATTCGTGACGATGTCCTTGTATTCAGAGAGCTGCAGAGCCAGCGACTGAATCGGATTCAGTGGATCCACGCCCGTATAATCCGCGAGATTAAAGCTAGTCGGGCCAAACCACCAGGATTTCCAGACGAGATATGCCCTCGCATGTGCCAAATTGCCGATCCGAACATACGTGGGCAATCCATAGACCACAGCCAGTTTGGCCCAGAAGGCCACAAGCAAGATCAGGATGACCGCCACCAGCGTGTAGCTGATTCGCTTTGTCCACAAGATGGTGCGCAGTTTGCGCCTATAGCGTAGCCGCCTGGCTCGTCGGCGCGCTCCGAAGCGGCTACTTTTTCGCCACTCAGCCGGCGTCCGGTACCGCCTCACTGCTTTCTCGATGACCTCGACGCCAGGCCGCGATCGCGGCGCTAATTCAAAAGGGCGCATCAGCCATTTCGCTACATCCACCGGTCTATACCGTGGCTTGGGATGGGCGACGCGGCGCGAGTTTAACTCTACTGCACTGCTGACCTCTTCATTCAAACCGTTCATGCCATCCATAGCCAGATCCCGTTCCTCTACAGATTACCGAGCAGCCTTCTCTAGTGAGACAAATTTATTGTAGTTCTTGAGAAACGCCAATTCCACTTTCCCCGTCGGTCCATTACGCTGTTTACCAATGATCACTTCGACGATATTCTTCTTTTCCGACTCAGGGTCATAGTAATCGTCGCGGTACAAAAATGCGACGACATCGGCGTCTTGCTCGATACTGCCTGATTCGCGAATATCGGAGAGCATCGGACGCTTGTCCTGTCGCTGCTCTACAGAACGGCTAAGCTGTGACAAGGCAATCACGGGTACGTGCAGTTCGCGTGCGAGCGCCTTAAGACTACGCGAGATCTCGGAAATCTCCTGCTGCCTGTTATCCGATCGGCTGTTTCGCCCATGAATGAGTTGCAGGTAATCGATGACCACCATGCCGAGCCCACTCTCTATCTGTAAGCGTCGCAGGCGCGACCGCATGTCCGCAATCGTCACGCCCGGCGAATCATCGATGTAGATGGGGGCTTCGGAAAGAGAAGCCATCCCCATGGCCAGCTTCGTCCAATCGTCATCCGCCAGTTGTCCCGTTCTCAGCACATGTGCGTCAATGTGCGCTTCAGCGCAGATCATCCGCTGCACCAGTTGCTCTTTGGACATCTCCAAGCTGAAAATCGCGACAGTCTCATGGGAGCGGACAGCGGCGTTTTGGGCGATATTGAGCGCAAACGCCGTTTTCCCCACTGAGGGACGAGCTGCAATAATCACGAGATCCGATTTCTGAAAACCGGATGTCATCCGATCGAGTTCGATGTACCCTGACGATACGCCGGTCAATCCGCCTTTGTGGTGGTAGAGAAATTCGACGCGTTCATACGCTTGTAGCAAAACGTCTTTGATCGCGGTAAAGCCACGCTCGGTCCGGCTTTGCGCCAAGGCCAGAATGCGTCGCTCCGCTTGATCCAACAGCTCGCCGACGTCATCCGTTCCCGCGTAGCCCGTCGTCGCAATCTCGGTGGTGACGCCGATGATACGGCGCAGCATCGCGCGGTCTGCGACGATCTGCGCGTGGTATTCGAGGTTAGCGGCGGTTGGGACCGAACGGGACAGCGCAATAATGTACTCGATGCCGCCTGCCTCGTCGAGCTTCTGTTGACCTTGAAGCCGCGCGGTGAGCGTGACCATGTCGACTGGCTCACCAGCTTCAGCGATCTCGAGCGCCGCTGCATAGATCAGTTGATGGGCGCCGCGATAAAAGTCATCGGGCCGTAGTTTTTCAGCGAGCGTCACCAGCGTCTCAGGCGCCAATAGCATGGCGCCCAGTACCGCTTGCTCTGCCTCCACATTTTGTGGCGGCAAACGTTCCAATGGAATCTCCACTTCGATCACTCCAATACAGCCAACAACTCTTTGATATGAGAAATGCCACAGACTGTGAGATTGCCGATGTGAGTGGGCACCTCACCGAGATTGTCTTTCGGAATATAGACGGTTTGAATCCCTGCGTACAAAGCGGCGTATACCTTCTCTGCCACACCACCTACCGCGCGTACTTCGCCTTGCAAGGAGATCTCTCCTGTACACGCGATATTTTGCGGTAAAGGCGCTTGTAAAGCTGCACTAGCCATGACCAGACACAAGGCCACGCCGGCCGATGGTCCATCTACACGCCCACCGCCAATGATGTTCACATGAATATCGAAGTCTCGCAAATCAAGCTCTGCATAGCGGCGCAAAATAGAGATGGCGTTGCTGACCGAGTCTTTCGTCATCTGCCCAGCGCTTTCGTTAAAACGGATCCCGCCTTCCCCCGCATGGGTCGCCGCAGAGGCCACCGCTTCAAACTCCATGACGCGTCCGACGAAACCACTGACACCAAGCCCGAAGACGCGCCCAACTGCGAGACTGGCACCCACACGGCTGCCAGTTGAAGGGACCAAGCGATTGCCACGTAGCGCCTCTTGCACGTGACGAACAGACACTTCGATCTCATCCTCTGCCTTATGCGTCTCATCCATGGCGGCACGCGCATAAGCATCGCTCAAGATACCGACTGCCTTTCTCCCGTCCGTAGCATGACACGAGATCGCCGCTACCGCTTCCTCCGGGATCTGTGTGCCCATACGCTCTGCAGTAGATCGTACGATCTGCGCTACATCTGTCGGGCCGAGCGGACGAAAGTACACCTCAGCACAGCGCGAACGCAAGGCTGGGTCAATCTCTGAGGGGTCGCGCGTCGTCGCGCCGATCAAGATGAAATCCGCAGGCGCCCCCCGTTCAAACAGCTCTTTTATATATAACGGCACCCGTTCATCATGCGGGTCAAAATAAGGGGATTGAAAGGATACATGCTTGTCTTCTAACACTTTAAGCAGTTGCGCCTGAATAGCCGGATCGAGTTCACCGATCTCATCGATAAACAAAACGCCGCCATGCGCATTCGTGACAAGCCCCAACTTCGGCTCTGGTACAGCATGTTCAGCAAGCGCTTTATGTGCGCCTTGGTAGATCGGATCATGCACGGAACCGAGCAGCGGGTTGGCGATATCTCTAGGATCATGCCGTAAACTCGTAGCATCGACCTCTACAAATGGCGCGCCTTCGCCAAAGCGACTGCGTCGATACTGTTCCGCTAGCTGAAGCGCCAATCGCGCAGCTGAGGTTTTGCCCACGCCAGGCGGTCCATAGATCAAGATATGTTGCGGAAACGGAGAGGCCAATTTCGCTACCAACGATTCTACAGCCTCTGTCTGTCCGATCAGATCGGTGATCGCACGGGGGCGCAGCACTGACTGACAAGATTCTCCGAGACTGCGCTTCCTGATCTTCTCGAGCTGCGCATATTTCTTCAAAGTCTGGGCATTCTCAGTAGTAGACGCCGGTCGCAACACTTCACGGCGTATCTCCGCATAATACGCCTGCTGTCTCTCTTGTACAGCCGTCGCGACAAGCTGATCGACTTGCATCTCTACTTGGCGACGCGCCAAGAGTTGAACCACGTGTTGTTCCACCGCACGATACGCTTCCTTTGGATGGTCCAACGGCCCTAGCCCAAACAACTTACATAGTCCGCGCAGACACACCGTCGTATCCGCACTGCTAAGGTCCTCTGTGGCATCGTAGTGGTCTGTAAAAGCCAGCCACTCCTTGTCACTGTATGCGTTTCGAAGGGAATGAATCCAATGAGTGATCCGAGCATCCTGATCGGATGCCCGGTCAACCCGTCGGCGAATCTTGGCGATCATGTCCGCTCTTCCTTGACCTGAACCCGTACGTTCGCTGTCACATCGTGATACAGTTTCACTGGCACGACAGTCGTACCGAGCGTCTTAATCGCATCGTGTAACACAATCTTTTTCTTATCGATAGCAAATCCTGCAGCTGTCAAGCCATCCGCGATCTGCTTGGACGTCACAGCGCCAAATACACGACCGCCTTCACCGACTTTCACATGTAGATCAAGCGTCAGTTCATCCAACTTTTTCGCCATCTCTCGCGCTTCTGCGATCGCGTGTTGCTCTTTGCGATCTTGCGCCGCTTTCTGATCGGCCAGCTCTCTCAACACCTCAGGGGTGGCAGGCTTGGCCAATTGCCGGGGAAATAGAAAGTTACGTGCATAGCCTTCGGAAACATTCTTGACCTCGCCTTGCTTGCCTTGGCTAGGCACGTCTTGCAGCAATACGACTTTCACGGCGATTCCTCCTTGCTCACTATCCAACGGCACGAAATTTACAAACGATTGGCCCTGCGTGCGCGAATGTCAAACAGGATATCGAGTAATCCCACAATGACCAGCAACTCGCTGAAGGCCGGTATGGCTTGCAAAACGATCAAACCGCAAATCACCCATACATAGCGCAATCTGCACTTGAGTAACCACCACACTAACGATAACGCTTGTAGCGTCAGAAGGAAAGTGGTAATCATCCATACATTGTTTAGGAGTTCCCATAGCAGGGGGATATTGTTCCCGATCGTAAACAACATCGCAAGCAAACTGATTGCGAAGAAGGGAACCACAAAACGCGGAACGCGCAGTTGCCTCAAGATCGGTTTACCCTCTGGATCGCGGCGCCGAACAAAACGCAGGATCGCCACCTCGAACAAGGTGATAAAGAGTGCTAACACGACGATGATCCCCGGCATGTACAAGGTAATCTGCTCGGCGATGTTGCCGTTCGCCAAAGCGGAGGATGTGGTGCCAAGCAAACTGTTCGACGCGCTGCTCTGTAATAGCTGATCTGCTTGCTTCGCGAGGTAACTTCCTATCGAGACCCCTGTCAAACGAAGTTCACCCAAGCCGATGACGTAAAGCGTAATCACGATGAGCGTCGCTTGCACGATCGCTTCCATCATCCGCCCCGTCTTCAATCCGCGCCCCAGGACATACGAGAAGCCGCCGATCGTCACCATCAAAAGCGCAACCGCTAGCCAAGCGCCTGTGAACCCTAACAGCAAGAGCCCAACGCCGAGCGCCGTGATCCCCACCTTCCACTCGCCTGCATCATGAGCAAACAACAAGATCAGCGGAATCGGGGAAAAGAGCAGAGCTAGGCTGGAAAAAGGCGTGTATGCGGCAAGAACAACCAGTAGAATGAAAACCCAAGCTAAGCGAAAGGAAGTAGACATCTCAGTACCTCGATACTCACTGTGTGTGAAAAACGTCTATGCGCAGACCTTGATGCGCAGCCCCTAAAAGCAGTGTTCTTAAAGAAATGTATTCTACAACAAGCGTCAGATTCCTTCTTCGACAACCTCGCGCCTAACCTGTGGCACCTGCGCATAGGCAGCGATGAGTAGAAAGAAGGGCTGCTCCATATGAAGAGCAGCCCTTCTTTCACCGTCTGGCCCTACCAAATCACTCAGTGCTATACGGCATTAAAGCGATCTGCCGTGCGCGTTTGATCGCGACTGTTACCTGACGCTGGTGACCAGCGCAGTTTCCAGAGATACGGCGCGGAAGAATCTTACCGCGCTCCGTCAAATACTTCGTCAAGCGGTTAGCTTCTTTATAATCCACTACCGCAATCTTATCTACACAGAATTGGCATACGCGTTTACGTTTACCGCCGCGTCCTTTGCGAGCCATACTGTCACACCTCTTTCCCGATCAGTTTAGAACGGGAGGTCATCGTCCACGATGTCAAGGCGACCATCGTCAGCAAATGGGTCATCCTGGTACCGGTTAGCAGCCGGAGCGCGTCCTGGGGCCTCAGGTGCAGGCCGTTCGGCGGCGCCCGGGTTCATAGAGCCCGGTCCCGACTCGGAACGATCAAGGAAGCGTACATTGTCTGCCACAACTTCAGCAACCCTGACTTTCTGACCTTCACGATTCTCATACTGGCGAATCTGCAAGCGCCCTTCGACCGCCGCAAGTCTTCCCTTGCGAAGATACTGCGCGCAGAGTTCACCAAGCTTTTGCCACACTACGATGTTGATAAAATCGGTTTCTCGCTCACCTGACTGGTTAGCCCGTGGCCTGTCCACTGCCAGAGAAAATGAGGCAACAGCCGTGCCTGACTGGGTATAGCGCAATTCAGGGTCTTGCGTCAATCGTCCAATTAAAATGATCCGGTTCAACATCGCGAATCCTCCCCCGGCTCTATGCGGTGGAGCCGCCCGACGTCAAAAATCCGAAGCGGTTGTTACAGCAAATCTTTAGACAGCCGCCTCGTCGACGCGGGTCGTGATATACCGCATGACATCATCACTGATTCTAAATAGGCGTTCCAGTTCTTTAGTAAAGTCAGTTCCAGCGTGGTACCTCATCAAGACATAGTAGCCTTCACGCAACTTGTCTATCTCGTAAGCCAGCCGGCGCTTACCCCATTCATTGACCTCGTCGAGTTCGCCGCCGTGACTCGTCACGACTTCCTTAAAGCGCTCAACCAGTTCTTGCGTTTTCTCCGCTTCCAAATCAGGACGCAGCACGTAAAGCGTTTCATACTTGCGCATCCAGTTCACCTCCTTGTGGACATAAGGCCCTGTCGTGCAGGGCAAGGATGGCAGATCTCCTACTTACCGACGGGTCATTATATCATACATTGAAACGAAAATGCATCACGTCACCGTCTTGCACGACATAATCTTTTCCTTCCAGGCGAAGTCGCCCTGCATCGCGAGCGGCATTCATCGTTCCTGCGCGCACCAAATCTTCATAGCCGACGGTCTCCGCCCGGATAAATCCTTTCTCGAAATCCGTATGGATCACGGCCGCCGCCTGTGGTGCCTTAGTGCCGCGATGAATCGTCCAGGCGCGGACTTCTTGCGGTCCGGCCGTAAAGTACGTGATCAAACCGAGCAAGCGGTAAGCCGCTGTGATCAAACGATCGAGTCCTGACTCTGACAGATGCAGCTCCTCTAAAAACGCGACACGATCCTCTGGATCGAGTTCTGCGAGTTCCGCTTCCACCTGGGCGCTGATCACAATCACTTCGGCATTTTCTGCAGCGGCGACGACTCTCACGACGTCCACCAGCGCAGTAGACTGTGCGGCAACCTCGCTTTCTTGCACGTTAGCCGCATACAAGACCGGCTTTTCCGTGAGCAAGTGCAGATCGCGGATCGCCAGCTTCTCTTCGAGACTGAGCCCTAAGCGCCGCACGGGCAACCCTTGCTCTAGCGCCTCTGCTATGCGCTCTAGCAGGCTCACTTCTTCCTTAGCCTTGGCATCGCCGCTTTTCGTCTGTTTACGCATGCGGTCCAACCGTTTATTGACCGTATCCATGTCGGCGAAGATCAGCTCAAGATCGATCGTCTCGATGTCTGACACAGGGTCCACCCGACCCGATACATGGGTGACGTCAGGGTTTTCAAAGCAGCGTACAACATGGACGATCGCGTCGACCTCGCGAATATGGGCGAGAAATTTATTCCCGAGCCCTTCTCCCCGACTCGCGCCTTTGACAAGCCCTGCGATGTCCACGAATTCAAACGTCGTGGGGATAGTCTTTTGCGGAGATACGACGGCGCTGAGCCCTTGAAGGCGTTCATCTGGCACCTCGACGACTCCGACGTTCGGTTCAATCGTACAAAAAGGATAATTGGCCGCTTCCGCGCCCGCTTTCGTGATCGCGTTAAATAGCGTGGACTTCCCTACGTTTGGCAATCCAACGATTCCTGCTTTAAGCGACATGCATGTCACCTCATATTGTAGATGATTTGGTCCGAATGACCATGATGTGCAGTATGCGTACCCGATATTTTTGGATAATATACGCGATCTGGGTAACACTACCTCCGAGCTTTAAAAGGAGGTGCCCACCATGGGCAAAGCGTTACGCAGACTGCGCGATCGTATCCGCCGCAACCGCCGGGCTTTGGCAGTCTAACGTCGATACGAGTCAAGCCTTCTCGATGTTACACCAAGTGTCGTACTGTGCACTACCTTGGCCAAGGTCCGATGTCAACATCGGCACGAGCAGGTTCACACTGTCAGAACCTCTACTAAACCCTTGCTCCATTTTGACAGTATCAGCGCGTAGCCTTTGGTTGATACTCACCGTGCAAGACAGGCACCCGGTCGATGTGCGCACCGTTACCCTATCGCCGTCTTGCAAGTGGTGGAAACGCGCGATTTCAGTGCCGATCTCGATTTGCACAGTCTCTTGTACCCGCGGCGCCTCCTGCCCTTGCGAGTTTTCTTGCCACTTAGGGTGAATCGTGAGTAAGTGATACGGATACCGTGTAGGCACCGCACAGGCAGCGGCGGGCTGCCCGTCCCGTAAAGCCGAGCCAGCATATAATTCTGCCTTTCCGGACGATGTGGTGAATACACCGCTTGCATATGCGACGCCTGGCAGCGGTAATCGCTTATACCCTACCCGTAGCAGTTCTTCGAAATCCTCATCTTGCGCGAGCCACGGCGCGAGCGCCTGCCTAATCACTGCTCTCGGCTCGATCTCCAAGCTTGACCCTAAGCCAAGTACACGCGCCAAGTCCCGAAAGATCACCCAATCCGGCCTACTTTCCCCGCGCGCAGGAACCGCTTGGTGCGCGTAGCCTACATATGGGTTCCACATCGTCGTAAACATGACATCTTCTTCTTCAAAGACTGTGGTCGCCGGCAGAAAATAGTCTGCATACTGGGACGTGGCGTTGTGAAAGTGATCGATCACCACCACCGTCCGAACACTTTGCAAAGCACGAATCGTCTGCGCGGTATCGGGCAACTGCCCGACGAGGTTCGTTCGCGATACAAACAAGACTTCAACAGGCGGATCGGCCGTCAAAATGTCGTGGGCCTGCGTCGTACGTGCGAACTGACGATGCGGCTGCGGATCTCCTGCCGTTTGCAGCGTGTCCCAGTCTACATAAGGCAGCGCATGTCGATTGGCATAGTGGACACCGGACCCGGGGCGTCCGATGTTGCCGCTAATCATGGCGACGGCGTCAATTGCGCGAATCGTGTTACCTCCACCCGCATGGCGCTGTAAGCCAATGCCAAGGATCGTCGCCACCGGCCCATGTGCATAGATCTCGGCCAATGATCGGATCGTGCTTTGCTCCACACCACAAGCGGCCGCCGCTTCGGCCACAGAGTAGTCTGCAAGCGTAGCGACCAACTCTTCATAGCCTGTCGCCGAAGCATCTAACCAGTCTCGATCGATCCAGTCGTGCGCGATCAGCTCTTTGCAGACTGCGAGCGCCATCAGCCCGTCTGTCCCCGGTTCGAGTGAAATAACCTCGTCTGCCATGGCGTCGAGCGGTGTCGGCAAGGGGTTGATGACGATCAGCTTCGCTCCCCGCTGTTTGGCCGCTTGCAAAAAGGGCAACTGGTGTACATTGGTCACCGCGAGATTGCGCCCCCACACCACAATCGCATGCGCGTGGTCGGCCATATCTTGCGGATCATGTGATTCCGAACGGCCAAAGTCGTACTCCTGAGCCGCGAGTCCAGCCGCCCAACAGATACTCCCGACCGTCTCGGTACAGCCGCCAAGCATATGAAAAAAGCGATCACAGGCCAGCTTCATCAAGCCGCTCGATCCATAATCATAACTGTTCATCATCGCATAGGGGCCGTGTCGTGAAAGGGCTCGTTTGATCTCTGTGGCAATCTCCGTATACGCCTGTTCCCAGGAAATCGTCTGCCAAGTCTCTCCCACCCGCTTTTGCGGCATTGTGACGCGCTGTGGGCTATTCGTTCGATTCACAAGGTGATAGCCACGCGTGCAAAGTCGTCCGCGGGTGATGGGATGATCCGGTCTGCCTTCGACGCGCACGACAACGTCATCTTGTACATGCGCGATCATCGTGCAGGCGTCATAGCAATCGAGCGGGCATGCGGTGTGCACTGTCTTATTCATCTGTGCGCGCGTCCACTGCAGGAGCATCCTGAGCAGTGCGTATCACTTTTTTAAGCGATCGTTCAAAATCACGGCGAGTGAGGAGAACACTGCGTTTACACTGCACGCACTTGATTCGAATGTCCATTCCCATGCGAATAATCTCCCATTCATTGGACCCGCATGGATGTGGTTTCTTCATCGTGACGATATCGCCTAAAGCGAAAAGCTTGTCTACCATAAGAACCCCCGTAGCAGGTCATTTCACTCGACTATACCATGCGTGAACCATCCCGTCCATGCGTGCACAAAGGCAGAGTGATACAAGAGTTCTTCCCCCGCCCCGAAGTGATGAAGGTAGATCCAAAGACTGAGCACTTGTAATACCCGTAGACTGGCAAATACACCGACGGCTGTGCCAAGTACGGCACCTGCTAGCGGTCGCTTGTACTTCAGACCTCCGTATGGCCAAAGGGTTTCCAAGCTTTTTAAAGCCATATGTAACCCAAAGTAGATCGCAACGGCATATCCTCCTGTAGTGACATCAAGATAAATGGTGCGTGCCAAGGCGTTGGCAGCGGACAGGCCTGGTGCGGTCGACGCAGGGGCAACGCCCCCTTTCAGTGCTCTCCACACAGGCAGCACCGGGTCAAGTAGGCGCATGAGCCAGCGGGTCAAGGCTTCCTCGAGCCCGGCGTCGTGCCCTAGCAGTCGGATCCAGGGACTGGTCTTTTCGAGAACGAAGAGCATGCCTACGGTTCCCGACAGCTGAATCAGTGCAGCAGTGCCCCCCAGTCGGTAACCTGTCCAGGCAAGCCAACTGATGATGCAGAGAATGGCAATGTCGAGCATCGAGGTCCTCCTGGTGTTTGTCCTACTTAATTCTATGTCTTTTGCATCGCAGATATGGGTGACTGGGAGATCCACGCATTTTCTGTCTTGTGTCGCAGCACGCGTATATTTTCAGCATTTACCGTCACATACTGTACTATTAACCTCTCTCGGGATGTGATCCAGCTGTTACTAAAGGGAATCCTACCTAAAGGTTCGTCCAAATTCGATTATGCGAGCGAGGCCGTTGAGTCTTCGCTGGCGGTTGCCATCTCAGAGAGGCTCGAGCATCGTCCAGCCCACTCGTCACTGGTAGTGGTGTGCATTGGTACGGATCGCTCGACCGGGGATGCCTTAGGACCACTCACGGGGTCTTATTTGGCTACAAAAGCACCTGACGTCCGCTTATACGGAACTTTAGAACACCCTGTTCATGCTGTGAATCTGTCCGAGACGCTTGCGCGTATAGAATCCGATGTCCCGCACCCCTTCGTCATCGCAGTAGATGCATGCTTAGGACAGCTCTCCACCGTAGGCCAGATCACGCTTGGCGACGGCCCACTTCGCCCGGGCGCGGGGGTACACAAAAAACTACCGCCAGTAGGCGACGTGCACATCACGGGGATCGTTAACGTAGGTGGGTTTATGGAGTACTTTGTGCTGCAAAATACGAGGCTACACATTGTGGTGCGGATGTCCGAGGTGATCGCGCAGTCGCTAGCGCTTGCGGTCGCACCGCCTGTTTCCCAAGCGACCGATTCAGGGTCGTCACTGGCCCCGCGCATGGATAACCGCCCTTACCGATTCGGTGACCGCATCAGACAACGCTTTTAAATAGCAAAAGGGATGGATGTATCCACCCTTGGATACATCCATCCCTTTTGGGGCAACCCCCGCGGAGCAGCGAGCATCTCAGGCAACAATCTAGTCTGCTTTCCCAGACTCCTCGATGACTTTCAGTTCTTCAGGTGTCAGCGTGTACGTGGAGCGACCATTCGCCACCGGCTTCGCGTAGGTTCTGGACTCTTCGCGACCGAATATACTGCTTAACACGACGCCCGTCTTACTCTCATCAAGGATCGACACTGAGAAACTCAAGTCGTTACCAGGTTCACCGAAGGCATTATAGCGTGTCACCACAGGCGTGAGTACTTTATTGGACACACGCGACTCCTGCCTACGCAGACGAGCTTCTTGCTCCGCGACCTGATCGAGAAGCTGATCGACTTGTTGATGCGCTTGGAATATCAGCGTTTCTAGGTCCTTCCCTTCCGCAGTACGCATCATCGCTTTGTATCGCTTTCTCAGGCGACCGACAGACCCAGCGGCGGCGGCGGCGATGATCAGCGAGATGATAGCAAGAAGCAGACTGGCCGCGGTGATAATGAGCAACGATTTCGATGTCGTGAGCAGTGATATGATTGTGTTCATGGTGTCTCCTCTACCCTAATGAGATAATCGACGCGCGGTGAGTTTCCTCATGTACAGGCTCATGCTGATCGCCCAAGCAGCGCCGTTGCGGACAGGATTGCTGCCACCTTCAGTCTCAATGCGCGATGGCGTGCCATATTCCAGATCCGTGTAACCCTAGCCACCTGAGCACAACGACTACAAGCATGGCAGGAAGCATGTTGCCAACTTGCAGCTTTTTGATCTCCAGTACATTGATCCCGATCGCCATAATCAATATACCACCGACACTGGTCATATCGGTAATGAGAATTTCTGAATGTAGGGCTGATCCAAACAAGTAGGCTAAGAGCGCGATCAGCCCTTCATACAAGAATACCGGTATGGCAGCGAGTCCAACACCAATACCCATGGTCGAGGTGAACACGATAGCCGAGAAGCCGTCGAGTACGCTTTTTGTGTAGAGAATGGTATTTTGCCCATTCATACCACTTTGAATCGCCCCAACCACCGCCATAGATCCAACGCAATAGACCAGACTGGCAAAGACAAAAGCCTCTGCCATCTGGCCATTGGTCTTTCCGATCTTGCTCTCCACATACTTTCCAAACCGCTGTAGCCCATCTTCTATGTTCCACCAGGCCCCGAGAATGCTCCCAATCACGACGGCAAATACGATGTACAGTGTGTCACTGATGCCCGACAAGGCCATCGACAGACCGAGGGCAACAACAAAAAGACCCACCCCTTGCATAACGGTAGTCTTTAACCGTTCAGGGATGGATGAGAAAAGCGAGCCGATGGTCGTGCCAAGAAGGATGGATACCGTATTGACGAGCGTTCCAAGTAAAAACACCTGTGTGCCTCCGAGAACCTTACTTATCTTGCCTAGCGACAAGGGAGTAGATGCGTTCGAGATCATCGTCAGAAAAATAGTCGATCTCGATTTTCCCTCTGTTCTTCCCTACTAAAATACGTACTGAAGTACCCAGACACTCGCGGAACGTTTCTTCGTAGGCTCTGATGGCCGGCGGAAGATCGACGCGGCGCGAATCGCGTCGGGTGGTTGTTTCACGTGAAACATGTAAGATCCGCTGAACCATCTGTTCCACCGCACGTACGCTCAAGCCTTCCTCCTCGACCTTGCGAGCGAGTGTGCGTTGAGATTGGACATCTGAAAGGGAAAGCAATGCTCGCGCATGCCCCATCGATAATGTTCCACGTGAAACAGCCTGACGAATATCACTCGGCAGCGAGAGCAACCGAAGAAGGTTGGCCACGTGCGATCGGCTCTGACCAACGCGATGCGCCAAATCCTCCTGCGTCAACGAAAAATGCTCCATAATCCGCAAATAAGCTTCCGCAATCTCTATCGGATTCAGATCTTCTCGTTGCAAATTCTCGATCAGCGCAATCTCCATCGCCTGACGATCCGTGAAATCGCGCACGATCGCAGGAATCGTCGGTTGACCAAGCTTCGCCACTGCCCTAAAGCGACGCTCACCAGCGATAATCTCAAACCCGCGCACCGAGCTCCGGCGAACCACGATAGGTTGAAGTACACCATGCTCGCGAATGGATTCTGCTAGTTCTTCGAGCTTGGCGTCATCCATGACACGCCTGGGTTGATACGGATTGGGCCTCAGATGTTCAACAGCCACTTGTACGATTTCTTCGCTAGAGTCCGTACTCATCTGCGGCAAAAGAGCTTCTAGTCCTCTTCCCAGACCGGTCTTGGCCTTCATGAACCGATCACTTCCTTAGCCAGATCCAGGTATACTTCTGCTCCCCGAGATCGAGAATCGTACTGAATAATCGGTTTCCCGTGACTAGGCGCCTCACTGAGGCGGACATTGCGCGGAATGATCGTCTGATAAACCTTCTCGCGAAAGTACTTCTTGACGTCTTCGATCACTTGGATACCCAAATTCGTTCGTGCATCCAACATAGTCAGAACAACCCCTTCGATCTCTAGGGTTGTGTTCAAATGCTTTTGCACCAATCGAATGGTGCTAAGCAACTGACTCAACCCTTCCAGGGCATAATACTCGCACTGAATAGGGATCACAACAGAATCGGCGCTCGTCAACGCATTAATGGTCAACAGCCCTAATGACGGCGGACAGTCCATCAGGATGTAATCATAAGATTGCCGAACAGAGATGATGGCTCTGCGTAGCCGGACTTCGCGTGAAATGGTCGGCACAAGCTCAATCTCTGCGCCTGCCAGTTGGATCGTGGCTGGAATAATGCTCAAATTCGGCACGCTGGTCGGTAAAACGGCCTCCACCGCGTTAATCTCATTAATCAATACATCATAAATACAGTAACGCACATCTGCCTTATTAATCCCTAATCCAGATGTCGTATTGCCTTGGGGATCAATATCGATCAACAAAACTTTCTTTCCGAGTTCAGCCAAGCAGGCCCCCAAATTGACCGAGGTCGTAGTCTTTCCTACCCCGCCTTTTTGATTGGCGACTGCCATTACTCTTGCCATAAGAACGACCTCCGCACTATACCGTGAACATAGCGATCCCGTGCACCTACACATAACGTTACTATAATCGCCCAAGTCACTCTGCCAAAACGTGCTGGTCTACGGCGATTACCTACTTTACTACCTAAATAACAGCAGTGGCGCGACAGCGCCATGCATACCTTCATTCTACTAGAAACCAGAGGTAGATACCATGCGCAGAAACGGCCAATTATTTCTGCGCCGGTCGTTTGGGCACGCGAATCGTGAACACAATGAACTCATCGCGGTCTTCTTCGTCCGCCTCCACCTGTAATCCAGTCTCTCCAATCAACTTGAGAGATTCGCGAATCGTGTTGATCGCCAGACGGGAATCGCGGGAAATCATCACTTTGCGGACCTTCTTCGGCGCCACCTCGACAGTCATGAGCGCCGCGACGCGCTGCTCCGTCTGTTTCACATTCAACTCGCGAACAACAATCTCCTCAAGCACCTTTTCCTGCAGCTCTGCCGTGAGCGGCAGTAAAGCTCGCGCATGTCGTTCCGTCACCTTACGCTCGCGAATAGCCTCTTGTACGGCAGCCGACAAATGTAGCAACCGCAGTTTGTTCGCAACCGTAGATTGCCCCTTGCCCAGCCGCTGTGCAAGGCTCTCCTGTGTCAAATGATGTAGCTCTATGAGTTGTTGATAGGCCGCCGCCTCTTCGATCGCGGTCAGGCCTTCTCGCTGTAGATTCTCTATCAAAGCCATTGACGCCGCCTGCGCATCAGACAATGCGCGCACGATCGCAGGTATGTAGTCCATTCCGATCTTCTGCGCCGCACGCCATCTGCGCTCACCTGCAACCAACTCATAGCCTGTATCCAGCTTGCGCACCAAAATAGGCTGAATCACGCCATGCGTGCGGATCGTCATCGCAAGCTCGTCTAACTTAGCGTCATCAAAAACAGAGCGCGGCTGATAGCGATTCGGTCGAATCATCTCGACTGGAATCTGCATCACTTCCGACTCTGAGGTCGCCTCACGCTCATTCAATCCGAGGACTTTCGACCATGTCTCTCTCAACACTGATCACCTACCTGACATCCACTCCATGTATACGTTCTCCAAGATTCGTCAAACTCCTTCTGCCTATGCCGCAATCGACAAGACTAGTGAGTGTTCGACAACTTTTGTACCAACCCTCAGCGCGCTACGACAAAGGCGCACGTTTGGCAACGCCTGGTTTTCGCGGAAAACGGCGAGGCGTCGCGCCCAGCTTCTCGCACACCACAAGACTCCGATTGCCTGCACCACCAGTCAGCTCATAAGGCGAGACACCCGTACACTGCGCCCGTAGCGCAGCCATCGCCGCACTCGCTTGCGCTACCTCTTCCGACACGTCAGGCCCTTTCATGGCAATAAAGCGTCCACCTGGTTTCACAAACGGCAGACACCATTCCACCAACGTAGCGAGTTGCGCCACTGCCCTCGCCGTCACCCAATCATAGCGGTCGCGATGCCCGGTATCATGAGATAAGTCTTCAGCTCTACCGTGAATCGCTCGAATCCCCTGAAGATCCAGCTCTGCAATAACAGACTGCAGAAAATGCACGCGCTTTTGCAGCGCATCACAAAGTGTCACATCCAAGTCGGGAAGAAGGATTTTGAGCGCCACGCCTGGCAGTCCGGCCCCACTTCCGACGTCGAGCAGACGGGCTGTATCATCCGCACCAATGACTGTAGCCAACGAGGCAGAATCGAGAAAGTGCTTGCGATAGATGTCCACCGGTTCTATGATAGCCGTCAGATTCAACCGCTCGTTGCCGCTGATCAGCAGTCTTTGATACATGCGAAACTGAGCCATCTGCTGCTCTGTCAGCCTCAGGCCAAACAGCACCGCACAGCCCGCCTGAAACTCGTCTTCGATCTCCTTAGACAGCTCACCCATTGACGATCTCACGCCGCTTGTCACCCGCCTCCAGCCAGATCAACAGGATCGATATATCAGCTGGAGATACGCCTGCCACCCGCGAAGCCTGTCCAATACTGATCGGTCGCACCGTGCGTAACTGTTCCTTGGCTTCATTCGACAACCCTGATACGCGCTGATAATCGAGATCTGGCGGTAGCCGCTTTTCTTCTAAACGCTTCTGACGGTCGATCTCTTGCTGCTGACGCATCACATAGCCTTGATACTTGGTATCGATCTCCACTTGTTGCGCCACTTCTGCGCTTACCGGCTCGGCCGGCGGTGCGATCTCTGTGATCACCTCATAGCTAAGCTCTGGGCGGCGTAACAGCTGCTCGAGACTCACCACTGTGCTTGGTGTTTCGATGCCATGCCCTGCTACCACCGACGCGACTTGCTCGGGCTGTACACGCGTACTGCGAAGCCTCGTCTTCTCCCGCTCCACGCCTTCACGCTTGGCCAACAGTCGCTCCATCCGCGCGTCCGGCACCAAACCTACCTGATGACCGATATCCATCAAGCGCAGATCCGCATTGTCATGGCGCAGCAGCAACCGGTGCTCCGCACGCGATGTGAGCAACCGGTAAGGCTCGGTCACACCTTTCGTCACCAAGTCATCGATCATGACACCAATGTACCCGTCGGCGCGACTGAGAACGACCGGCTCGCGATTTTGCGCCTTCAGCGCCGCATTGATCCCCGCCATAATCCCTTGACCAGCCGCTTCTTCATAGCCAGACGTTCCGTTGATCTGACCTGCCGTAAATAAACCGGGAACGCCCTTAGATTCCAGCGTAGGCCAGAGCTGAGTCGGTAGCATCGCGTCATATTCGATCGCATACCCTGGACGCAGCATCTCCACCTTTTCAAGCCCTGGAATGGTGCGCAGCATCCGCACCTGCACGTCTTCAGGCAGACTTGTAGACATGCCTTGCACATACCACTCTGCCGTATCTTTTCCCTCTGGCTCCAAAAACACTTGATGTGACGGACGATCCTTAAAACGCACAACCTTATCTTCGATGCTAGGGCAATAACGGGGGCCTCGCCCTTCTATTTCCCCGGAAAACATAGGCGCGCGATGCAAATTCTCTCCAATGATTTCATGAGTATCTGCAGATGTATACGTCAGCCAGCAAGCGACTTGCTCACGTACCGGCACGTCATCTGCAAATGAAAAGTGCTGCGGATCCTCGTCTCCCGGCTGAATCGCCAGGTGAGAGAAATCGATCGAGTTGCGATTGACCCGCGGCGGCGTCCCTGTCTTGAAGCGCACGAGCTCAAAGCCGAGATCCACCAGACTATCTGTGAGCTTCAGCGAAGGCAGTTGGCCATTCGGCCCACTTTGGTAAGAAACATCGCCTATGATGATACGACCGCGCAGATAAGTTCCGGTCGTCAGCACCACCGCGCGCGCAAAATACTCAGCTCCTGTTTGTGTCCGAACCCCAGATGCAGATCCACCTGCGGTCAGAATTTGCTCCACCATGCCTTGGCGAAGCACCAGATTATCCTGATGCTCGATCACATGTTTCATCGACAGACCATACTGCGCCTTGTCAGACTGCGCCCGGAGCGCCTGCACAGCGGGTCCTTTCCCTGTGTTTAGCATCCGCATCTGAATATAGGTTGCATCCGTGGTACGCCCCATCTGACCACCGAGAGCATCGATTTCGCGCACCACCGTGCCTTTGGCAGGGCCCCCGATCGACGGATTACAAGGCATAAAAGCGATGGTATCGAGATTGATCGTCAGCAGCAGCGTCTTGCACCCCATACGAGCCGAAGCAAGAGCTGCTTCACATCCGGCATGACCCGCGCCGATGACGATCACATCAAAATGGCCTGCGATATACGTCATTGCTTCCACCTCCAGTCATTTTCCGAGACAAAATTGGGTAAAGATCTGATCCAGCAAATCTTCACCCGGTGTTTCACCGATCACTTCACCGAGTGTCACCCACGCTTCGCGCACATCCGCCGCTACCAGATCGATCGTGGCGCCGCTTTGCGCATCTTCGATCGCCCGCAGCAGGGACTCGCGACACTGCTCAAAGAGCGCGATATGCCGTGCATTGGCCACAAACGTCGCATCTTGCGGCTGTATGTCGCCGCCAAAAGCCGCATGCACAATCGCCTGTTCAAGAGCCGCGCGGCCTTCATCCGTCACAGCCGAGTAGACAATCACCGCAGTACCCGGATCGACGAGTCTCTCTACCTCCTGCATCGTCACCACTGCTGGCAAGTCGGCTTTGTTCAACAACACAATGCGTGCATCAGCGGGCGTCTCCGTCAGCAGCGCCCGGTCCTGATCATCTAGCGGACGACTGGCATCCAGCACGATGAGCAACAACTGCGCACTTTCGATGGCCGCACGACTGCGCCCCACTCCGAGGCGTTCCACGACGTCGTCTGTCTCTCGCAGGCCTGCTGTGTCCGACACACGCAGTGCCACACCACCGACACTCAACCATTCTTCGATCACATCGCGCGTCGTGCCTGGCACATCCGTCACAATGGCACGATCCATCATCGCCAATTGGTTAAGCAAAGACGACTTGCCCACGTTCGGTTTACCAGCGATCACGGTACGCAGCCCTTCGCGAAGAATGCGTCCACCACGCGCCATCTGCAACAGCGTCGAAATTTCCGCTTCCACGGCCGTAGCACGCTGTGCAGTCAGCCTGGCCGTCGCCTCTTCTTCGTCGTGTTCAGGGTAATCCAGTGTCACTTCGATATGCGCCATGAGACTCAGCAAATCCTGTCTCACCGCTTTTACTCGTGCCGTGAGACTGCCTTCCACCTGCCGCAGCGCCGCACTTCGCGCCGCCGTAGACTCGGCTCGAATCAACTCCATCACGCCCTCAGCCTGGGCCAAATCGATACGTCCGCCGAGAAAGGCTCGCTTCGTGAATTCACCGGGCTCTGCCATGCGCGCCCCGGCTCGCAGCACCTCTGTCAGCACCGCCTGCACACTTTGGATGCCTCCGTGCGTACTGATCTCCACGACATCCTCCGTCGTATACGTGTGCGGCGCATGCATCACGGTAATGAGCACCTCATCGAGCACCGTCCTGTTGCGCAGCGAACGCATACGTCCGTACTGTACAGTGTGCGAGGCCATTTCTGCGAGTCGTTGTCGCCCTGAGAAAATCCGATCGACAGTGGCGATCGCCTGCGCGCCACTCACGCGAATCACCGCGATACTAGCCTCACCGAGCGCTGTGGCAATCGCTGCAATGGTATCTTCAGACACGCATGCTCACCCCTTATGCCAAAGAAAAGTTGGCGCCAACAGTCGTTTGGCTCGCCAACTTCTCACTTATAAACGCCAACTTATAGATTTCTTGAAAAGAACCATGACTATTACTGGACACTCATCTTCCTAGGTGTTCCAACGCCTACAGACCGCTTGGCTGCTGCAGGAATCACAACGATCGCCCGCCCCGGATCTTGCCCGCGACTCTCTGTGCGCACGTCCTGACGATTCTGAAGGGCGATGTGTATGACTTTGCGCTCTTGCGCATTCATCGGCTCCAGTGGCACTTCCTTACCGAGTGTAAGCGCCCTTTGCGCTGCTTTGTTCGCCGCGTAGATCAGCTGCTGACGACGACGCTCCCGATAGCCTTCAGCATCTACAGTGAACTGCAGATGCTGGTCTGCATACTTGTTGCCCACTGCTTGTACGAGCGTCTGAATCGCATCGAGCGTTTGCCCGTGCTTGCCGATGAGAATCGCGACTTTATCACCTGTGAAGTGAAAGATCACCTCATCGCCGCGCACCTCTGTCGTCACTTTGATGGCCAGCCGCATGGTCACAAACATCTCGCGCAAGAACCGCTCGGCGTCTGCGACCGGATCTTCGATCACGCGGACTTCAACCTCTGCGTCTTTCGCGCCAAAACCAAGGAAGCCACGCGTCGGCGCAGACTTGACCGTCACTTCGATACGATCGCGTCCGACTTGCAATTGGCTCAGTGCATCCGCGATCGCCAGTTCAACTGTCTTCGCCACTACCGCTACTTTGCGCACCTACCATCACGCTCCAGCAGTTTTTGCAGGTCTACGAATGAAGTACATCTGTACAATCGTAAACAAGTTGCTAAAGACCCAGTACAGAGCCAGGGCTGCCAAGTAGTGCAGCGCGAGGAAGAAGATCATCACGGGAAAAATGTACATGATCAACTTTTGACTTGGATCCGTCTGTACCATTGACACCTTCTGCTGTAAGAAACTCGTAGCGCCTGCGAGCACCGGCAAGATGTAAGTCGGATCGGGGACGCCAAGCTTCCAAATGAGGAAGCTCGAATGCAGCATGGCTTGATCGGTATAAATGCCGCGGTACAGAATCATCAGTACAACCATCTGAATGATCATCGGCATACAACCAGCAAATGGATTTACGTTCTCACTCTTGTAAAGCGCCATCACTTGCTGCTGATACTGCTGCGGCTCCTTGCCATACTGAGCCTTGAGCTCTGCCATTCGCGGCTGAAGCGTCTGCATCTTCTTAGTGTTGCGCAAGCTCTTTAGCATCAGTGGCATCGTGAGTAAACGAATAAAGACCGTGACGATGATCAACGCTAATCCGTAATCGTGACCCGCCCAGTTAGCGACCCAGTTGATCAGCAAACTGATACTGTTAATCGCCTGATCCCACACAGCAGCTATTCCAGAGGGTTTCGCTGCCACTGTCGTCGCCGCAGCCTTATCCGCCGCCAACGCCACACCCGCCATCACCGTCCAGATGATCGAAGTCATCCCGATCATCGTCCATCTCGCCTTGCTTGACCGCACCAGCACCAACCTCCAGAAAAGACCTTTGCGCCAAGAGGCGCCTTCACCACGCTCAGTCGTGGTGGGTGTGATCCGGTACAGGATCAAATCCACCTTCACACCACGGACCGCAACGCGACACCCGTCGAATCGTCAACCACGTGGCGCGTCCAAGCGAGTGCTTGCTGTACGCTTCAACGGCATACTGCGAACAAGTAGGATAGAAGCGACAGGTCGCTGGCAACAACGGTGAAATGCCCCACTGATAACCGCGAATAAGCGCAATCATCACCTTTTTCATCACAGCAGTTTCGACCTCCGCAAGAGTTGCTGAACTTGTCTCTCCACATCTACATACGTCAACCCGTACGCTTCCTTGCGTGCAATGACAATCAGGTCATAGCCTGTACCAAACTGGTTGATCTGTTTACGTAAAACTTCGCGCAACAAGCGCTTGATCCGGTTGCGTACCACTGCATTGCCGACTTTCTTGCTGACCGAAAAGCCGGCTCTCGTGACCGCATTCTCTTTTTTACTAACATATAGCACAAAGTAGCGATTAGCAACCGATTGTCCTCTATGAAACACTACTCGAAAATCTTTATTTCGCCGTAGTCTGTGTCCCTTTAAAGTCGCTCGCCCTGTTCCAAGCGGATCAGGTAAGGTAAGCCGCCCTGAATCCACATCGCAACCCCTTCAAATGATATACCTAAAAAAAGACCACATAAAGTGGCCTGCACGACAAATCAGCAAACTTCCTTACGCGGATAGCACTTTTCTTCCTCTACGTCGACGAGCTGCTAGTACCCGACGGCCATTCTTGGTCGCCATCCGTTTACGGAACCCGTGATTTTTTTTACGTTTGCGAACATTAGGGTTAAAGGTAGGTTTCATCCCACACACCTCCTGACAGAAACACTCAGTCATTATAGGTACCAGAGCCGGGAAAGTCAAGCCAACCGACAACACCAAGAAGGCTTGTCCACAGCACTTTGTCCACATGTGCACGAAATCCGTGTATATCGGCGTTTAGGTTATCCACTGTCCAAAGGATTTCCACACACCTGTCCACAACCTTCGCGAATCTTGTAGAACGATGTTGGTTATTGTCGATTCGCGGTTTATTTGCTATGATGGGACAGCCTTACATACGCCGCTTCACGTTATCCACAGGCTGTGCACAGATGTTGATAACTTGCCAACAGCGTAAACCCTCTGTTTATAAACCGTTACTCCACGCCTTACTTATGCACAGATAAGGGTATTATCGCTCCCATTTTAGGAGGTTTTACGTATCGTGACCGATTCCGGAGAAACCCTCTGGGCAGACATCGTCTCCATATTGGGCAAAAAACTCGACCCCATTTCCATGCAAACCTGGTTCTCCACGACTTCCGTTCATTCTTTTAATGGGACCAAGCTTGTGCTCCAAGTGCCGAGCAACGAAGCAGCCGAACACATGGCACGCACTTTTCATGACGAGATCGCACGTGCGGCGTCTTTTTTGCAACCCCATCCCATCGAGATTGCCTTTACTGCCGAGATTCGAGCACGTGGTGTGAAGCTATCTGCCGAAGAAGAAGTCGAGACGCCGGAGATTCGCTTCAATAGCAAGTACACGTTCGATACATTCGTCATCGGAGACGGCAACCGGCTTGCCCATGCGGCGAGTCTCGCAATCGCTGAAAAACCGGCCGCAGAATACAATCCGTTCTTCTTATATGGCGGAGTAGGGCTTGGCAAAACGCATTTGATGCACGCCATTGGCCAACGCGCATTAGCGATAAACCCAGAATTACGGGTGTTTTATATCACATGTGAAACGTTTGTACGCGAATACGTATCAGCTGTCATGACCAACAGCCTGGAGGACTTTCAAAGAAGGTATCGGCACGTAGATATTTTGCTTATCGACGATATTCAGTTCATCTCCGGAAAAGACGGTACGCAAGAGGAGTTTTTCCACACGTTCAACGAACTATACTCGGAACGAAAACAGATTGTCATTACGAGTGATCGACCTCCGCGCGACATCCCTGTCTTAGCGGAACGCCTCCGTTCGCGTTTTGCAGGCGGACTGATCTACGATATTAAGCCGCCGGAATTTGAGACGCGAGTGGCCATTTTACGCAAAAAAGCGCGTGCCGAAGGACTAGACATCCCAGAAGAGGCCCTATATCTGATCGCGTCTAGAGTAGAAACCAACGTTCGCGAACTCGAAGGCGCACTCATTCGTGTGATGGCTTTTTCCTCTATGATGAATCGAGACATCAATGAGGATCTCACAGAAGAAGCACTACAGGGCCTTTTGTCGAACGGCGCCAAGAGGCGACTTACCGCTACCGATGTTCAAAAGGCAGTGTGCGCGCATTATCATGTGAAGCTCGAAGACCTGCTCGGACGATCGCGCCAAAAGGATATTTCTTACCCGCGCCAGATCGCCATGTACTTGGCGAGAGACATTACCGGCTTATCCCTCCCAAAAATCGGTGTCGAGTTTGGGAATCGCGATCATACAACCGTTTTGCATGCGTACGACAAGGTCACTCGCGAAATGCAAACCGACACACAACTCGCGCTGACCCTTAAAAGATTGCGCGACGATCTCTTGGCCGATTATACTTGAATAAGTCGGGCACTTTTGCAAACTTCATCCACAGCCAAAAAGCTGTGAAATAAGGCTAAAGTGCCTTTATCCACAGTATCCACAGCCTATAGTATTAATATTTATCTTTAAAGCAATAAAGCTATTACAGCAGACGAGGAGCCTTCACATGCGTATTGTTGTTCAAAAAAATACTCTCTTACAAGCATTACAGACGGTTGCGAAAGCAGTCCCTAGCCGAACGACAAAACCTGTACTCTATGGTATTCATATAGAAGCCACTTCAGAATCACTGATCTTAACCGGATACAACCTTGAATTTGGATTTGAAGTCACCGTGACAGCCACTGACAACCAGGATGTGCCGATGATCCAAATCGAAGAAACCGGAGCCATCGTCCTTACTGCACGTTATTTGCTCGATATCGTTCGCAAACTGCCGCACACACTCGTTCGTATCGACACTCAAGAGTTGACGGCGACCATTCGTTCTGGCAACGCCACCTATACACTCAACGGCCTCGATCCTCGCGAGTACCCTGCCACGCAAGAGATTGCAGATGACCGTGGATTTGCCATCTCTTGCGCCACAATGCGAGAATTGGTGGAACGCACGGCATTCGCAACGTCCACATCAGAAAGTAGGCCAGTACTGACGGGCGTCCTTTGGAAGTACGAGAATGGTCTTCTGACGCTCAGCGCCACAGACAGTCACCGCATGGCTACGCAAGGCACGGAAGTCGAGACTTTACGAGATTATGCGCTAATCGAATCGATTATCCCTGGTAAAAGTCTTCAGGAATTAGCGAAAAGCTTGCCGACAGACGACACCTTAGCGAACATCCAGATCGAGGAGAAACAGCTGCTCGTTTCATTTGCGAATATTCGCTTTTTCTCACAGTTGATTGAAGGCAGATATCCTGATCTGTCGCGCATTATTCCACAGGCTTTTAAAACCTCGATCACCATCGGTATTAAAAGTCTTCAAGATTGTGTGGAGCGTGCAGCTCTTCTCGCTCGTGACACTGAAAACCAGATCATCCGCTTGCATCTAAGGCGCACAGAAATAGAGATCTCATCTCATTCTCCGGAAATCGGGAAGATCGTGGAGTCGGTCGAACCAAACACTTTTGAGGGAGAAGACATGGTCCTCGCGTGCAACGCTAAATTTCTGTTAGAGGGTCTTCGAGCGATTCCAGGAGAAGATGTGCTCATTCAGTTCACGAGCCCAGGGAGTGCTTTTACCTTGACGCCAACAGCCACGAGCACGCATATCCAACTGATGCAGCCTGTACGTCAGGTGTATATATGATCGAGGTTCCACTCACTGGCCCATATATCACACTACAAAATCTCCTCAAATCAGAAGGGTTGATCCCGACTGGCGGGAGCGCCAAATGGTTGCTTCAAGAGGAGTCTGTTTTGGTCAATGGCGTAAGAGAACAAAGACGCGGCAGAAAATTGTACGAAGGTGATCAGGTGAACTGCAGCGGACAACTCATCCGGGTTGTCGCGATCGCATCTCGCGATCGCGAAGAATGATATGTACGTCAAACAACTGGACGTTCAGAGCTTTCGTACATTCGAATATGGACAAGTCCAATTTTCGCCGGAGATCAACGTCATTTTCGGTGACAATGGAGCGGGTAAGACAACGATTCTTGAAGCTTTGTCTTTTTTTGCGTTCGGACGATCTTTTCGTGCGACACAGGATAAAGATGTTATTCAATTTGGGCAGACTGAGAGTAGACTTCGCGTCGTACTGGAAGAAGCGAGCAGACCGACTGAGCTCAGCGCCAAAATTACACAACGTGGCAAGCAGGTGGCCGTCAATCGCGTGGCGAAAAAGTCATTAAGCGAATTCCTCGGGCATCTCTACTGTGTGACTTTTACACCAGACGACCTGGCGATCGTCAAGGAGGGTCCAGACCAGCGTAGACGCTTTTTGAACTTGAGCATGGCGCAGTATATTCCTGGATACATCAAGGATCTGCACCTGTATAACCAATTACTTGACAAACGCAACCAACTGCTCAAGGCGAAACAGACAGACGCTTTACCGGTATGGGATGCACAGATGTGCGAAGTCGCAGCGCGGGTCGTTTCGGCACGCCGAGTCTTTTGTGCGAAGTTAAGCGAATATTGCGCCGCACAGTACACGTCTTTGTCCAAAGGGGCAGAAGTGCTGACGATTCACTATGCGACGGAGACCGATGCCGAAGCCGTCTCTGACATTGCTGATCAGCTTCAAAAAGCGCTTGTGCGCGCCGAGCAGCGCGACAGTTTACGTGGCTTCACGTCAGTTGGCCCGCACCGCGACGATCTGAGACTGCTCTTAGAGGATCAGTCCGCGGCCCGGTACAGCTCGCAAGGGCAGCAGCGAACGATCGTGCTGGCACTCAAGCTGGCGGTTGTGGATATGATGGTTTCGGAGACTGGCGTCTACCCGATCTTGCTGCTCGATGACGTGTTTTCAGAGCTTGACGCGTCTCGACAAGAACACTTACTTTCGCTGCTGACGCGCACGCAAACGGTGATCACAGCCACGCACGCCCAAGATGCCTTGCCTAGAGCGACAAAGGCCTTTCGTGTCACTCATGGTATAATGCAAGAAATGACGTGAGACGGTGAACATGGTGCTGTCGCACCACCGTCTATGGGAAGCATAAGCGGCTGCGCCGTTATGCTGAAAGACGGTGAACATGGTGCTGTCGCACCACCGTCTATGGGAAGCATAAGTGGCTACGCCGTTATGCTGAGAAAAGAAGCAAAAGAGAGAGGGATATGTGTTGTCTGATAGTTATGATGCGTCTCAGATCGTCGTTCTCGAAGGACTCGAGGCAGTTCGTAAGCGGCCAGGCATGTATATCGGCTCCACGAGCGCCAAAGGCCTGCATCACCTCGTGTGGGAGATTGTCGATAATGCGATTGACGAGGCACTCGCCGGTTACTGTGATACGATCCAAGTCAATATTCACAAGGATAACGCTGTCACCGTCATCGATAACGGGCGTGGTATTCCAGTCGATATTCAGGAGAAAACAGGGCTTCCAGGGGTTACCGTTGCACTGACTGTCCTGCACGCAGGCGGGAAGTTTGGCGGTGGCGGCTACAAAGTGTCCGGCGGATTGCACGGCGTTGGCGCCTCTGTTGTCAATGCCTTGTCGGAGTCCTTAGTCGTGACGGTCAAACGAGAGGGAAAGTTGCATCAACAGTCTTTTGCCCGCGGTATACCTACGTCAGCTCTGACTGTCGTCGGGACCGTCTCCGATAAGTCGACTGGGACCACCGTTACGTTCAGGCCTGACCCGGAGATCTTTACGGAGACGCTCGACATGCAGTTTGACACACTGCAAACGCGTTTGCGCGAGCTCGCTTTTTTGAACGCGGGACTGAAAATTATTCTGACTGATGAACGAGACGATCGCCAACA
The DNA here is from genome assembly GCA_026627345.1 of Bacillota bacterium. Taxonomy (GTDB): domain Bacteria; phylum Bacillota; class Bacilli; order Alicyclobacillales; family SLC66; genus JAPNUJ01. The sequence goes on along the minus strand of JAPNUP010000059.1, from coordinate 4,314 downwards.
GGTATTTGCGTACGAAGGCGGCGTAAAATCGTTTGTCGAATATATCAATCGCGGACGCGATGTGTTGCACGAAGAACCGATTTTCATCCAAGGCGAAAAAGATGGTGTCATGGTCGACATCGCCTTGCAGTATAACGATGGCTATACCAGCAACCTTTTTTCTTTCGCCAATAACATCAATACGCCGGAAGGCGGCACCCACGAAGCGGGATTCAAGGCGGCGCTCACGCGGATTTTGAATGATTATGCGCGCCGAATGAATTTCTTGAAAGAGAAGGATCAGAACCTGACCGGCGATGACGTACGCGAGGGGATCACGGCGATCGTCAGTGTCAAAATTCCTGAGCCACAGTTTGAAGGTCAGACTAAGACTAAACTTGGCAATAGTGAAGTCAAAGGGATTGTTGAATCGCTTTTCGCAGACCGACTCGCCACTTTTCTCGACGAAAATCCAAGTGTCGGCCGCAAAGTTCTTGATAAAGCCATTACAGCTGCCCGCGCCCGTGAAGCTGCACGACAGGCTCGCGAAATCACCAGGCGCAAGAGTGCCCTCGAGGTGAGTTCACTTCCCGGGAAATTGGCGGACTGCTCGAGCAAAGACGCATCGATCAGCGAAGTGTATATCGTCGAAGGAGACTCTGCTGGCGGCTCGGCCAAGCAGGGACGCGATCGACATTTTCAAGCGATTCTTCCTCTTCGCGGGAAGATCCTGAACGTCGAGAAAGCGCGCATCGATCGCATCTTAGGCAACGCAGAGATTCGTGCCATCATCACGGCGCTCGGCACAGGCATCTCTACTGACTTTGATTTGAGCAAAGCCCGCTACCACAAAGTCGTCATCATGACGGACGCGGACAATGACGGCAGTCACATCCGCATCTTGCTATTGACGTTCTTTTATCGCTTTATGCGCGAACTAATCGACGCAGGCTATGTCTATATCGCGCAGCCGCCGCTATATAAAATTAGCAAAGGCAAGCAAATTCTCTATGCGTACAACGACGCGGAACTCGAGAAGACCCTTGCGCAGATCGGCAAAAACGTCGAGTTGCAGCGATACAAAGGCCTTGGTGAGATGAATGCTACGCAACTTTGGGATACGACGATGGACCCAAAGACGCGTACATTGCTTCAGGTCACGATGGAAGACGCGATGGATGCAGACGCGATCTTTGGTGTGCTGATGGGCGATCGTGTCGAACCGCGTCGCGAATTTATCGAAGAGCATGCGCGTTATGTACGCAATCTCGACGTATAACGATCACCGGCGAGCGATGAAGTAAGGGGGATTTACGAGTTGGCTGAGGAAAGTAAGGTACTACCGATTGACATCAGTGCAGAATTGCGGACATCTTTTATCGATTACGCGATGAGCGTTATCGTCAGTCGCGCACTGCCTGATGTACGCGACGGGTTAAAGCCTGTGCAGCGTCGCATTATCTACGCCATGCTGGAACTTGGCATGACGCCGGATAAACCGTACAAAAAATCTGCGCGGATTGTCGGTGATGTGCTCGCCAAATACCATCCGCACGGAGATACGGCTGTCTATGATGCCTTAGTTCGCCTGGCGCAAGACTTCACGATTCGTTACTTGTTGGTGGATGGTCACGGCAACTTCGGTAGTGTCGACGGTGACTCCGCCGCTGCCATGCGGTACACCGAGTCGCGTATGGCGCCGCTTGCGATGGAGCTTGTACGCGATATTAACAAAGAGACGGTTGAATTTATCCCGAACTACGACGGCAGCGAGATGCAACCGAGTGTGCTTACATCGCGGTTTCCTAATCTGCTCGTTAACGGGTCGACGGGGATCGCCGTCGGAATGGCAACCAATATACCGCCACACAACCTGCGCGAAGTCATCGATGGTGTGATAATGATGATCGAAAACCCAGCTGTGACGGTGGAAGAACTGATGGGCGCGATCAAAGGTCCAGATTTTCCGACAGCCGGTGTGATTCTAGGACGCGATGGCATCCGTAAAGCCTATGAGACGGGACACGGCAGCATCATCATGCGTGCCGTCACCACGATTGAAGAGATCAATAACGGCAAGATGCGCATTGTCGTCACTGAGCTTCCCTATCAAGTCAATAAAGCGCGGTTGATCGAGAAGATCGCTGAGCTGGCGCGCGATAAGAAGCTTGATGGCATCACAGATCTGCGCGATGAGAGTGACCGTACAGGCATGCGCATCGTCATTGAACTGCGCCGCGACGTACGGCCACAGATTGTCTTGAATAATTTGTTTAAATACACGGCTATGCAATCTACTTTTGGCGTCAACTCGCTCGCGTTGGTCGATGGGCAGCCTAAGGTGTTGAACTTGCGTGCCCTTATCTATCACTATCTCGAGCATCAAAAAGAGGTCATTGTTCGCCGTACCAAATTTGATCTGCGAAAAGCCGAGGCCCGCGCGCATATCTTGGAAGGACTGCTGATAGCCCTCGATCATCTCGATCAAGTGATCGCGCTGATTCGCGCTTCTGCCAACCCTGAAGAGGCGCGAATCGGATTAATGACGACTTTTGGCCTCAGTGAAGAACAGGCGCAAGCGATTCTTGATATGCGTCTGCAGCGCTTGACAGGCCTTGAGCGTGAACGTATCGACAATGAGTATCGCGAATTGCAAAGATTGATTACGGAGTATCGTGCGATCTTGGCAGACGAGAAACTGGTACTCGAGATCGTACGCAAGGAAATCACGGACATTCGCGACAAGTACGGAGATGATCGGCGCACGCGCATTATCGCAGCGCAAGGTGACGTGGATGAAGCGGATCTGATTCAAGAGCAAGAAGTCGTGATTACGATCACGCACACCGGCTATATCAAGCGCGCACCAGTGACGACTTATCGCAGTCAGCGCCGCGGTGGTAGAGGCGTGACGGCGATGGGCACCAAAGAAGAAGATTTCGTGGAGCATCTCTTTATCACGTCTTCTCACAACAATTTGCTCATTTTCACCAACAAGGCGAAAGTGTACAAATTGATGGCCTACGAGCTTCCGGAAGCCGGTCGCACAGCGAAAGGTACGCCGATTATCAATTTGATCAACATTGAACAGGGCGAGAAAATCTCGTCGGTCATTCCTGTCAGCAATTCAGATCTCGAAGGGGAAGACTATTTCCTCTTCACAGGAACGCGCCACGGGATCGTCAAGAAGTCACCGCTTAGCAATTTCGCGAACATTCGCAAAGGCGGTCTCATCGCGCTTGGCTTGCGTGAAGATGATGAACTGATCAGCGTCCGTTTGACGGACGGTCATCAGGATATCATCATTGGCACGAAGCATGGGATGTCGATTCGCTTCCCTGAGTCCGATGTGCGGCCCATGGGTCGAAATGCGGCCGGCGTCAAAGGCATCTCGCTCGACGCCCGCGATGAAGTGATCGACATGGACGTGGTGCAGCCAGATACCACGGTGCTCGTTGTCACCAGTAAAGGCTATGGCAAACGCACGTCTATTGACGACTATCGCGTACAGACCCGCGGTGGCAAAGGTATCAAGACACTTAATGTCACGAACAAAAATGGACCAGTAGTAGGTCTGAAAATGGTTTATGACAATGAGGATCTGATGATCATCACCAATACCGGTGTAGCGATTCGCATCCACATGGACGGGATCTCCACGCTCGGTCGAAATACCCAAGGCGTGAAACTCATTAACGTCGGAGATGCTGAAGTCAGTATGGTTGCCAAAATCGCGGCTTCCGAAGAAGATAACGAAACAGAATAACGCCAGATACAGTGAGCGACCGGAGAGTGCGACTCTCCGGTGCTTTTTTCTTTCCGGTATGGCATACTGAGGATGAGGGGGTGTCCCTATGGGATTCGTCGTGGAGCAAGGCGCTATGTTTTTGGCACTGGCGATTTTGCTGATGTTGCTGTCCGTGCTACTCCATCTTTTTCTCCCGAAGAACTTGCACTAAGGAATCTGTAAAATAAATCGCATTTGTAGTTGACACGGTGTAGGCAGGCGTGCTATATTACTACTTGTCGCCGCGAGCACGGGCCGAGAAAACCCAAGCACAGAGCGGCACGACAAGCCCTTCGAAGTTGAAGCGGAGAGTCGGGAAAAGCAGTGTGGATCCTTGAAAACTAAACACGTATCCAAGTCGCTATGAGCGATCATAGTGCAACAACCACGCGAGTAAGGCAAGTGTCCACTTTGGTGGACACCGCCGAATAAGAGAGTGACTTCGGTCACTGTCATGATTCGAGAGTTTGATCCTGGCTCAGGACGAACGCTGGCGGCGTGCCTAATACATGCAAGTCGCACGGACACCTTCGGGTGTCAGTGGCGGA
>JAPNUP010000040.1 GCA_026627345.1 Bacillota bacterium | reverse complement strand
ATTTCTTCCAACCCGGCAATCATCCGCAGCGTCGTAGACTTTCCGCAGCCGGAAGGACCGACGAGTACCACAAATTCTTTGTCAGCGATTTCAAGATTAAAATCGGTCACGGCGTTCTGCGCGCCTGCACCGGAGTATTTCTTATACACCTTCTGAAGAGATAGATTGGCCAAAACGTATGGGTCCCCTTTCAAGATCGCTTCTGATGACGGTGTCCTCAGAGATGCGTTTGTTAGTCGTACCCACAGTATACCCGCTTGCCCATATCTCCTCTATTCGTCAACGTATACAAAACTGACCACTACACTTTTAGGCAAATCGCTCACAGGGAACGACTTGACTTGCGCAGCGCAATTCGCTCAGCACGAATCCTACAAGCGTTTTAGCAGCAACGCCGTCCACACGGTGACCGCATCAGCGAAACGGCGAATGTCGAATCCCGTCAATTCACGAATCCGATCGATCCGGTACAACAAGCTGTTGCGGTGCAGATAGAGGTGACGCGACGTCTCACTCATATTGAGATCACAGCTGACGAACGTCATAACCGTTTGCTCAAGATCCGCTCCCAACGCCAGAAGTGCGGATGGAGGTAAAATGTGATCGGCGTAAGCTTGCCGAAACTGCGTGCGCGTCGCGTAGAGCATCTCAAAGACGCCAAGGCCTTGATCGGAGACGACCTTTCGCTCTGGGGTCAACGCTTCCGCCGTATGCGCCACGAACAGCATGCGTTTCACCGTTCGAAGCATTTCCGGAAAACTATGTAACGTTTTGCTCCAGACAGCGCGCGCATCCAAGAAGGTCTCCGTCATCAGTCCATCGACTGTGGCGCGAGCCGTCTCTTCTCCGAAGTCACTCTCTTTGTCTTGTCCTGACGTCGAAAAGATAGCCAGAATCAGCGAATCATCTACCGTAACGTAAGGGGTGATGTCACTGGGATCGGCCAACGTCTCGAGATATCGCCTGACGTCTCTCGTCTGCTCTGGTGCTTGCCGATCTGCCAAGCGCAATCCAACAACGAACACTGGCCAGGTCCAAGGAACAGCGATCGTCTCGAGTTCATCTTCGATCCGCACCGGACCTGCGAATGCCTGCAGTGGTTCATGAAGCGCCTGCTCAATCTTTTCTTCCCAGAAAGCGCGTTTCGCCATCGTATTTCCGTTGCTTTGCGTCAACAGAAGGCGCACGAGCTGCAGTTCTGTATCACTGAGTGCGCCGGGCAGATAACAGAAGTAAAACTCCCTCTGCGCGCCACCGAGTGACCGCCAAACTTTTCCTTGGTGCAGGACGCCTGCCGCCAACTCCGCCTCAGAGCGCACCTGCAATGGAGCCGGCAAATGATCGGACCATTCCAAACGCCCCTGCAAGATCTTCTTGACTTCCTGCAATCGGTTCATCTCTCACCTCCGCAGATAGGCTCGGTCATTCACTCTCCACAAAATGGACTTCATCCCCCAGCCTAAGTCGCGCCGGTGGATCGGCTTCCCATGTCCACAGGGATTGCACCTGCTCAGGCGACAGGTAGCCGAGAATCCACCAACCACCGGCGCCCATGCGCGGGTAAACCCCGGTATAGCCTACGGCAATCGCCACTGCTCCAGCCTGCACATCGAGTCGAGGCACAGCTTTGCGTTTGAGCCAAAGCCGTTCAGGTAGTGGCCCACAGTAAGCGAAACCCGGCGAAAACCCTGTGCTCACGACGCGATAAGGTGTCCCCGTGTGTAGGCGTATCAGCGCTGGCACCGCAATGCTGAGTCGGTCTGCCACCTCGTCGAGGTCGGTATTCGGCCCGCCGTAATGCACTGTAAATACATGACGATTCTCAGGAGCATAGGTCGTCTCAGTGCCCTCACGCACATCCTTTTGCGCGCACGACTGCACGTTCCGCGCAGTCAAGACCTTTCGGACGAAGGCCTCGACTACATCGAGTCCGACATGCGGGTCGACGAGATAGATGGCGACATCATCACCGCCTGCCACCACATCGACGATCCCATCAGGCCGCGGCTCGCGGATCAACGCAACTTGTAGCGCATACGGCACCGACGGGAGGAGCATCACGCAGTCACTGAGCCACGTCGCCTTGGTCCAAAGATCACCAGCATCCACCTTCACCCGATCTTCGCCCCGCAGGTGACCGACCGATCAGGAGCCAGCAGTACCACTTCGCCGTCTGCGCCAAGCGCCCCTAAGACCAGTACTTCAGATACAAAGCCACCGATGCGCCGCGGCGGGAAATTGACAACCGCCACAACTTGCCGACCGATCAATTCAGCCACCTGATACAACGCAGTCAACTGAGCGGAACTATGCTTGACTCCGAGTTCCCCGAAATCAATCTCCAGCTGATAGGCTGGTTTCTTGGCTGAGGGATGGACGCGCGCCGCCCGGATCTCGCCGACGCGTATATCGAGCGCTGCAAAGTCGTCTATAGTCGCCACTTCACTCACTCTCCTTACAGACGCAAAAAGCGGATCGCTCCTAGGAAACGACAGCTTCACGCAGGTGCTCGCGCTTGCGGTCACGTTCCAGAATAGGGGCCAGAAACTGTCCTGTGTAGCTGCCTTTTACCTTGGCCACTTGTTCCGGGGTCCCTGTGGCGATGATACGGCCACCCTCGTCGCCACCTTCTGGGCCCAAATCGATCAAATAATCAGCTGTCTTGATCACATCCAGATTATGTTCGATCACGACTACTGTATCTCCTGCATCCACGAGCCGTTGTAGCACCACTAAAAGACGCGCGATGTCAGCCACGTGCAACCCTGTCGTCGGTTCATCCAGGATGTACAGCGTGCGCCCTGTACTTCTGCGATGCAGCTCTGACGCCAGTTTCACGCGCTGCGCTTCGCCACCGGAAAGGGTGGTCGCTGGCTGTCCCAATCGCATGTATCCAAGCCCGACATCCGACAACGTCTGGAGTTTGCGACTGATCCGCGGCACATTTTCAAAGAATACGCAAGCGTCGTCGATCGTCATATCGAGCACGTCTGCGATCGACTTACCTTTGTAGTGCACTTCGAGCGTCTCACGATTATAGCGTTTGCCTTTACAGACTTCACACGGCACGTAGACATCGGGCAAAAAGTGCATCTCGATTTTGATGATCCCGTCCCCGCGACAGGCCTCACAGCGGCCGCCGCGCACATTAAAGCTAAAGCGCCCTTTCTTGTAACCGCGAATTTTCGCTTCGTTTGTGGTCGCGTACACGTCTCTGATCTCGTCAAACAAGCCGGTGTAGGTGGCTGGGTTCGAACGAGGCGTGCGACCGATCGGCGACTGATCGACGTCGACCACTTTATCCAAGTGTTCCAGACCGGACAAGCTTTTGTGGCGGCCAGGACGTACTCTCGCGCGGTTGAGTTTCGCTGCCAGCACCTTATGCAAAATCTCATTGACCAGTGTGCTCTTACCGGAGCCTGACACGCCGGTCACACAGGTGAAGACACCTAGCGGAAAGCTGACTTGGACCCCTTTCAGGTTATTCTCGGTCGCCCCTGTGATCGTCAGTTCCTTGCCAGTCAACGGACGGCGCTGTGACGGTAGCGCAATGTACCGTCGACCACTCAGATACTGGCCTGTGAGGGAAGTCGGATGCGCCATGATCTCATGCACCGTACCTTGCGCAACAATCTCCCCACCGTGCTCCCCTGCTCCTGGACCGATATCGATGATATGGTCCGCGGCGAACATCGTGTCTTCGTCGTGTTCGACGACAATGAGCGTGTTACCCAGGTCACGCATATGCGTCAGCGTCGAGATCAGGCGCGCATTATCTCTTTGATGCAATCCGATGCTCGGCTCATCCAGAATGTACATCACGCCAACGAGACTTGAGCCGATCTGTGTGGCCAGACGAATCCGCTGTGCCTCGCCGCCCGACAATGAACCCGCAGCGCGCGCGAGCGTCAGGTAATTCAACCCGACATCGCGTAAGAATCCAAGGCGTGCCGCAATCTCTTTTAAAATCAGGTGCGCGATCTGCAGATCTTTCTCGTCAAGCGTCAAATCTTCAAAAAAGCGCAGGCACTCGCCGACCGACAGATCGGTCACTTGGGCGATACTGCGACCGCCCACTCGCACGGCCAGACTCTCCGGCTTCAGACGTTTGCCTTTACAGACAGGGCAGGGGCGACTGCTCATAAAGCCTTCGATTAGCTCGCGAATATAGTCGGAAGCCGTCTCCCGATAGCGTCGCTCAAGGTTCGGTATCACGCCTTCATAGAAAATATCCGCTTGTTTCACTTGCCCATAATCATTTTCAAACGTGAACGCCACTTTGACACCAGGCAGTCCATACAACAGTTTCCGCAGAAGCTCCTCATCAATCTGAGACAGCGGTTGATCGCGAGCAATTCCGAGGTGCTGGCAAGCGCTGGCCAACAGCTGCGGATAATAGGTAGACGAGGTCCCCACCCAAGGCGCGATCGCCCCTTGTTCGATACTGAGTTCCCGATCCGGGATAACAAGCAGAAGATCGACTTCCTGTTTGGCCCCTAGGCCTGTACACGCCTCACACGCCCCGAAAGGACTGTTGAATGAGAACATACGCGGCGAGAGTTCATCCACGCTGTGCCCACAGTTTGGACAAGCGAGATTCTGACTGAACAGCATCTCCTCCTGATCGATCACATCCACGATCGCTGTACCACCCGTCAAGGCCAGCGCATTCTCCAAAGAATCGGCTACACGAGAGCGAACGTCTTCACGAACCACAATCCGATCAATCACTACTGCGATACTGTGTTTCTTGTTTTTCTCCAGCTTAATCTCGTCAGCGAGTTCCTGGAGAACGCCGTCCACGCGGACACGCACATACCCTGCTTTGGCAAGATCCTCGAAAACCTTCACGTGCTCGCCTTTCTTGCCTGCGATGACGGGCGCGAGAATCTGCAGCCGGGTCCGCTCTGGGAAGGCCATCACCTGATCGACCATCTGATCGATCGTCTGGGATGATATCGGCGTCCCACATTTTGGACAGTGCGGTTTGCCAATACGGGCATAGAGCAATCGTAGGTAGTCGTATATCTCGGTGACAGTGCCTACCGTCGAACGCGGATTGCGACTGGTCGTCTTCTGATCAATGCTGATGGCCGGCGATAAGCCTTCGATGGCATCGACGTCCGGCTTGTCCATCTGCCCCAAGAATTGTCTTGCGTAGGCAGACAGCGACTCGACATAGCGCCGCTGCCCCTCGGCATACAGTGTGTCAAACGCGAGGCTCGATTTGCCGGATCCACTGAGTCCAGTGAGCACCACCAAGCGGTCGCGCGGAATCACCACATCCACATTCTTCAAGTTGTGCGCACGCGCGCCTTTGATGACAATCTGATCATGACCCACTCTCGCTAACACCCTTTCGCGGCCTTCGCCTTTACGAAGCAGACAGTTCAATAATCATATCGCGTAGCGTCGCGGCCCGTTCAAACTGCATATCCTTGGCAGCCGCCTTCATCTCTTTCTCTAGCCGAGCGATCACTTCACGACGCTCCGACTTGGACATGGCAGACGCTTTATGCAACAACGTCTTACCTTCATCGGTCGCCTTCGTCGCCTCGATCACATCGCGCACGGCTTTGCGGATCGTCTGCGGTTCAATTCCGTGGCGCTTGTTATGAGCGATCTGAATCTCGCGACGTCGGTTCGTCTCACGAATAGCAACCTCCATCGAGCGCGTGATCTGATCCGCGTACATGATCACCTCGCCTGACGCGTTGCGTGCGGCGCGGCCAATCGTCTGGATCAACGAACGCTCAGCACGCAAAAAACCTTCCTTGTCAGCGTCGAGAATGGCCACCAGCGACACCTCAGGCAAGTCGAGGCCTTCACGAAGCAAGTTAATCCCGATCAGGACGTCAAATACGCCCAACCGAAGATCGCGCAGGATCGACATGCGCTCGAGTGTCTTGATGTCGCTGTGGAGATATCTCACCTTGATCCCGATTTCTTTGAGGTAGTCAGTCAAATCTTCCGCCATTTTCTTCGTCAGTGTCGTCACCAGCACGCGCTCTTGACGGGCCGTGCGTTGACGAATCTCTGCAATCAAATCATCGATCTGCCCTTTGATCGGTTTCACGTGTATCACAGGGTCCAAAAGTCCTGTTGGACGGATGATCTGCTCTACGACAGCGCCATCACTGACTTGTCGTTCATAATCACCAGGCGTGGCACTGACGAATACGGTCTGATACCGATACCGGCTCAATTCTTCGAAACGCAATGGCCGGTTATCCGCTGCCGACGGCAAGCGAAAACCGTGCTCAATCAGTGTTAGCTTGCGTGTACGGTCGCCGCCGTACATCCCGTGCAACTGAGGAATGGTGACATGCGACTCATCGATCACGAGTAAGAAGTTCTCAGGAAAATAGTCGAATAGTGTATAAGGCGCCTCTCCTGCTGCGCGACCATCCAAGTGTCTAGAATAGTTTTCAATCCCGGAACAGAATCCGATCTCGAGCATCATCTCGATGTCGTAGTTCGTCCTTTGCTCTAGGCGCTGCGCCTCCAAAAGCTTACCGGCGTCGCGCAGTTCGGCCAAGCGGTCGACAAGCTCCGCACGAATACTGGCCACCGCGCGATCGGTCGTCTCTTTCGAAGAGACGTAGTGCGACGCTGGAAAGATCGCCACATGCTCGCGCCTGCCTAGAATCTCGCCGGTGACAATATCGACTTCAGTGATCCGTTCGATCTCATCGCCGAATAGCTCGATCCGCAGCGCCTGATCGCCGTGCGACGCTGGCACGATCTCAACGACGTCGCCGCGAACGCGAAAGGTGCCACGCGTAAAGTTGATATCGTTGCGCTCATACTGCATATCGACGAGTTTACGCAAGATCTCATTGCGCGGGCGTTCCATGCCCACGCGAAGCGACAGCACGTTCTCGCGATAACGAAATGGACTACCGAGTCCAAAAATGCTCGACACACTGGCAACCACCAACACGTCATTGCGCTCGAATAGCGCACTAGTGGCTGAGTGACGGAGCTTGTCGATCTCATCGTTGATCTTGGCGTCTTTCTCAATAAAAGTGTCGGACTGCGGGATATACGCTTCTGGTTGATAGTAGTCGTAATAGCTGACAAAATACTCGACGGCATTGTTCGGGAAAAACTCTTTAAACTCGGCAGTGAGTTGGGCTGCCAATGTCTTGTTATGTGCGATGACCAAAGTCGGTTTGTTAATCTGCGCCACTACATTCGCCACTGTAAAAGTCTTGCCGGAGCCTGTGACGCCGAGCAACGTTTGAAACGGTCGCCCTGACTGGACACCTTCGACTAGGCTTGAGATTGCAGTAGGCTGATCTCCTGTGGGCTGATACTCTGAGACGAGTTGAAACGATCCCGGAAGGCCTTCGCTCACGTATTCACACTCCTACGAACTATGATCTCCTCCTATTATATACGATCATACGTTCGACAGAAAGCACGGGCCCACAGTGCTCACTGTGTTGCCCCTTGCGAGGTGTTCGTGCTTGGTGTACTACCTGCACCTTTCGTCGTGATCAGCGCACCTTTGTTGATCTTCAAAGACGGGTCAATATTGCTCAGCGCCGTTGCGTTAGCTGATTTCCCTTTCGCCGTTGGCGTATAAGGCGCCTGCAAAGCATACTCCACGTAGTTTCGGACGATGATAATGTTGACGCGTCGATTCATTTCTCTGCCATAGTGGGTGGTATTCGTGTAAAGCGGACGATATTTACTGTACCCTGTGGCGGACAGTTGGGCAGGATTCACACCTTGGCCGATCAGATACTCCACCACGGAGACGGCGCGCCCTACAGAGAGCTGCCAGTTGGACGGAAACTGCGCAGTATGAATCGGTACATTGTCTGTGTATCCTTCGACCGAAATGTCGTTTGGCAGCCGCCGAAGAAACGGCGCCAAACCACTGAGTACGGACTGCGCACGAGAACGCAGGGTGTCTTGTCCTGTATTAAAAAAGACGATGTCATGTAGAGTAATTTCGACGCCTTGCTCGTCGTTATTGACAGACACGCTGTTTTGTAGTCCATGCTGTGTCACGTATCGCCGCAGGCGCGCAGTCAGACTCGTAAAAAGTTGGTCTTCTTGCAGATTCGACCGTAGCTGCACCATCTGATCATGTGCGTTGGCCTTTGCACTGAGCCCTTGCTGATCACCTGCTGTCGGATTTTGCGACGCCAAGAGAGCGGTCACACCTAAGCCATTTAGCGGGATCTGATTAGACGGATCCAAAGCGGAATTCAGCGACTCTGACAACGTCATAAACTTGGCCACACTGATATTGGACATCGCGTACATAATGACGAAAAAAATGAGCAACAAAGTGATTAAGTCTGAGTAGGTGATGAGCCAACGCTCGCTATTGCCTTCCTTGTGGGCTACTCTTCTTTTACGCATTAGCCACACCTGCGTCTGGTGCTGCCGGTCCAGAGCCTGCGCCAACTTTGCGCTCGCGATCGCCTGATGCCAGGAACACGCGCAGCTTCTGCCCGAGAATCGTCGGATTCTCCCCCGCCTGTATGGATAAGATGCCTTCGAGAATCAGTTCCCGCACCAGCATTTCGGCCTTCGATTTCGTCTTGAGTTTATTGGCAATAGGGAGCCACAAGATATTGGCGCTGCCGACGCCATAGAGGGTCGCGATGAAAGCTGTAGCAATCAGCGGGCCCAGCTTACCGATGTCTGTCAAATTGCTCAGGACGTGAATCAGCCCCATCACTGTCCCGATAATCCCCATCGTCGGCGCGTAGCCACCAGCGGCCTCAAAAATACTCGCGTTCGTTTCATGGCGGGCTTCTATGTACGACAATTCTGTTTCCATAATGCTGCGTGCAAGTTCAGGGTCTACGCCATCGACGATCAAGCGCACACCGTTTTGGAAAAACGGATCATTGAATTTATCCACACGCTCTTCAAGTGATAAAATCCCCTCGCGTCGCGCCAGGTTCGCGAGGGATACGAGGTCTTCAATCACCTGTAACGGGTCCTCTTTCTTATTCGTGAAGGCGGTGCGAAACAGCGGAACCACATTTTTAAATTGACTGCTTGGAAAGGACACCATCACGGCCCCGATGGTTCCGCCAAAGACGATCATACCGGCAGAAATGCCGAACAGCGCCATAGGCGAGCCGCCTTCGAGCACAAATGCGCTCAGGAGCGAGGCAAAACCGACGACGAGCCCCAAGATCGTTGTAATATCCATCTATATATTCCCCTTTACCCCTCGGTTGCCGATCTATAAGGACGTCATGTATTCTACCATCAAGCTACCTGGTTTCGACAAAAAGTCACGAAAAGTGCGACGTTTCCTGCGCGACAAACCGTTTTCTCGATGTGAGCAACCGACCTAACCAACGACCGATCGATAACTCATAGATCTGCGCATACTCGCGCGCCCGTTCATCCGGCACGACAATGACGCCAAGCTGGTGCGGGTCGCCTGCATACACAGGCGTGCCCACGAAGCGGATCTCACCGCGCACGTCTGCGACTTCGATCTTGACGTAGGCCGGATTCAGGTCAAGCGCAAAGTGAATATCGTAAGGACTGTTCACAGCCATCCCGCCCACTTTCAAGATCGTCTCACCAGCCGCCAGACCGAGCTTGCGCGCTGGACTATGAGGAAGCGTCGCAAGTACCTTGACCCCTCGCACAGGACGTACAAACAGCGGCGCAGCGCGCTCTTCAGACAAGCGCACAGTGTAATAAAGCACTTCGTGAAGCGCAATGGCCAAGACTGCGACGACTGTAAAGCCTGCCCCGAGGCTGTCCGCCCCAAGACAGAGGCCCAGCAAGACGATCCCGTAGACAAGCGTGAGCCAGCCGGTGTACTTGACCATGCGCGCAGGCTGCGTGGCAGTTGCCAATCCGCTGAAGCCGATCAGTAACGGAAAAGGAAGAACGCCTCCCTGGATGCCTGCCAGAACGGCTGGCGCAATCCAAAATTTCTGTAACATAAAGGCGCCGATAATCTGACCGCGGCGACTCTGTACAAACAGCGGGCTGGCGTCGAATGCCCCGGTCAGGTAGACGAGCAGGCCTTCTGCGATATGCAAGATCGCAGCCAGTGTCAGGAGGGACGCTGCGTGCACGGACAGCAAGTAGTTGAGAACTGCACCGTGCAACCCTTGTGTTGACGCCAACAACGCTAGTCCCTGCACGAGCGTCACGAGGCCTGCGCCATAAGACACGCAAGTCAGCCGCATGTTCCACAAGGCAAATAACCCGGAGGCCACCCACAAACAGACCACGTCCGACAAGTCGATGTGCACGCGAAACAGCGCAGTACAAGCTGTCGCAAACAGGCCCGCGCCAAGGCCGGTAGCCAGCGACAGCCCCCAGTTCGCAAGCGGACTGGTCACCTTGACTCCGAACGCAGAGCGTTCGACCGCTTGTGTGCGCCGATAGAGATAGAGAACGAGCAGAGCCAAAAGCACATATAGCCACGGAAAACGAAGATATCCTTCATAGCCAATAAAAAGTTGCATCCAACGATTCAACATCCATCTACCCTTTCGCGAAAAACAAAAACCTGCGGCTGACTCGGCCACAGGTATGTATTCGACATGATTCACTTAGCTTCCTGCCTGCAAATCGTTTTACTTTTGTAGTCGCGATTCAAGCATCCCGACCGCGACACTCAGCTGTGGATCCTGCTTTTGCCGCTCCGACAAGATGGCGACATTGATGCTGTAGGCGGTCGAGCCATTGACGACACCTGTCGCAGGCAAGCTGTGCATGCGTTGAAACGCAGCGACGGCGGCGCTGGTCTGATTACCATAATAGCCATCTGTACGCCCCGGATTGAATCCGAGTGCAAGCAGCATGCGCTGCAAGACAGCTACCGTCAAACTGTTGGTGCCTTCTGTCAGCGCACGACCGTCGGTCACCGCTATCGGTGGCAAGTGAAAGTACGCCGGGGAAGGCACACGCACCGTTGGCGCCAAGCCCACTTTATGAATCCACTGGCCATCTGGTGTCAGCCAGCGGGCAATCGTCAATTTCAAGCTAGAACCGTCCGGGAACTCCGCCGTCTCTTGCACGGTGCCTTTGCCATATGAACGCTCGCCGACGAGCGGTACATGATCTGACTCGTGCAAGGCAGCTGCCAAAATCTCAGCTGCGCTTGCGCTGTCGCCATTGATGAGACACACCACCGGAACGCCCACGCCTGTGCCACTTGAGCGAAGCACTTGACGCTCACCATCGCGACCGACGATCTGTACGATCCCCGCCCCTTTAGGCAGCAGATCGTCTGCGATCTGACTGACGCTAGACAATAGTCCGCCCGGATCATCACGCACGTCGATGACAAGTCCGCGCAACCCGTGTTCTTTCAGAATACTGAGGTCGCGGGCAAACGCCTTGGCTGTCCCCTCGCTGAACTGCGCGATCATCACGTAGCCGATGCCACCAGGCATCATCTTGGCAAACACGGTGGATTGTACCACTCGCGCACGTGCCACACTGACCGACCAGGTTTTCCCGGCACGCAGCAGTGTCAACGTTACACGCGTGCCGATTTTACCCCGAATGCGCTCTACCGCCTGCTCCAAGGACAGATCGGCGACCGACTGTCCATTAATCGCCGTGAGAATGTCACCCGGCTTCACGCCCGCTTTTGCTGCAGGCGATCCTGGCAAGACCGAGTTAATCGACAGTTGCCCACCGTTTTGCGACATGACGGCACCGATACCATGAAACTCTGAATTGACCAACTCGCGAAAGCGGGCAGCCATATCTGGGTCCATGTACGCGGAGAAAGGATCTCCCAAAGCGCTTACCATGCCCGATGTAGCGCCATTTAACAGTGTTTGTTCATCCACCGGCCGATAATAGCTTTGACTGATCAAAGAGTAGACGTGCAAAAACTGCTGATACGTTTGATCGCCCGCAAGCGGAGAGAAATCCGCACCAGCGGCTTTCAAGCCCAGCACCGTCACGCCTGCGGTCACCGCAACTAACCCGGTCAACCGCCCCCACTTGTTCCACTTCACCTTTGCCACTGGACGCTCACCAACCTTTGTCCCACATCGCTTCTTCATACGATATGCGGACAAAGTATCGCCCTATGACAACTCGCTTGGATTATACACGCAAGAAGCGGCGCATCGACATCACACTACCCCAGGCTCCGATAAATACACCACAAAGGATCAGGACCCAGAAAACACGCCACACGACCGCATCGGCCGGCAACAGTGTAAAGGGCGGAAATAGCGTGACAGATCGCATGAGCCAATTGTACAACCCATATAAGACTGCGCTCGGCAATAGGGCGCCAAAGACACCCATCAGCGTCCCTTCGACGAAAAACGGTCCGCGAATGAAACCGTCAGTTGCTCCCACCAGCTTCATGATCTCAATCTCGCGTCGGCGTGTGAATATCGTAATTTTGATCGTGTTGGAAATCAGGAAGATGCCCATCACCAATAGCGCACCGATAAAGATGATCGCCGTATCCCGAACGGCCGCCGTCACGGCCAGTAGCTTGCCAATGATACTCTTACCGTACTGTACCTGCTCGACCCCTTTGACGTGTTGCACGCGAAACGCGAGTGCCGCTGTCTGCCGAGGATCGGTAGCTTGTACCACAAACTCGTTCGGCAATGGGTTGCCTAAGCCGCTAATCAGATTAGCGTTGGACTGTAGTACCTTTTCCATCTTGCGCAAGGCCTGTGCCTTCGATACAAACGACACAGAACGCACACCTGGAAGATCGGCCAATGTTTTACGAAGTTCGGGCAGTTGCTTGACCGTCACGCTATCTGATACGTACGCATTGATCTGCAACTCGTTTTCAATGCTGATCGACATGTTTTGCACATTCAGGCTCAGTGCGATGGCAGCACCTAAGATGAATAAGGTCACGGCTACTGCGCCCACTGCTGCGAACGTCATCCAGCCATTGCGAAATAGATTCTTGAAGCCTTCTTTGGCGTGGCGCCCGACCGTTCTAATCCTCATATCCATAGTCCCCGCGTTCTTGGTCTCTGACAATCTGGCCTGCTTCGATCGCAATCACACGTTTGTGCGTAGCGTTCACGAGTTCACGGTTATGGGTTGCCATCACAACCGTTGTCCCGCGGTCATTGACCCGTTCAAAAAGCTTTAGAATCCCCCATGAATTCTCCGGGTCAAGGTTACCTGTAGGCTCGTCCGCAATGATGACAGACGGCTTGTTCACCAGCGCGCGTGCGATGCCGACGCGCTGCTGTTCACCACCGGACAATTCACGCGGGTACATGTTGGCTTTCTCAGAAAGGCCCACGAGATCCAGCACCTCGGCTACTCGGCGCTGCGTCGTTCGCCGCGACGCCTCGATGACCTCGAGCGCAAACGCGACATTCTCCCAGATCGTCAGTTTCTGCAGTAGCTTATAATCTTGAAAAACCACGCCAATCGTTCGCCGCATCAGCGGAATCTGCCGTTCGCGCAAGCGCTCGATGTTGAATCCGCCGACAAAAATATGACCTTTCGTCGGGCGTTCTTCCCTGTACATAAGTTTGATAAAGGTCGACTTCCCAGCACCGCTCGGGCCGACTACATATACGAATTCACCTTGTTTTATACGCACAGACACCCCGGAAAGGGCGGATGTGCCATTGCCGTACTCTTTCCATACATCTTGCAATTCAATCATGGACAAATCTCCCATAGAATCAGTTGGCCGCGCGCGTAGCGTGTACTGAGCGCACGGCACTTGTACCAGACGGCTTTGCCTGACTACCGTATTCGACAAAAGCCGTCAAAAATCCTGCGGGCAGTATTTGTCACCTTCGTAACAAGTGGTTTACAGCACCTCCGAAAGCGCGCTGCGCGCACGAACCAGCTGCTCCCGGACGCGCGCAGGCGCAGTCCCGCCGCGCACGATGCGAGCGGCTACTACAGCCTCTGGGGCCAAGCAAGCCAGTGCGTCAGCGCCAAATACCGGGGAAAACGACTGTAATTGCTCTGGAGTCAGATCGGTGAACGGGCGTTGCCGTTCGCTGCAGTCGCGCACAATTTTGCCGACGACTTCGTGCGCCTGGCGAAAAGGCACGCCTTTCGTCACTAGATAATCGGCCAAATCAGTCGCTGCACTGTAATCGCCTGCCAGCGCTGCTGTGATTCGATCCCGCCGAAAAGTAGTGGTGGACAGCATCGCTGCCATCAAGGTCAGTGTCGTTTTCACCGTATCGAATGCATCGAACACACCCTCTTTATCTTCCTGCATATCCTTGTTATAACTCAGTGGCAAGCCTTTACATGTGGTCAAAAGCGCAAGTAGATGTCCGAAGACGCGTCCTGCTTTACCACGCGTCAGCTCAGCGACATCTGGATTCTTCTTTTGCGGCATAATGGAAGAGCCGGTCGCGAATGCATCATCGAGCTGGATCCATGCGAATTCAGTAGAATTCCATAGGATGATCTCCTCCGCCAAACGAGATAGATGCATCGCGATCACTGCGAGCACAGACAGCGACTCAATCAGATAATCGCGGTCGCTTACCGCATCCATGCTGTTTTCGTAGAGATGCAAAAATCCGAGTTCATCTGCTGTACGCGCGCGATCGAGGTCAAAGGTCGTTCCAGCCAAAGCGGCAGCCCCAAGCGGCATCCAGTCTGCGCGATCGCGCGCATCTCGCACGCGTTCACGGTCGCGCTGACACATCCAGAAATAAGCGAGCAAGTGGTGTGATAAAAGCACAGGTTGCGCGCGCTGTAAATGTGTGAAGCCTGGTATGATTACATCGAGATGCGCTTCGGCTAGGTCACACAGTACACCTTGCAATGTGCGCAGACAGCTGTCGATCTCTATAAGTTCAGCGCGTGCGTACAGATGCATATCAAGCGCCACTTGATCATTGCGGCTACGACCGGTGTGCAACTTGCCACCGAGCGGGCCGATCTTCTCCGTCAAGCGGTGCTCGATATTCATGTGTACGTCCTCCAGGTCTTCACGCCACTGAAACTGACCGGACGCTACCTCTTCGCGGACTGCTTCTAATCCTTGTACCATTTGCTCGCATTCATCTGCAGTCAGCACTGAAGCATCACGTAGCGCATGCGCGTGCGCAATACTGCCTGTGATATCGTCTAGCGCCAACCGCTTGTCATACGCGACTGATGCATTAAACGCAGCCACCGCTGCATGTGGGGGCTTGGCAAACCGCCCGCCCCACATTGTTTGCCCAACTCGCAAATCGCTCATCATTCACTCGCCCTTTGAGAGGTTGTTCAAAAAGTGTCAGGTCGGTACGGCTTCTTTGTTTTGATCCGTCACGGCCACACTCGCCTGTAGTCTGGTTGGCAAACCCCACAACGATATAAACCCGATAGCCGCTTTGTGATCAAACTGATCACCTGCTGCATAGGTCGCGAGACTATGATTGTAAAGACTGTACGGAGAACTGGTCGCCACTGCCTGCAGGTTCCCTTTATACAGTTTCATCCTGACGGTGCCGGTGACATATGTTTGGGTCTGCGCGATAAACGCATCGACTGCTTTTTTCAATTCAGAAAACCAGAGACCATTGTACACGAGCTCCGTGTATTTCTGCTCGAGCATCGGCTTGAACTGAGCGACTTCACGCGTAAGCGTCAGGTATTCCAGCGCCTGGTGCGCCTTAATCAAGGTCAATGCAGCCGGGGCTTCGTACACTTCTCGCGATTTGATGCCGACCAAGCGATTCTCGACGTGATCGATGCGTCCTACACCGTGCGCACCGGCAATGGC
Organism: Bacillota bacterium; assembly: GCA_026627345.1. Classification (GTDB taxonomy): domain Bacteria; phylum Bacillota; class Bacilli; order Alicyclobacillales; family SLC66; genus JAPNUJ01. The sequence continues at coordinate 10,949 of JAPNUP010000040.1, read as the reverse complement.
GTTGAGCCGCGCGATCAGATCGACGAGACTAAAGCGCTCACCGTCCAAGGCCACTGGCACACCCGCGACAAACTCAATCTCTACATAAGAAGGCTGCTCCGGCGCTTGCTCGGGACTTGTCGTCCAATCAAAGGCGCCTTCCGGCGCTTCTACCCACGGGTCTTCGAGAACCCCCGCTTCACAACTGCGCCCCCACAGATTGGCGTCGATGCTAAACGGACTGTCAAGCGTTATCGGAATCGGAATCCCGTATTCTCTCGCATAGGCGATCTCCTCGTCGCGCGTCCAAGCCCACTCGCGCACGGGTGCGACCACTTGCAGATCAGGGGCCAGTGCGCCGACAGAAACGTCAAACCGCACCTGATCGTTCCCTTTTCCTGTGCAACCGTGTGCGACTGCCTGAGCGCCCGTGGCGCGTGCGACTTCAACGAGCAGCTGCGAAATCAGCGGTCGCGACAGCGCCGCTGAGAGCGGATAGACTCCTTCGTAGAGTGCGTTGGCCTGCAAACTAGGCAGGATGAACTGCTCGGCAAAGAGCGTTCTAGCATCCACCATATGCGATTCCACCGCGCCGATTTGAAGTGCTTTGGCCTTCACGAATTCGAGATCTTTGCCTTCACCTACGTCGATCGACAAAGCGACTACATCGTAGCCACCCGTTTCACTCAGCCATTTGATGGCGACAGACGTGTCAAGTCCACCGGAGTACGCCAGCACAATTTTCTTTTTAGCAGTCAACGGAATGCCTCCTTCGTTTTTACCGGTCATGATGCGGTGGTGCCAGGCGCCAGCAGTCTGACCAGCAGGGCCTTTTGCGCATGCAGTCTATTTTCCGCCTGATCAAACACGATCGAGCGCGCCCCATCGATGACTTCCGCTGACACCTCTTCCCCGCGATGGGCCGGTAAATCGTGCATAAACAAGGCGTCATGGTGGGCCGATTGTAGCAGGGTTTCTGTCACCTGATACGATGTAAAAGCTGATTGACGAGCGTCCGCTTCCTCTTCTTGCCCCATGCTCGCCCAGACGTCTGTATACACGATATCCGCGCCTGTCACGGCAACAACAGGGTCGTTCGTCATCACGATCTGACTGCCAGATGCTGCTGCCCACTGCTGTGCCACCGACACAATCACAGGGTCAGGCGCATAGGCAACGGGTGTCGCCACGCGAATGTGCATACCCGTCAACGCGCAGGCCTGAATGAGCGAATGTGCGATATTGTTGCCATCGCCGACATACGCCAGCGTCACCCCACGGAGCTGGCCAAAGTGTTCTTCAATGGTCAGTAGGTCTGCCAGCGCTTGGCACGGGTGGTGTGTATCCGTCAGGCCATTAATCACCGGGACACTTGCGAATTTGGCGATTTCCTGTAAAGTGTCGTGACCGTAAGTCCTCATCATGATCCCATGTACATAGCGGGACAGCACACGCGCCGTGTCGGACAAAGGTTCACCGCGACCGAGTTGCGTGGCGCTACTTCCAAGATATAACGCGTGACCTCCGAGTTCGTACATGCCGACTTCAAAGGAAACACGGGTACGCGTCGACGCCTTCTCAAAAATCATGGCAAGCGTTTTGCCTGCTAGCAGGTGGGTCTGCTCACCCTTCGCCCGCGCCGTTTTCAGCTCCTTGGCAAGCGCCAACAAAGCGCGTATATCTCCCCCAGAATACCCGTCAAAATCCAGCCAGTGTTGCACTTTTGACGCTTTACTTGTGTATAGCGACTGTGCCGGCATCGCCGTCATTGGTCGGCCTCCTCACATCGTATTTCCCTCAATCCTCTGTCGCCCCAGCCCCAGCTAGACAGCTTCATCGATCGCAATCGCCAGAATCGACAAAGCGCTCTCGATCTCACTCGCTGTGACAATCAACGGCGGTAGCAAACGGACCGTGCTTGCGCCCGCAGTGAGCACCAGCAATCCCCGCTCACGACACTTGTCAACCACACGCCCAGCCACCGGACCCGACAGTTCCACTCCCCACATGAGCCCGATACCGCGCACATCCACAACGGCACTCGTCTGTGCAGCCAGCACACACAGTCCACTGCCGAGTTGCTGTCCTCGTGTGCTCACACCTTCTAGAAAGCCCGGTTCTAGCACGATATCGATCACTTCACAGGCCACACGCGCCGCTACTGGATTCCCGCCAAATGTGGAACCGTGCGTCCCTGGTATAAAACTGGCAGCCACGTCTTGCACGGCCATCGTCGCACCGATTGGAAGTCCGCCGCCGAGCGCCTTGGCCATGGTCACGATATCCGGTTTTACGCCGATCTTCTGCCACGCTAGCCACTGTCCCGTTCGCCCGACGCCCGTTTGCACTTCATCGAAGATGAGCACGAGGCCCACTTCATCACAGAAGGTTCGCAACCAAGTGAGAAAATCGCTTGGAACAGGGTAGACACCGCCTTCCCCTTGAATCGGTTCGATCATGACGGCACACGTCTTCGGTGTTACCGCAGCTTTCACCGCGTCCGGCGTCATCGCCTCGATATAGCGAAAGCCACCAGGCAATGGACCGAACCCTTCTTGATATTTCGGTTGTGCCGTGGCGGTCACCGTCGCGATCGTACGACCGTGAAAGGAGTTGGAGAAAGTGAGCACTTCCCCTTTGTGCGCACCATAACGCGCTTTACTATAGCGGCGTGCCAGCTTAATCGCTGCTTCATTGGCCTCGGCGCCGGAGTTCGAGAAAAATACGCGATCCATGCCGGAAGCAATAGTCAGACGCTCTGCCAGTCGCGCTTGCGGAGCCGTGAGATAGAGATTGGACGTGTGCCATAGGGTATTCAGTTGCTCCTGCGCTACACTGACCAGCCGAGGATGGCAGTGCCCAAGGGCACACACAGCGATGCCGCTCGTAAAATCCAGGTAGGCGTTGTCAGACTCGTCGTACACGTGCGTTCCTGCACCTCTAGCAATCTGCAAAGGTTGCCGTGCATAAGTGTGCATGACACAGGCCGCATCTGCTTCGTAAACAGCCTGTGCCCCGTCGATAGCCTGGACGCTAGTCTCCATCACTTCTGATAACTGTGATGCCTCACGCATGGCGCATCTCCTTTTGATCGGTTTGCGCAATTCGCGTCCCGATCCTGTCTTTTCGCAGGACGGCGTCCAAGATGCCGTCCTGCCTACCATCGACGATATAGGCGTCTTGCGCGCCGCTGCACACCGCTTCGATCGCAGCTAGCACCTTCGGCACCATCCCGCCAGTCACCACCGCCTCGTCAATCAGTCTTAGCGCGGCTTCAACTGTGAGCTCCCTGATCGCATACGCGGACTGACTCGTCTCTTTCACACCTGGCACATCGGTAGCCAAAATGAACGTGTCCGCGTGTAGCGCACCCGCAATGGCTCCAGCCACAAAATCTGCGTTAATATTTCGCACAGAGCCGGTCGCATCCAGACCGAGTGGCGCAACGACAGGGAGAAAGCCACCAGCGAGTAGGGTGTTCAGCAAAGAGATATCCACTTGGTCCACGCGTCCGACGAACCCGAGTCGCTCATCGTCGCTATACGGCAGCGCTCGGATCAGGCTGCCATCTTCACCGCTAATACCAACCGGGCAGGCGCCAAAAGCTTGCAAAGCCCGTACCAACCGCTTGCCCACACGCCCGGCCAGCACCATTTCGACGACGTCGAGCGCCGCTGCATCGGTCACACGCTGTCCATTTTCAAACGCTGAATGACAGCCGAGGCGCGCGAGGTACTGAGTGATTTCCGGTCCGCCGCCGTGTACCACCACGATGCGATGACCTTCACTCGCATAGTCAGCGATTTCCTCTAACAAAAACGTGGGTTCATCGCGCACACTGCCGCCGTATTTGATGACGATGGTTTGCACCCGGATCCCTCTTTCCCCACACGGCGTAGCCGATTATTCTTGCGACAAATGAGACACCTTGTGTCAGCCTTTCGCTCACACCCAAGGTTCGATTCGTAGGCCTGTATCTTCGGGTAGACCCATCATCAGATTGAGATTCTGCAACGCCTGGCCGGCTGCCCCTTTGCCCAAGTTGTCGATCGTCGCCATCACCAGTGCCGTCTGCGTGCGCTGATCGACGTGAACCCCGATCTGACAGAGATTCGTACCCACGGTGTAGCGAATTTCAGGTATCACTCCGGGCTGCAAGACCTGTACAAACGGCTCCCGATCATAGCGCTCGCGATACACTTCCTGTAGCTCCTGACCAGACATGGTAGTTCCGAGCGACGCGTAGGCCGTCACGTAAATACCGCGCTTGATTGGTAAAAGCTGCGTCGTGAGCATGACGCGCACTTCGCGGGTCGTGATCTCTTCGCCCACGCCCTCGTTGGCGCGCTGCCCTCGCCTTCGTCGTCGACCGTCAGCCAATACCTGCTCGATCTCTGGCGTATGTTGATGCGCCCCTACCTTATAAGCGCGCACGCTCTCTTGCACCTCAACAAAATGGGTGCCTGAAGACGGGGCCTTCCCTGCGCCTGAGACGCCCGACTTGGCATCAATCACCAAGCGGCTATCATCTACCAGGCCTGCTTCGACGAGCGGTAACAGCGCCAATTCGGCACACGTCGCATAGCATCCAGGGTTCGCGACGAGTGAAGCGGTCCTGATTTCCTCACGGTACAGCTCAGGGAGTCCATATACGGCCGATTGCGCGACTCGATCCTCTGGCAACTCCTTGCCATACCACTGCGCATACATCGCATCAGGCAGACGATAGTCACCGCTAAAATCAATCACGCGTAACCCACGCGCAAGCAGTTGCGGCGCCCAGATGCGTGCTTCGCCGTGGGGTAAAGCCAGTAACACGATGTCGATATCTTGCATAAGCCTAAGTTCAGCAAGGGGAGAAAAACGCAGTTCGCCAATGTGTGAGGTCCCAAACTGGGGCAACTCATCCCCCACTTTTCGGCCAGCCAGTCGATCCGATCCAACCCAGACCAGCTCTATATCCGTTCGAGCGCGAAGGAGACGTAGCGCCTCACTGCCACCGTACCCTGTTGCCCCTACTAGTGCGATGCGCATCACGTCACCTCCCGTCCGATTTATTATACATATATTCGCATAAAGTTGCAAATATGAATAAAAGAAAAGTCTCGCCTTGTGAGCGAGACTCGTCCTTGCATCGCGTTTCCTTACATACTGGCGAAAGATACACCGATCAGCAACAGGACTGTCGTCAAAATAAACCCTGTCAGTTGCACGCCACTGGATTTTTTCTTTCCGGTCATGATGTGAAACACCACAGCTGCAATCAGCATGGTGATCGGGTGAAGCAAGAAGGCTCCCCAAATCGGATGCACAATGAACGTGATGATCCCAAACAGAATCTCAAGATCAATAAGCCCCATCGCCACAGGCCGCAAACTCGGACCATTCAATCGAGCCGAGATCCGGATGATATTCCAAAGCGTCAGTAAAATGGTGATCGCGATGACGATTAAACCAAACATGGCGTGAAAAGCGCCCAACCCGCCCACTTCCTTTTCTTCTAAATTTCATGCTAACCAAGTTCCGTGAGACAAGCAACTCCGCCTTAGAGCGGCAGACTCTCCCCCGTTCGCTTGCGCTCAGCGAGATAAAGCCAGACGCCTGCGATCACGCCGGCGAGCACCATGGGCATCGCAGTCCACTGCGCGGCGTCCCAATGAAACAGAAAGCGAGGGCTGTCTCCGCGCAACATCTCCAAGAAAAATCGCACAAGATTATACGTGATCATGTAGTAGACAAAGAGCCATCCAGTCGGCCAACGTTTTAGCTTCAAGATCATCAACAGGCCGAGCAAGATGATATCCGCCTGCCCCTCCCACAGCATCGAAGGCCATAAAGGATGATCCCCGTATTGCAGTCGAGCGAGCGTGCCCACTGGATAGAGTACGCCGAAGTTGCTTCCCGTTGGCGAACCGTACGCGCTGCCATTCATAAAGTCAGCATCGCGGCCAATGCTTTGCGCAAGGAGTAGCCCTGGAGCCGCCATGTCAGCCAGCGTCCAAAACGGGATCTTCTTGATGCGCGCGTACACCCATCCGGTAATCATCGCACCGACCACACCGCCTTGAATGGACAAGCCCCCGTGCCATACCGCAATGATTTGCCCAGGATGTTGCGCGTAAAACGACCAGTCAAAGAAGAACACTTGCCAAATCCGCGCACCGATCACGCCGCCAAAAAAAAGGATCGGTCCAAGGTCGATCCAGGCCGGTATGTACTTGCTCTTATTCTCTACCTTGGCCAAGTAAATGGTAAAACCAAGGCCTAGCAAAAAGGCAAGCAAAAATAGCGTGCTATACGTACGAACGGGAAATGAACCGATGTGGAACCAGTACTTATGCATCACTCAGCCTCCTCGCGTGTCATTGTCCCCATGTTATGCCATCATGGCACAACGACACGCGATATCGCAACTAGCTGTCCTAGGTGTAGAAAACTCTTCACATCGCGTTCGGTTCACGCCTGCACCGCTTCCGTCCGGCGCAGACCCGTTCCTTGTTGCAGGAGGTACATCTTATGGTACAAACCACGTTGCGTCAGTAGCTCCTGATGGTTACCGCGTTCGACAATCTCTCCTTGATGCAAGACTAAGATGAGGTCAGCGTCTTGAATCGTCGAAAGTCGATGCGCAATCGCGATCGTGGTACGGCCTTTGCGCATCTTACGCAGCGCCTCTTGAATCGCTTCTTCCGTCTCCGTGTCTACGCTCGCCGTCGCTTCATCGAGCACGAGCACTTTCGGCTGCAAGGCGATCGTTCGGGCAAAAGACAGTAGTTGCCGTTGCCCGGCGGAGAATTTGGCGCCGCGTTCCGCGACTTTTTCTTCATAAGCATTTGGCAGTTTGCGAATGAATGCGTCCGCCTGTACGAACTGCGCCGCCGCCTCAATGTCCGCATCAGAAATGTCCGTGTTACCGAGGCGGACGTTGTGACGGATATCGCCAACAAACAAAAACGGGTCCTGAAGCACCAGTCCTATGCGCCTTCGCAGTTCCGGCGTCGCAAAGGCTTGAAGGGATGACCCATCGATGATGATCTCTCCTTGGTCAATCTCATAAAAGCGCATCAGCAAGTTGATAATCGTACTTTTACCGCTACCGGTGTGGCCAACCAGAGCAACCGTTTGCCCAGATTCTGCCACAAACGAAATACTTCGCAACACGTCCGTACGCCCGTCATAAGAAAACGTCACATTGCGAAACTCGATGCGACCTTCTGTCACCAGCGGCGCTGATGATGCTGTTTCCAGATTCCCGATAGGCGCCAACGTCGTTTCGTCCATCAGCTCGAACACGCGAGTCGATGCCACGATCGCTTGTTGAAAAGAATTCAAGCGCACCATCATGTTGTTGATCGGCTCAAAGAATCGCTCCAGATAATTCACGAAGGCGTATAACACCCCGATCTCGACGCGGACATGCAGTGACTGGTAACCGAAAAACGATAGGACGACCATCAGTGTCACCATGTATAAGACGTCGATGAGTGGACGCAGTAGCAGGGCGTTGACATGAATATTACGCAAGCGAGCCTGCCTATAGCCTTCGTTGATCTCACCAAATTCCCGGCGTAACCTACGTTCTTGCCGCATCGCTTGAATGACGTACATGCCTTGCAAAGATTCATTGAGCTTGGCATTCAAGAGACTGAGGCGTTGCCGGCTGAGGTGATAGATTCGCGTGCTGAGCACCCGGTACACATGCATGATCAAGACGATGATCGGCGCTAGAATGAGGCACAACGCTGCAAGACGTGCGCTCAAAAAGAACATGGAGATGTAAATGCCTATGAGCAAAAAAATGTTTTGCACAAAAGTCGACAGCACGCTCATAAACAAATCCTGGATCGCTTCCGTATCATTCGTGATGCGCGATACCAATGAACCCGCGGGCGTGCGATCAAAAAAGGAGAGCCCCAGCCCTTGAACTTTTCGAAAGACTTCCACTCTGATCGTTTGAATGATCTTCAGCGCCGTCTTTTGAAACGCAATCACTTGCAGATAGTTAAAGATGGCCGTAATACAAAGCAGCCCCACATAAGCGCCAGCTAACAGCAGTAGCGGAGCGCGCGGAAAGTACCGTGGCTGCAGATACCGGTCGATAAACACCTTGATGATAATCGGGCCTAGCACGTCGGTGGCAGTCGCAATGCCCAGCATGATGAACGCGCCGACGAGCGGCTGTCTGTAAGGGCGCATGTACCGCAACAGCCGCATCAGGACGCCGCGGTCCGAGCGGCCTTGGCGTGTGTTACTCTCATACTCGTTCACGCTGACACCCCTCCGTGTTCGACGAGCACTTCGAGTTGTTGGCGCTCGTACATCGCTGCATACAGACCGCCTTGGCGCATTAACTCATCGTGTGTCCCTCGCTCGGCGATCTGACCATCTTCTAGCACCAAGATCAGGTCCGCTTGCTCTACGGCGCTCAGCCGATGAGTGGCAATCAGGGTCGTCTTGTTCCGGCGTTCCTGGCGCAAAGCTTCGAGAATCATAGACTCTGTTTTGGCGTCAACGGCGGACAATGAATCATCGAGGATCAGAATTTCGGCCTCCATGAGCAAGGCGCGCGCAATCGACAAACGCTGTTTCTGTCCACCCGACAGCGTCACCCCACGCTCCCCTACCAGCGTCGCATACCCTTCCGGAAAGCGAACGATGTCGTCGTGAATGACAGCCATCTTCGCCGCCTGCTGAATCTCCGGCATCTGCGCTGTGGCACGGGCAAATGCGATATTGTTGGCGATACTTGCCGAGAATAAAAAGTGATCTTGTGGCACGTAGGCAATCGCGCCGCGCAATGCGTCGAGCGTCACTCGATAAATCGAGTCTCCGCCGATGGAAATGTCACCGTCCGTGCAGTCAAATTCGCGCAACAGCAGTTTTAGCAGCGTCGTTTTGCCCGTTCCGGTACGCCCCACGATTCCGAGCGTCTGTCCCTTAGCCAGGTCAAAGTGAATGTCACGCAGCACAGGCGTTGTCGTGTGCGGATAAGTGAACGTATGCAGGTCATACGAGATATCACCCGTCGGCACCCGATCGATAGCCCCATCCCGGTTGACAATGTCCTCCTTGACGGCCAGCAGCGTCCGTACCCGATCGTTTGAGGCGCGGCCGCGCTCGACGATATTAAATAACCAGCCGAACGCCAACATCGGCCAAATCAATTGCCCCAGATAGAGGGTGAAGGTGGTGAGCGATCCGATATTCATCGCACCGCGCGTGACGAAGTACGCGCCGAAGCCGACTGATAAAAGGTACGAGACACCGACAAAAAGTGAGATCGTCGGGTCAAACAAAGCGTCAATACGCGCCACGGCAATATTTTTCTGCACGACATCCAAAGACAGGTCTGCAAATGACTGCGTCTCCACGTCCTCTTGCCCGAACGCTTTGATGACGCGAACGCCTGCAATATTTTCCTGCGTCTTCTCAGTGATGTCAGCGAAGGCAGCCTGCGCCTTATGGAAACGTTCGTGCATGAGTTTGCCGTAGTGTGCCGTAGCCAGCGCCATCAGTGGCATCGGGATGAGCGCAATCAGGGTCAGCTTCCAGCTAATCGTTGACGCCATCGTTGCGATCACCACAACCCCTGTGGTAATCGAGTCGACCAGCGTCAAGACCCCGTCCGTGGCTGTCTGCTCGATGGCCTGCACGTCATTCGTCGAGTGCGCCATCAAGTCGCCGATGCGGTTTTGATGATAGAACTGCGGCGAGAGCTTAGTGAAATGCTGGTACAAACGCTCACGTAAGAGCGCCGCAAGTTGCATGGCAGCGCCAAACAGAAGAATACGCCACAAGTAGCGCAGGACGTAGATGATGGCGGCAGTGGCCCCAAGGACCAACACCCAGTAGACTAGGACACCTGATGTCAAAGTCTTTGCCTGCATGTCATCAATGATAACGCCTACGGCATGTGGAGGGATGAGGCTGAGAATCGCCACTAACATCAGCAAGGTAATCCCCGCGAGATAGCGCAGCTTGTGCATTTTGAAAAACCACATCAGATCAAGAAATACGCGCACGCAGTCTAGCTTCCTTTCATAGGAACACGAAGAATATCAGCATAAGGGTAGCACAGGAATACGATTTGAGAAACCGCTTCTAGTGACTGACCGCGAACAGTGGTATGGTGGAGATAGCACATTGACTACACTATTGCCTGAGGTGAGACATTTGAACTTCGATTTTGATGAAGTCATTGAACGCCGCCTGACGAACTGCTCCAAGTGGGATCGGGTGAACGAACTGTTCGGCTCCGCTGACGTGCTGCCCATGTGGGTGGCCGATATGGACTTTGCAGCTCCTCCTGTTGCGCTAGAAGCTTTACAAAAGCGCATACAGCACAGCATCCTCGGTTACGTCAGTCCGCCAGATCGCTTCTTTCAATCCGTGATCGACTGGTCGGCCAAACGCCATCATTACCTGTTCCCGAAAGAAGCGCTCGATGCCAGCCCAGGCGTGGTGCCTTCTCTCGGCATGCTGGTGCGCGCACTCACAAACCCTGGTGAAACTGTCATCATCCAACCGCCCGTGTATCCTCCATTCACTCAAGTCGTCTTGCAAAATGATCGCAAACTCGTAACGAACCCGCTTGTCTTTCGTAGTGGTCACTACGAGATGGATTTGGAAGACTTCGAGCGCAAAGTGCAGGCGCATGATGTCCACTTACTCATCCTGTGTAGCCCTCACAACCCCGTGGGTCGCGTGTGGACTACGCAGGAACTCACGGCGTTAGGTGACATCTGCAAACGCCACGGCGTGCAGGTCATCGCTGATGAGATTCATGCGGATCTGATCCTGCCCGGGCATACGCACACGCCGTTTGCGGCGCTATCTGACTTTGCCAGCTTCACGGCCACTTGTGTAGCACCTAGTAAAACGTTCAACATTGCAGGCTTACAAACCTCTTTTACGATCACAGAAGATGAGAACATGCGCGAGCGCTTTCGCCAGGAACTGGCGCGGACAGG
>JAPNUP010000022.1 GCA_026627345.1 Bacillota bacterium | reverse complement strand
CGATTCCCTTATTAGCGCCAGTGACGAGTGCTTTCATAGTGAGCCCCTTTTCGACTGTTACTTGATGCATACAACATTATACCTTAACTGCGACAGACTCATCATCCAAGCGGATCATCTCGTTCATCAGGGTTCCAAGCGCGGCAGTCGGGGAAGTTGAACGGCTACGGTATGACTTACTTCCTACACGAACCGGTAGATGTGCCGATGAGCGGATCAGTTCATATGTTGGATCTGGATTTGCGACTTTTGAAAGAGGCTGTTTGACGAAAGGGGACAAAGCGCATGTTCTGTTCATCCCACAAGCGATAGCGCAGGGCGCAGAGGCTCTGGGAAAGACTGATGTGTGGCACTGTTTGTAAGAGAGCGCTCTGTTCATGCGCTTGTTGCAGACGATAATTGGGGATACGTGGTTCTAGGTGATGCACGTGATGAAAGCCGATGTTCCCTGTAAACCATTGTAGAACCACAGGAAGCTTGTAATAGGAACTGCCCTTAAGGGCAGCACTCACGTAACTCCACTGCTCGTCACCTTCGAAATAGCCATGCTCAAATTGGTGTTGGACATAGAACAGCCAAACGCCAATAATGCCTGCCACATACAAAATGGTCCCTTGAATGATAAGGATAGTCAGCCAACCCAACAGCTTTCCCAATACCCCCAAGAGAACGATTAGAAAAATGTTGGTCAAATACGTGTTCCAGCGTTCTCGTCTCGGAGCACCTTTGCGATTCAACCTCGCCTTGATAACGATAAATATGGGGCCTAATCCAAAGAGTATGAGCGGATTGCGGTATAGACGATAGATGAGTTGACGAGATCGCGGAAGTGCCTGATACTCATTCACCGTCAGTATCCAGATATCTCCGGTGCCTCTATGACTGAGTTTGCCGCTAGTCGCGTGATGCCGAGCATGTTCATATTTCCATTTGTGATAGGGGAAGAAGGTCAAGAGGCCAGTGACCATGCCAACCCATTCATTCGTTTGGCGGCGCGGACAAAAGGAGTAATGTCCGCAGTCGTGAAAAATGATAAAGATGCGGATAAAGAAACCGGATGCCATGATGGCGATTAAAACGGCGAGCCAAGCAGAGTGAGGTGAGATCCATGCGCTCAGGGACCAAAGAACTGCGTACGGCCCGATACTGTTCAGAAGTTGTACTGCACTCTTTTTTCGGCTCGGCTGATCATACGGAAATCTGTCGGATTTCCACTCTTGGCGGTGCCTGTGAGCTTGTATAACGGATCACGCCCTTGGCAATGGAGTAGGTAGGCAGAATTGAGGTGTTTCCTAGCGTATTCGATCTGTGAAGGGAACGTCACAGCCATCGTCAGGTCGGCATGGGTGAGGCTGTGGAGTACCTTGATGGTTGGTCACAACATAGTGAAAGAGGGGGATGTCCCCCCTTCTTGTCGTTATTGATTAATATCCGGCGTAGCCACCAGCCGCGCCAGCGTCACCGTAGCCCGGAACAAGCAGGAAGAACAGGACGAAGATGATCAAGAAAACCACAGCCCAACGCGTATACCCACCAAATGCACCCATCTTTAGCATCCTCCTTTTGGTATTCAGCTCTCTAGCATACGGAGAGTATGTGGGGGGCGGTATGGACGAATGCCGAGAGGATGCGCACATTCTTTAGGCCAGACTGGTCTCTTTTAGGAGCGGACAGGGGATGGGCACATGTAGCTTACGTGAGGCTCGCGCGCGCATATACTGACGTGATAGTGAGGCAAAGGGAGTGGTTGGGTGGCAGAGACACAAGGTCCGTCTCTCATGAACTGGATCGTGACCTTTCTCATCTTGTTCGTTCGATTTGTCTTGGTTCCCGTGTCCCACTATGGAACGTTCTTGAATTTGTTTGTCATCGTCACGTTGCTCGTGATTCCTAAGAATACGGCGCAGCGCTTTGCGATCACCAGAGTCTTGTTTCTAATGGCCATCTTCCTAGCGATGGAACACGGACAGTATCATGAGGATGAGCGTAAAAACAAGCCCTCCATCCTTGTACATCCGTAAGGATGTGCGAGAATGGAGGGTTTTGTATCGACTAGCTGTTTCGAGAATCATATCGTGCCGCCTTGAGTCAAAAGAGAAAAAAACGGCGAGCTCACACGCACCCAACCACTCCCTTGTCGATGGCTGGGCCACGTTTGAACCCGCGGTCTACTGCTCATGGGCACTAGCCCTGTCTACTATAGTAAGACGACGGGTGCTCCTACCACAAAAAGGCTAGCCAGAAAATCCAGGCGAAAGCCAACCACCACCACCACCAGCCGCCGCCCCACCAGCCACCATAGCCGCCGTTGCCGTAGCCACGGTTGCCGTAGGCACCACCATAGGCGCCGTATCCGGGAGCACCAGCACCGCCGCCCCAACCACCAGCACCGCCGTAACCCCACTGCGCAAGTGCCAGATCGAGCCTTTGCTCCTCCGTCTCAGCACGAAGCGCGCGATGGGTAGCTAGGCTTGTGGGTGCATACTGACGCGGTACACGCATGAGGACGCCACGATCTGTGACACGCTCGACCACGCCGCGATGTCGCCCCCAAGGGGTTTCAAACTGTACCCAGTTGCCAAGGTTTTTTTGACACTGTCCTCTCGTGCACATTCGTTTTCATTCCTCCCTCCTATAGCTGATAGTGAAAGAAGGCTGCACCCGAGTGTCGAGTACAGCCTGGTCGAGTATTAGTTAACAGGGACCGTGTTGCAGACCGTCGTGTAGGCTGGGACGAGCAGGAAGAACAAAACGAAAATGATCAAAAACACTACTGCCCAACGGGTGTAGCCACCAAATGTGCCGCCATCCATATACGTACCTCCTCTCACCTTGTCGTCAAGAGTGCTAGGTTAATATCCGCCCCCTGCGCCGTATCCGCCGTAGCCCGGCACGAGCAAGAAGAACAGGACGAAAATAATCAGAAACACGACAGCCCAGCGCGTGTATCCTCCAAAGCATCCCATGGTATACGATTCCCTCCTTCTCGTATGCGGCTACTCAACGATATGTGGAAAGAAAACGGATGTTGTGGGCGAGTGGATGGTCTTGATCACCTAACAGGGGGCTAGCCTAGTAATCGAAGATTTTAGAGCGTGTGCGTGAAACAGATAGGGAGTGGAAACGAGTGTACTAGTAGTGGGCTCCTGCTAGGATGAAGACCTTTGTCGAGGCAACCAGAGTTGGTTAGGTCTGCTACCAGCGTCGATTGAAGAGTGGATGCCAGAGAACCATCTGGCCCGTCGTGAATGACACCGTGGTTTGAAACTGGCGTCCATTACCGGAGCA
>JAPNUP010000136.1 GCA_026627345.1 Bacillota bacterium | reverse complement strand
CCGCCCAATCAGTTTGGCATGACGAACGACCAGATCGTACATATGAACGCTCACTCCTTATTTCTCGGTAAGCGCCAGAAAGGCGCGGATCGAGCCGCAGGCTTCATCCGCTGCGCGTGTCCAGAAGTCGACCTTCGTGGTATCAGCACCTAAATGCGTCTGCGCCAACTGCTCCACTGTCATCCGTCCAGTATCCCGCAGTAAGCTGACATAGCGCTTGGCAAATGATGGCCCTTGCACCTTGGCTTCGGCATAGACGCCGGCAGAAAACAAATAACCAAATGTGTAAGGGAAGTTGTAAAACGGTGCCCCCGTGCTGTAAAAATGGAGTTTAGACGCCCAAAAATGCGGGTGATACTCCGACAGCATGCCAGCAAACGCTTCTTTCTGCGCAGCCGTCATCAATTCAGACAGCGCTTTGGCGTTCAACAAACCTTTCTTACGCTCCTCGTAAAAAGCTGTCTCGAACAAGAAGCGCGAGCGAATATCCATCAAAAAGGCGATGGCTCGATCCGCTTGCTCTCCGAGCAAGGCGATTTTCTCATCACGGTCGGTCGCATGTGCCACCGCTGCATCGGAGACAATCTGCTCGGCAAACGTGGATGCAGTCTCAGCCACGCTCATCGGGTACTGGCGCGAAAAGCCTGGAATATCCCGCATCACGTGGTGGTGATAGGCATGTCCAAGTTCGTGCGCAAGCGTGCTGACATTGCCCGTGGTGCCAGAGTAAGTCATGAAGATCCGCGACTGTCCGGTGAGTGGAAAACTAGTACAGAATCCGCCTGCTCGCTTGCCGGCGCGATCTTCGCTCTCGATCCACCGATCGGCAAACGCGCGTGTCGCAAACGCTGCGAGATCAGGGCTGAACCGACCAAACTGCTGGATGATCAGCGCTTGCGCCGTCTCATACGGAATCACACTGCTCGATGTCCCCACAGGAGCCGATACATCGTGCCAAGCGAGACGGTCGATGCCGAACAGTTCGGCTTTACGTTTTAAGTAAGATGATGCGACCGCGGCGTGGTCAGCGACAGCCTGCCACATTGCGGACAACGTAGCCTCAGACATGCGATTATTCTCAAGCGGTTCTTTCAAAACAGACGTCCAGCCGCGCGCCTTGTACGCCTGCAGGCGAAATCCTGCAAGGTGATTCAACGCATCGGCAATGACTTCCTCTTGCGCACTCCAGGCGTTTTCCCACTTCGCGAACAGTTCCATGCGGCGCGCGCGATTCGGGGTGTCCAGCGCGTTTTGCAATTGTCCCATCGACAGATCACGAGACGCTTCGGCGTTGTCATCTCTCACACGCATGCTTCCCGTCACCGTGTTGTACAGATTCCCCCAAGCGTGGTACCCATCCACACCAAGAGATAGAATCAGGCGCTCTTGCGCCGGTTCCAATCGATCCTTCGCTTGCCGCCGCGTCTCTTCCAGAAAAAAGGCCATCTGCTTCAACGCATCTTGGGTTTTGAGGGCACTGAAATCTGCGTCATCGAGCATGGCCAGACTGCGCTGGACCCACATCATGCCCGTCTGAAAAATAGCTGACATCTGCGCTAGCCGTCCAGCTACAGCCTTGGCCTTCTCATCGTTCACATTTTGTGCATTTAGGCATGAACTAAAAGCGGCCGCCTCTTGCCGCCGCTCACGGAGCGCCTGCGCCTGCACGAGCAGATCTGCAAGTCCATTCCCACTCTGACTGGCCACGCCTTCAGCCGTACTTGCAAAAAGAGCGGTGTCTCGCTCCAACTCGTCCACAAATGCTACATAAGCCTTCGACTCACTTGCCCCTGTGAAAATAACATCTAGATCCCATGTTTGATTAGCTTCTGGCATCTGCGCAACCCTCCCCGACTCCACTCTAGCTTCGCTTCACTATATTCCTTTTAGCCGGAGTCTCGCAATCCCAAAGTTATCTAGCGCCGCGTAAAGCCCGCAAAGCTGACAATTCTCGCAATCCATTGTATAGTAGACTGCATATCTAGAGAGGGGGGTTCGACTTGGGTCATCACGTCATTCGCTACGTGCTTTTGGTTATCGTCATCATTGCACTCGTGATTTACTTTGCTATGCGTAATCGTAAGAAGTAGCCAAGTTGTAAAAAGCGCATCCCTGGGAGCGGCGCCGACCTATCGGCCCACTCAGGGATGAAACCCTGTTTTAAAAGCGAGGTGCCTCCGATGAATCACAAACCGCACTCGCTTCGGCAAACAACCTGGACACTACGTGCCATTTACTTTTTCATCTACGCTAGTATGGGAACAGTACTTCCATATTTGTCCCCATACTTCTCAAGCAGCGGGCTCAAGCCTTCGCAGATCGGTCTTCTGTTGTCGATTCAACCGTTAGTGGGCATCCTCACCCCCCCACTGTGGGGCCTTTTGGCAGACCGTACTGGCAAAACTTTGCCTTGGTTACGCATCCAATTTATTGTGCTGCCATTTTGCGTATACCTGCTCTTTCACGTTAATGGCACTCTTTCCCTCGCGCTGGTCCTCGTCGGCGTGGCTGCCTTTATCACAGCTATCCCACCGCTGATCGACCACATCTCCATGGGCTATGTGGGAGCGCAGGGCATCGACTACGGACGCATTCGCGTTTTCGGATCCACCGGCTTCTCGTTAGCCAACGCGGCAGTAGGCGTGTTCTTATTACATGCGCATATCGGAGATCTGTTTTGGCTCTATATACCGGCGATCGTCATGGCACTGATCATGTCCCTGCTCGTGCGCGAGCATAATGCAAGCATGGAGCCCTCATCACTAGCTGTAAAGGATTCTTCTGCCAAGGGGACGACGAGTTCTACCTCTACAGGCATTCGAACGTGGTGGCCGCTGATCGGCTTTTTCGGGACGCTGCTCGTCTTTTCGTTGACTGTTCCTATGTACAACTCCTATTTCCCACTCTACATCGAAGCGCGTCATCTACCCCAGTCGCTCATTTCGCTCAGCTTTATGCTCTCATCAGGCAGTGAACTTTTGACGATGCCTTTCACGAGCAAGCTGTACGCACGCCGAGGGCCGCGTTTCATGCTCACGATGTCCGGTCTGGCGTACGCGGTGCGTTGGAGTGTGCTCGGTTTTGCGCAAAGCCCAATCTTGCTTGTTGGTGTGCAACTTCTGCACGGGGTTGCATTCGGCTTTTTCTACACATCGGCGGTCACTTATCTCCGGAGCGCCGTGCCCCGCCACCGCTTGGCGACAGGGCAGACGCTTTTTGCCGCTACGACAGCGCTTGGTAACGTTTGTGGCAACGTGTACGGTGGCGCTCTGTTTGGAAAAGTGGGCCCCGAACACTTTTTTGCAATTCAAGCCCTCGTGGCACTAGCTTGCGTGGCTTCTGTGTGGTTGTTCATCCGCAAGCCCAATCAGGACATCATCGCTACTTGAAGGCAATTCCTGATTTACCGAAAGCTTTCTGCAAGTCATCGAGAAATAGGCCACCGGCCAGAGCGTGTCCAGCCGTATTCGGATGCCAGCCATCCGCCATGTACGGGACATAAGTTTGATGGTGCGCGACCAAATAAGCTTTCATCTGGTCGAAAACATTAAATACGTACACATTAGGACTGTGAAAGGAGCGTGCCACTTGCATTTCGGCATTCAGATACATCGGCTCAATCGTTGGATACTGCGTATAAGATGCACGTGTAACAGGTGGCGTAACGATGAACACAACCTCGTGATTGGCAAGTGCCAGCGCAACTTGATGTTCTACAGTCGCACGAAAGACAGGCAGCGGCGTCTTGGCATTAGCATCGTCGAGCGCTCCCCAAGAAAGGACGACCACTTGCGGCTTCAAGGTCTTCAGCCACACATGGTACTCGCCATCAATTTTTTCAGCCGTATCCCCTGCAACCGCATGATTGACCAGCGTATAGTCATGAGCGCTGTAAGCGCTGTACCCTACAACACCGCGCTTCAGGTAACCACCGCCCACCTTGTCGTCCCATCCTTCAGCCACTGACGAGCCGACGTCCATCACGCGACCACGTACAATCTGCGACGGCGCGAATTCGGCCTTCGGCAACGCCACTTTCTCTACTACTGCACGCTCGTGGGTGGAAGTAGTCCGGTGTTGGTCCGCACTGGCAGTTGTATGCGCAGCGATGACGCCCCCGGCCAGTATCGCCAATACCAGTACAGCTGCCACCCTACGCTGGTTTCGCTTTCGACGGCGCATTGTAGGGCGGCGATACTGACTGCTCTGTTGTCTATTCATGCGGCTCATTCTCGCCCCTTTTATCCTGGACGCCGACCGGATTGATTACACCCGCACAGCCGCGTGACCAAGCGCAACCGCCTGTTCACGCAAACGATGACGCTGAATCTTTCCTGTCGGCCCGAGTGGAATTTCATCGACGATGTGAAATTCGGATGGACACTTATAGGCCGATATCGATTGTCGACAAAGCTCGTGCAGTTCTCCCTTAAAGTTGGCATCGCCTTTTCTAGCTACGGAGTCCGGAATCACATACGCGACAACCCGCTCACCATAGAGATCGTCCGGCAACCCAATCACCGCAGCGGATTTCACTCTCGGATCTTTCAAAACGACTTCTTCGACCTCCCGCGGACTGATCTTCTGCCCGGCGCGATTGATCATTTCCTTGCTGCGGCCTGTGATAAACACAAAGCCATCCACGTCTCGATAACCGAGATCTCCTGTATAAAACCAGCCGTCGCGAAAGCTCTTGCCACTGGTGTCGCCTGACTCATATGTGGAGATCACGCTGTCGCCGCGAATGACGATCTCTCCTACATCATACTGTGGCAAAGTAGCGCCTTCGTCATCCACAATCCGCAATTCAAGGCCAAACGGACGGCCTGCCGAGCCGAATTTGTGCAAAGCTGGCGGCAACGGATTGATACAGATCTGACTCGCCGCTTCTGTCATGCCATACGATTCGATGAGCGGAATCGAAAAGCGCGCCTCGAATCGCCGTGCATGCAGATCAGGTAATGGAGCCGAAGCCGAGCGCACAAAGCGCGGGCGATGTTCACTCACCGGTTCTCCTGCCGACTTGATCAGAATCGCAATCACGGTAGGTACCGCCGATACCCAAGTCACTTTGTACTTGGCAATCGTTGGCCAGAAGCGTGATGCGCTAAATTTCGAATCGAGCACCAACTGCCCGCCTGTAGTAAGCGTCGTCAGTAACCCAATGACTTGTGCATTAATATGAAAAAGCGGGAGAAACGAGTAGCAAACATCGCGATCTGTCAATTCATGGGATAACCCGACATTGCGCGCTGTTGCCATGACTTGACGATGCGTCAACTGAACGCCCTTGGGCGTTCCCGTCGTACCTGAAGTATACAGTAAGATCGCACCGTCGTCTTCTTTGACAGACGAACTACCCACCTGTAAAGCGGACATGCAGGCAGACTGCCTCTCTGGCGAGACGACTTTCTCCTGAAAGCGCATGGCTTGATAGGACAATAGTGTCAA
>JAPNUP010000101.1 GCA_026627345.1 Bacillota bacterium | reverse complement strand
GCTACCGGTCTGTAATCAAACACTGGATGGTCATGGCTGATCATGACGAAAGTAGCTTGCCGCATAGAGCGAAAGCATCTTTCGCAAACTACAGGTCACAACGATCGAGGAGAGATCAGCCATGACTCAACCGTTTGGCCGTAATGACCGCGTCGGCAAAATCAAAGAAGTGATTGCGAATACGATGGACAATATCGGAGACACCGAAGAAACGCTGGAAAACGTTAGTCTATCAGGTGCTGAACAGGCGAAGCTACACGCCTTGAACCAGCGCCGCGAACAAAGCGTCGAAGCCTTTAAGCAAGCCCTTGACGAAGAGTTTTCCGACTAACATGGGCGCCATCTCCTGCCCATGTTAGTCCACCTGATCAAGGCATCGCTTTCACACAGATGACGGACCACTGTGAGCCCGTAAAAGCCTCGATCCGACCATCGCGTTTTTCAATATGAAATGCGCGGACCAAATCTGGCGTGGCTTCGAGCAAGCACTTTTCCACCGCATCCCTTTGCTCTGTGCGATGTGCTGTTCGGGCCACCCATTCTCGATATCGATAGGTCTTGCACTGCGTGTTGTTCCAAAGCTCTTTGAGCCCAGCGTCAGCCAACCACGCGCGCCACTGCGAGATCGGCGGGCACCAAACGTGACTGACATCGCGCAAGCGCTCAACTGCGTTAAAAAATTCGGCTGCAACGAGATCTTCAGGAGAGACGTTGTCAGTTAACGCGAACCGCCCGCCTGGCTTTAACACTCGCACAGCCTCCCGAACAAATTGCGAGGGATGAGGAAAGTGGTGAGCCGCGATCCGGCAGGTGACGAGATCAAAGGATGCGTCGGCAAAAGGCAGGTCTTCGGCATCCCCTACGAGATACAGAATTGAGTCAAGCCCCAATGTCTGCGCGTAGGTTCGCGCTGCTTCGAGCATAGGACGCGTCAAGTCAAGGGCAATAACTTGGCGGACATGAGGTGCTAACGCATTAGCGACATGCCCGCCCCCAGTGGCGATATCCAGGGCGACCTCTTCCGGTTGCAGGTGCAGATTAGCGATCATATCCGCTAGGTCTGAGCCAGATTGGTGCAAAGCACTGGTGACATATGCATGCGCATTCATGCCAAAGCCCTCTTGCACTTGACGCGTCACGGCTTCTTTCGTGCGAATCTCGTTATCTTGGCACAAGTAAGTTGCCCCCCTTTTTAGATCCCTCAGAGCCGCGCGAGTCGTTCTACGACCTCCTCCGTTTCCTGCACAAGCTGCGCCATCAGCGCTTGTGCAGGTAGGGCTCGCGTCATCTTTTCGTCACCCCTTGACGCGAGAAATGGCAAAGCCGTCTCGCACTGGGAGGACGACCGATTCTAGTCGGGGGTCATGACTCATCAAGCTCAAAAATGCGCGCATGCCGACCACCGAGTCGTCCTGGTTGTCAGGCAAAAGAATGCGATCGCCGAGCAAGACATTGTCCGCACAAATCAGCATGCCA